>JARRMU010000007.1:0-105516 GCA_037385645.1 Gemmatimonadales bacterium
ATGATCGGCTCCGCGCCGATTTCCCAGCCGAATACGCGACCATTCGTGTGCACCGAGTGGACTAGATTCCAAGAACCTAGCCGACTCTCTCCGTATGTGCGCAGGGGGGGTGGCATGGGGGGCTCCGGGCCTACCTGCCGGACGGTGCGTGGGAGCGGGGATGTAGCCACATCTCTCTTTCTACGGCCTCGCGGTTCTGATCCTTCCCGCCGCATTAGCACTCCTTGCCGGTTACATCGGAGCTAGGATCAGACAGCGGTTCTTAGTAGCCAGCCGCCAGACAGGCGATAGTTGATCTCGTCCTCCGACCATACGCTGGCGCAGTTTCAACATACATTTCCGTATGGCTTGGCGAGCCCCAACTGACTAAGCAAAGTTCGCCAGGTTTCTTCGCTGAGCTCGGATCGCCTTTCTCATCTGGTGACGGTGGGGTTGACGAGTGAGGTGATGCTCAATAGACTATACCCGTATAAGCGGGTATAAGCATATAGAGATCCAGCGCGCGTTTCGCCAGGGTGAAAGATTAGCTTCGCATCCGCCTAGGGAATCTCCTGCAGTAGGAGATAACCGCCAGCCCCCTAGCGTCGACCTCGGCCGGGCGCAGGCGTCGTCGTTTGCGGAAGCGTCGGGCCCCAACGGCCCGAAGGAGATAGATAGATGTCTCGGGCGGGTGAAGCATCCCTCCCAAAGCACCGCCGCGTGGCAGGAGGGCTTCGGAGGGGCTTCGGCAACGCACAAAGAGCGCTGGCTCGGCGGCTCGCTGTCTCTCCGGTGGCGTGGCGACGCGAGTGGAAGGCCCTGGCCCTGATCATGGGCGTCTTTGTCCTAGCTTACCACTTTCCAATCGGCACCCTACCTCGCGCTTCGCCGGTGACCGAGTCGCTGGCGCTGGCCAGGTGGTATGCCCGGGAGCACGTCCTGCTCTGTCTGGTACCGGCGTTCTTCATTGCCGGCGGGATCGCGACGTTCGTTAGCCAGGGGGCCGTGCTCCGATACCTTGGTCCCCGCGCCCCCAAGCCGGCCGCGTACGGGGTAGCCTCAGCGTCCGGCTCGCTGCTCGCGGTCTGCTCCTGCACAGTGCTGCCCCTGTTCGCCGGGATCTATCGCACCGGTGCGGGTCTGGGTCCCGCGACCGCTTTCCTCTACTCCGGCCCGGCCATCAACGCGCTCGCCATCATCCTCACCGCCAGAGTGCTCGGTTGGGAACTCGGCGTGGCCCGGGCAGTGGGCGCCGTGTCCTTCGCGGTTCTCGTTGGCCTGACCATGCATCTGATCTTCCGACGCGAGGAGAAGCAGCGAACCGACGGCTTCACCTCCGTGCCCGATGACGGCCAGCCGATGCTGGCCAAGAACGTCGTCTTCTTCGGATCTCTGGTGGGAGTCCTGGTGTTCGCGAACTGGGGCCGCCCCCAGGTGGAAGGAGGGCTCTGGTTCCTGATCTGGCAGGCCCACTGGTGGCTAACGGCCGGCTTCGGGGCTCTGCTGGGGCTCGCCCTTTTCGCGTGGTTCGGGATGGACCGCTGGCAACTCGCGGCGCTCGCGGGCGCGACGGCTCTCGCCACGGTCGCCAGCCCCGCGAATCCCACGGTAGCCTTCGTGGTCGCCGTCTTGGGCTTGTCGTTCATTGCCGCGACCGACGACGGCCCGATGGGAGAATGGTTCGCTGCCTCTTGGGGATTCGCCAAGCAGATCCTCCCGCTGTTGCTGCTGGGCATTCTGGTTGCCGGGCTGCTGCTCGGAAGACCGGGCCACGAAGGACTGGTGCCCTCATCGTGGGTGGCGGAAGCGGTGGGTGGCAACTCGCTGGGTGCGAATCTTTTCGCGTCCGTGGCTGGCGCCTTCATGTACTTCGCCACCCTGACTGAGGTGCCGATACTCGAAGGGCTGCTCGGGAGCGGCATGGGCTCGGGTCCCGCCCTGGCATTGCTGCTGGCGGGCCCGGCGCTCTCTCTGCCGAGCATCCTCGTGATCCGCAGCGTCATCGGATGGAAAAAGACGCTGGCCTACCTGGGGCTTGTTATCGCGGCCGCGACGATTGCGGGCTTGGTCTTTGGCACGCTTGAGTGAAGATCTGGGATTCGCCGTCCCAGGATCGTGCGGGAGAAGAGAACCAGCAGAAAGAGGAAACGATGGAGAAGACTTCATGACACAGGTCCGCATATATGGGTCGGGATGCGCGAAATGTCAGAGCCTCGCCGCGAACGTCAATGCAGCAGCGCGAGAGCTGGGAATCGACATCGAGATCGAGAAAGTGACAGACCTCCGGCGGATCACAGAGGCCGGCGTGCTCATGACCCCTGGACTTGAGGTGGACGGGGAGATGCGATCCACCGGACATCTGCTTTCCGTGCACCAACTGAAGGCTCTGCTGGGTTAGTCGATCGCCAGGACTCCCGATTCGGAGGCAGGACCCGAAGGCAGCGCAGCGCACCGCCTCTACCCAGTGCGCGACCAGCATCCGCACGCAAGATCCTGAGGCGGCTGAGGTCCACTGCCACGCAGACACAAGTTCCTTAAAATCCCGTAGGGAGTCTACGCCTCCTGGGTCACTTCTTGGGTCAGATTTGGCTTGGGCTTGTCCACAAATCTGTCGGGGGCCTTACCGGAAGATCCGGTATGACTCTCCTATTTGGTGCGGGAAACTCCCATATCTTGGCCGGAGCCCGCTTCGTCTACCCTTGAAAGGAGTCGCCCGAAATGCCTGAGCCCTCGCCCGAGGATTTCAGAACCGCCTTCGGCCTGCTGTCGCACCTGTACCTGACGCCAGCACTCGGAGCGCTGCTTGAGGGCCGTGTGCCGGACCATCTCGACGCCGGTCCGCTTCCCGCATCGGAACTGGCCAAGCGGTCCGGACTGCACGCGCTCACCTTGACCCGGGCGCTGCGCGCACTGACGGCATTCGGGGCATTTCAGGAGGTCTCGCCGGGGGTGTTTGCCAACAGTCCGGTCTCGGACTTGTTTCGTGACCGGCCGGGCGGGCTCAGGAACGCCGCGCTCTTCTGGGGTGGCGCACATTTGCTCAAGTCTGCGGCGGAGCTTGGCCACAGTGTAAAAACCGGCGAGTCGAGCTTTGAGCACGTGTATGGTGAGTCTTTCTGGGATCGCATGCGCCGCCTCCCGGACGAGCATGAGTTGTTCAACCGGGCCCTGGCCGACCTGCGCAGCGACGAACACCAGCAGATCGCCGGTGCGTACGACTGGACCCATGTGAAGACGGTGGTCGATGTCGGCGGCGGCGCTGGCTCGTTGCTCGCAGCCATTCTGGAGAAGCACGAGGGAACGCGGGGTGTGCTGGTCGAGCAACCGGAGGTGCTTCCCGACGCCGATCGCTTGCTGTCGGAACGCGGCGTGCGGAGTCGGTGCGAGTTTCTCGGCGGCAGCTTCTTCGATCCGATTCCCACCACGGGCGAGGTCTGGACGATTTGCCAGGTCCTCCACGATTGGCCTGACGCCGAATGCCGCGCCATCCTCCAGCGATGCCGTAACGTCATGCGAGACACGGACCGTCTCCTCATCATCGAGATGCTCACCGTACCCTGTCAGCCGAATCCCGGTGTCGCTATGCTCGACATGATGATGCTGCTTTACTTCGGCGAAGCACGGCAGCGCACGGTCGAAGAGTACGAAGTGTTGTTCGGCGCGACAGGCTTGGAGATGACCCGCGTCATTGCCACGCCGAGCGCCTTCAGCATCGTCGAGGCACGGCCCGTCTAGGTATCGACGGTCGCTGGCCTCGACAGCGCGTCAGCGCTCTGGCGCCGGAAGCCCCAGTCGGTCACATCCCTGTCTGACGCCCTAAGCGCCATGCTACGGCCGTAGGACGCAGAGCTCCCGATCTCGTCGGCGGTCGCACCGGGCGTGATCACCGGGGGTGAGCCTCTAGCGAGGAGTCTCGCAGCATGAAAGCTCCGTTGGAATGGGCACGAGCCGGCCTGTTGCTCCTCGCCGTCCTGCTGGCGGGTCCCGCCGAGGCCGATGCGCAGCCCAGCGAGGAGTTTGGTCTGGCAATGACCCGGCTGGAGTTGAGCCTCGACCTCGACTACCGGGACGGCTCGCTTTCCGGGTGGGCGTCGTACGAGATCGTCAACCTCTCGGGCGAGTCCACGAGCGAGCTTCCCTTCAATCTGGGCCGGCTGATGACCGTGCAGGCGGCGCGTGGTCCGGAGGGGATCACTCTCGACTTCACCCAGGATGTGGCCGTCTTCGTGGACTCGCCCCGGCGACAGGTCAATCACATCGTCGTGTCCTTGTCCCGGCCTCTGGCACCGGACTCCAGCGTCGTCCTGAGGTTGGACTACCACGGATATCTCGTCGGCTATACCGAAACGGGATCGCTGTACATCCAGGACCGGGTGGACGAGGATTTCTCCATTCTGAGGGAGGACGCCTTTGCCTGGCCGGCATTGGGCACCCTGAGCAGGCGGATCAACCGGGTTGCACCTCGGCCGGACTTCCGTTTCAACGCGCGCATTACGGTTCCAGAGCAGTTCACCGTCGCGAGCGGCGGCAGGCTCGTGGAGAAGATCACCGACGAAGGACGGACGACTTTCGTGTACGAGAGCATCGCTCCGGTCCCCTTCCTCAACCTCCCGGTGGCCGAGTATGCCCTCATGAGCCGTGGGGGTATCCGGGTCTACTACTTCCCGCCCGATTCCGCCGGGGCCCTCCGTGTTCTCAACGGAGCTGCGAAGGGATTGGCGCTCTTGGAGGATTGGTTCGGGCCTCTCGGCGTGGATCCGGACATCGCCGTGATGGAGATTCCGGAAAGGTGGGGCTCCCAGGCCAGTCTCACCGGGGGCATCATCCAGACGGCCGACGCGTTTCGTGACGCCAGCCGCATGCTGGCCCTATACCACGAGCTCACCCACCTGTGGAACGTCCCGGACCTCGACCAACCGTCAGCGAGATGGAACGAGGGACTCGCGACGCTTCTGGCGATGCGTATGGCCGAGGAGCTGGATGACCGGGAGGGCATGGAGGGGGACGTGAGGCGGACGGTCGAGCGGATCATCACCCCGTCCTCGAGCTCACCCGAGATCAGGACGGTACCCTTCGTCCGCTATGGAGACGCCGGTGTCACGGACCTGTCGTATCGAGTCGGCTTCCTGATGTTCTATGCACTGCATCGGGCACTCGGCGACGAGGAGTTCGACGCTGCACTGCGGGGCTATTATCAGAAGAACAGGGAACTAGGCGGCACATTCGAGATGCTGATGAAGCACTTGGACGCCCGCTCACCGATCGCGTTGGACGGGTTCTTCCACGACTGGGTGTACACGACAGCCTGGTACGATCAACTTCGTGCCGGCGTCCCGGCAGAAGCCATCGGTTTCGATTAGGAGCTTGCCCGAGTTTACCCCGGCGACGGCATGCCCGACGCCGGGGCCGGTCCCTTCAACACCTCGTAGTGCAGGACATCGGCGTCGAACTCGATCAGGTACTTTTCGTCCTCGGGGTAGAACACTCCACGCTCCGCGTCCAATCCTGCGAACTCCCGCACAGCTTGCATGGATTCCCAGAGCGAGACGAATAGAAACTCACACCGATCCCCGTCGGTACGGCGCAGAACGTATACACCGCAATTTCCTGGGGTGCGCTCGCACTCCTTGACCCCAGTCTCCAGCAGGTAGTTGAAGTAGAGGTCGCCGTCTCTGGCGGCCGTTGCGCCGCGCCATGTCCGAGCGATCACGATTCCCCCCCTGCGGCCCAAGTGCGACCTGCGGGCGTGGCTCACAAGCCGATATGTCGGCCGAGAACCTGGCTCGCCGTGGCCAACGGCGAAGCTCAGCCCCGAACAGCGGTGTCACGACATGTCTTGGAAGCTTCCGTGCTTCGCCCCGTGAGCAGTTGCTCCTTCAGCGACTCGAGCCGCTCGTGCCAGAGGGCACGAGCCCGATCGGCTGTTTCCTTGTCCGGGAGCCGAAGGACCTGAAGCGACACCGAGCTCTTCTGTGCTCCTTTGGCTGTGAAGTACACGTTGAGCGGCGTGTCGTCTTCAAGGCGCATCCGCATGGACTTCGGTTTGGTCGCGGTGCGCACCGTCAGCTCGACGCCCGGCAACCACCGGGCTCGCCGGTCGGGATCATGGAACGCGTCCCAGAGATCAGCCACGGGCACACCGATCGTCTTGCTCTTGTTCATGCCGTATCCGCCGCCGCGTCTCTGGCCGACATCTCTCAACATGCGGAATCGCTCGTACGCGACCGTGATCATCTGCGCCCACCAACCCGAGACCTCGAAACGCGAGTGCACGTAGTCGGCGATCTCCCGATGCTCCATCTGCGCCGCGTCCGCCTGATCGAGCACCTTGGCCCACTCCTGCCATGTCTTTCCCGATGCTCTGCGCACGGCATTGTCGCTCATGCCGGCGAGCTTCTCATAGTCGTCTGGCAGCGGGAGGTCCCTCGCGAGGAGGTGCGAGCGAGCGGCGGTGTAGGACTCGCCGGTCTTCGTCATGCGCGCTCGAATGAGCCGCTTGAGATCCTTGTTCTTCGGCATCTTCAGCTCCTTGCACACGCCACGGCCTCCGCTCCTCGACAGCGGCTAACCGAGGCATGACAGGCTCCGTCGATGCCCGATCCGGGAGTATGCCCCCCTTTGCCTCACATGGACCCCAGCCGAGGTAGGGCCGAAGAGGTTGGGCGAGGATCGGTCGCCGAAGAAAATCTCGACGGTTTGCGGCGACCGCGCAACTGAGACAAGGCCTGGCAGCCGGCGCCTGACGTCGATCAGGTGCCGCTCCACAGGTTGGATCAGCGACGATGTCGCGGCGATCTGTCAGCCGGGCCAGCAATTCAGCCAGGCCGCCCTTCCGCTTAGGAACTGCTAGGCGTCAGAGATCTGACATGTCCGTGAAGCCCTCGCCAATCGGTTCCTCAGTCGTCGACAGGTCACACCAGGCGAGCTTTTCACCGGCGTCATCGAACCCCCAGGAGAAGTACACCGGCTTCTCGGTCTGGAGGAGGTGATACATGTCGCTGAAGTAGTCCAGCTCCAGCGTGACGACGAGAAAGCCCGCAGCGCTGCGGCCGATCTCGGTGGGGCCTGGCTCGAAGAAGATCCGCACACCGCTGTCGCCCGGACCTCGGTAGGCGGGATCAGGCTCCAGGAACAGGAACCTCTTGAAGTCGTCGGTGGAGCGGCGCGATACGCCGACGCGGTAGGCCTCGATCTCAAGAACTGGCATGGCGGTTCTCCGGTTGGGTATCAGCGTCACGGCGATCCGTCAGATCTCGCTCAACCTATCCCCATCGCTCCCCGCATGTCATGGCGGCATGGATTCCTCCGCACATGACGGTAACGGTTCTTCCCGATTGTCGCGGGCTCCAGCTGTCCGAAGATTGCCCTTGCGAGGATCACCAGTATCCACGGAGAGTGGTTGGGCGGTGCAGAAAAGGGAGGGGACATGTCACAGATCTCTACGCGACTGCTAATGGCGGCCGCCGGGCTCGGCCTCCTGGGCGTTGTGCCCGCCACGGCCCATGCCCAGGGCTTCCTTCTCGACCTCTACGCGGGGGCCGCCCTGCCCACGGGCCGGCTGGACGACCTGACGAGCGCGGGCTTCTCGGGCGGGCTGGGGTTCGGCTATCTCTTCAGCCGCGTCGTGGGCATGCGTGCCGATTTCGCCGGCGAGTGGCTGAAGGGACGGGATCCGGTTGTATCGCCCCTTCCCGACATCGATCAGGACTTCCTCGGCCGTGACGTCAACCTGTATCACTACGACGCGGCGATCATGATCAACGCGACGGATCGGAGGCGCACGAAGTGGATCGTCGCGATCGACGCCGGAGCGGGCGCCACCACCATCCAGTTCCGAGGAGACGAGCTGGACCGGCCCGACTCGGAGACCCGGTTCACCCTCCCAGTCGGCTTCGGGGTCGGCTACCTGGTCGCGGAGACCGTCAGCGTGTTCATACGCGGCCGCTGGTACCTGATGTTCACCGAAGCCTCCCGCTTCGGTGGCTCGACCTGGTCATCTTTCCCTATTTGGGGGGGATTCGGGATTCGCGTCGGCTGATCGCCGGCATCACGAATCCGTGGATCCGGCCTCTGCGGGGAGGGACGCCACTTTCTTGGACTCGATCAGCGACTCCATGAAATCCTGCCGTTCGCCGAGAAGCGCCATGCGCTGATCGATTCCCTCGACGAGCTGACGGATCTCCCGAACGCCCAGCTCCAGCCGCTCGAGCCGGTCCCGGTCCGGGGAGCTCTCGTGGCGCAGCTTGATCCACTCCTCGAGCACTCTCCCGAGGCGGCGACTCAAAGGAAAGAGGAGGATGAAGATTCCGATCATGAACGTGGCGATCAGCGGGGCGATTGCGTCGACCATGCCTGGAGGCATCTTGGATCCTTGTCGTGTCGCGGTTGTGGATGGTGGGGAGAACCTCCGAATCTGACGTTCCCGACTAATTTACGACACTTCGACCGGGGGGGTTTCAAAGCGTGAGTACGGATGTCGCAACCTTGGGCGGCGGGTGCTTCTGGTGCCTGGAGGCCGTGTTCGAGCTGCTGGAAGGGGTCGAGCGGGTGGAGTCGGGCTACGCAGGTGGCAGTGCGCCTAGCCCCACGTACGAGCAGGTCTGCGCTGGGGTCACGGGACATGCCGAGGTCGTGCAGGTCACCTTCGATCCCCACGTGATCGGCTTCCGAGAGATCCTGGAGGTGTTCTTCGCCACGCACGACCCGACGACCCTGAACCGACAGGGGCCGGATGTGGGGACCCAGTACCGCTCGGCCATCTTCTATCACTCGGAGGCCCAGAAGGAGACGGCGCAGGAGCTGATCGCCGAGCTGGAACGGGAGAGTGTGTTTCCCGGCGCGATCGTGACGGAGGTGGCCGCTCTCGAAGAGTTCTTTCCAGCCGAGGCATATCACCAGGAGTTCTTCCGCAACAACCCGAACCAGCCTTACTGCACGTTTCTCATAGATCCGAAGGTGGCGAAGTTCCGGCAGCGGTTCGCCGACCGCCTCAAGAGCTCTCCTCCAGGCGTTTAGCGAGGAGCGGGATGACGGCACGCCCCGACTCGCTCGGGCCCGAGAAGCCGCGTGTGGTGATCGTGGGCGGGGGGTTCGCTGGCCTGGAGGCGGCCAGGGCGCTGGCCGGTGCCGACGCCGAGGTGGTGCTCATTGACCGGCACAACCACCATCTCTTCCAGCCTCTCCTCTACCAGATAGCGACGGCGGCACTGTCGCCCGCTAACATCGCGGCGCCGATCCGTAAGATCCTCGCCCGGCAGGAGAACTGTGAGGTGATCATGTCCGAGGTCACGGATGTCGACCTCGGGGCGCGAACCGTCACGATGACGGATCAGAAGTACGCCTACGACTACCTTGTGCTGGCCGCCGGCGCGCGTACCAACTACTTCGGTCACGACGTCTGGTCGGACGTGGCTCCGGGCTTGAAAAACATCGCCGAGGCCATCGATGTGCGCAGCCGCTTCCTGCTGGCGTTCGAGCAGGCGGAGATCGAGACGGACGAGGAGGCGCGGCGGGCCGCGCTCACGTTCGCCATCGTCGGCGCAGGCCCGACGGGCGTGGAGCTGGCGGGCGCGATGGCGGAGATTGCCCGTCAGACGCTGCGGGCCGATTTCAGACACATCGATACGAGCACCGTACGGGTCGTGCTCATCGACGCGGAGGACCGCGTGCTGTCGACGTTCACGCCGGAGCTGTCCGATCGAGCGAAGCGCGATCTAGAGCAGCTGGGTGTCGAGGTCGTGCTCGGCACGAAGGTCGTCGATGTTCAGCCCGGTCTGCTGACCGTCGAGACACCGAGTGGAGGGGAGAGGATCGAGGCGGCAAACGTGTTCTGGGCTGCCGGCGTCCGCGGTGTCCGGCTGGGGGAGACGCTGGGCGTGGAGCTCGACGGCGGTGGGCGGTTGATCGTTGGCGACGATCTTACGATTCCCGGGCGCGCCGAAGTGTTCGTGGTGGGGGACCTGGCTCATCGGGACGATCCTCACACGGAGGAGATCGTGCCCGGCGTCGCTCAAGGCGCGATCCAGATGGGCCGCTTTGCAGGGGAGACGATCGCGGCCGAGGTGCGGGCGATGGCTCGCGGAAGGCCGGTCCCCGATCGTGGCGTCTTCATCTACCGGGACAAGGGCTCGATGGCCACGATCGGTCGCAACCGGGCGATCGCCGACATCCGCGGGCTACGCTTCGGCGGCTACCTCGCCTTCCTGGCCTGGGCCTTCATCCACGTCCTTTCCCTGATCGGATTTCGCCGCCGGCTGATGGTGATGCTGGAGTGGATGTGGAGCTACCTGACGTTCGGCCGCGGCGTGCGGCTCATCACCGGAGAGGATCAGGTTCCGAAGCCCGTGCGGCCGCCTCCGGATCCACGACTGATCGGCCGCGGGCCCGCAGTGCCGAGTACGACAGACCCGGGACCGAGGTCCGACTAGAGGGCGGGAGGCCGGCTAGAGGTACGGGCGCTTAGAAGTCGTCGAAACCGCCGAAGTCCTCGAAGCCGCCCATGTCTTCAAAGCCGGCCGACGGCAGCGGCACAGCCTCGGGGATGTCCACGTCGGGATAGCCGATCCCACCGCCGCCACCACCGATGTAGATGGGACCTCCGTAGCCGTAGCGCGGGCCGTATCCCCACCAGGGGCCGCCGACGCCGACCCCCACGGAGTAATGAACGGGCGTGCTCCGCACGTTGTTCGAGCACCCGGCCAGCGCCGGGGCGAGGATTCCGAGAGCGACGATCCCGAAGAGCAGGCTCCGCAAGGTTCTCATTCCGGGCTCCTCTCTGAATCATGGACGAAGACCGCGAGCGCCGCGCCGGTCGGGTCGACGATGACCGCGGCCAGGCCCTCGGCGAACTCGGGATCCGGCTCGATGACCACCTGGCCTCCGAGCGCCACGGCCTTCTCTACCGTCACGGCAAGATCGTCGACGGCCACGTAGGGTAGCCATCCGGATCCTGCGTCTCCCCTCTCCAGCTCGACGACGCCAGCCTGCGGTTCACCGGCCACCTTGAGGACGCGGTAGGGCTCGTCGCCCCGAATCTGCAGCCCGCCCGCCGTGTAACCGAGCGAGACGTAGAAGGCAAGAGAGCCGGCGAGGTCGGACGTCCAGAGCTCGACCCAGCCGAAGTCACCCGCCGCCGGCCTCCGATCGGGAGGATCGCCGCCGCTCGCCCTCAGGAACGCCACGTCCGCGCCCTGGGGGTCGGTGACGAACGCCGTGCGGCCGCGATCCTTCAGGTCCTCGGGCGGATCGTGTACGACCCCCCCGGCTTCCCTCGTCTGCTCGGCGGCGCGGTCGACGTCGGGGACGGAGATCGAGCCGATCCACAGCGAGGCGTCTCCATCCGCCTCCGGGTCGGCCACGATCCCCGCGATCATCCGGCTTTGGTTCTGGACGACCGTGTAGCGTACGTCTCCCTCCGCCAGATCGGAGAATCCCCACCCGAACAGCTCTCCGTAGAAGCGCTTCGCGGCTGCGACATCGTTTGTCGCGAGATCGAACCAGACGAACTTGCCGTACTGGAACTTCCCGGTGCTGGGCTGGGTCACGCGCGGTACGCGCACCTCCATGGGCCCACAGGCCGGCAGCAGGACGGACAGAGCCAGGACCGCAGCCGAGACGTAGCGCGATGGGAGCAGAGAGCGTCCTTCGTTGAACATGGTCATCCTTTCATGTCACCATCTCGCCAAGGTGGGAGCTGCAGCCGCTCTACCGGTTGCGCTCCGCCGCTCCAAGATGCGGGCTGCGGCCGGCGGATCAAGCCCCGGCCGGTGCCTCGGAGGGTGCTGGACCCATCGGCTGGGGTGAAACCCGGGCCGCCTCGGCCGCCTCGTCTCCGCCGTAGGGGATCCGGAAGAAGATCGTGTAGAGCACCGGCACCACGATCAACGTAAGAACGGTGGCTACGAGCAGCCCGGCCATGATCGTGACCGCCATCGAAATGAAGAAGGCGTCGGTGAGTAGCGGGATCATCCCAAGGATCGTGGTGGCGGCGGCCATCATGACGGGGCGCATTCTCGCCACGCCCGAATCCACCACGGCGTGGAAGCGGTTCTTCCCGGTCTCGATCTGCCGGCCGATTTCCTCCACGAGGACGATCGCGTTCTTGATCAGCATCCCGATCAGGCTCAGGAATCCGAGCAGGGCCATGAAGCCGAACGGTTGCCGGAAGAGCAGCAGTCCGGCCGTCACGCCGATGATCGCCAGCGGTGCCGTCAGCCAGATGACGAGCGTCTTCTTGATCGAGTTGAACAGCAGGATCACGATCAGGATCATGAGGCCGAAGAAGATCGGGAGCGAGGCGGCGAGCCCGGCCTGCGCCCGCGAGCCATCCTCGGCCTCTCCCCCCCAGGCGATGAAGTAGCCGGGCATGCCCTTGATCGGAATCTGATCCATCTCGACGATCGGGATCGTGCTCGCGGTCAAGGTCTCGAGCGGATCCCGGTCCCCGAAGTCCTTCCCGGTGTAGGCGGCCAGGTCCACGTTGAGCGCTCGCTCGATGCGGGGCTTGACCCGGTCGAGCAGCTCGCTCGCCAGCTCTCCGTCCGGGTCCGCGTGGACGCGGATCGTTCGGTTTCGGTTCCAGCGGAAGCGGGTCGCGTCCTCCCAGATGGTCTCGAAGCCGGCGAGGATCTGGCGCATCGGGATGTTCCGGCCGGCCGCCGCGCTCCAGATCTGGAGGTCGCGGATGTTGTCCACGTCGTCCCGCTCGTAGTCCGGCGCCCGTGCCACGATCGGCAGGAGCTCGTCGCGCTCGCGGTACACGCCCGTCTGCGCTCCCTGGAAGGCGACGCGCAGCTGCTTGGCCAGCTCGGGCCGCTCGATCCCGAGCTGACGCGCCTGAGCCTCTGCCAGGACTGGTTGAACCGCCTTAACCCTCTCCCTCCACTCGTCCCGGACCCCCTTGCCGCCTTCCTCGCGGAGGATGTCCTTCACCGTCGCCGCCATCTCGCGCAGGATCGTCCCGTCCGGGCCGCTGATACGGAGCTGGATCTGGCCACCCTCCCCCGGTCCGAGACGGAACTTCCGGATGTTGACGATCGCTTCGGGCAGCAACTCCTGGAGCTCTCGCTGGCTCCTCGCCTGCAGATCGTCGATGATCGTCCAATCGTTCACGTCCACGAACATGGCGCCGAACGAGGAGCTGGCCGGGTTGGGCGTATAGGTGAGGAGGAAGCGCAAATCCCCGCCCCCGATCGCGGTCGAGACGTGCGTGACTCCCTCCAGGCCCATGAAGTATTCCTCCGCCTTCGCCAGCTCCCGCTCCGTATCGCGGATGTGGGTGCCCTCCGGCAGCCAGATGTCCGCGAAGAACTGCGGCCGCGTGGAGTTCGGGAAGAACATGTTGCTGACGAAGCCAAATCCCCACAGGGAGACGAGGAAGATCCCGATGATGGCGCCCATGGTGAGCCACCGTCGTCGAATCGCGCCCGACAGCAGGGCCTTGTATGCCCCGTAAAACTTTCCGCCGTACGCGTCCTTCGCCTCCTCTCCTGCGCTCTCCTTCTTTCCTTTGAGAAACATCTTTCCGACGAGCGGCGTGGTGGTGATGGCCGTCACCCAGCTGAGCATGAGGGAGATCAGGATGACCGTGTAGAGCGAGCGGCAGTACTCGCCGGTGCTGTCCTGAGACGTGCCGATCGCCGCAAAGGCGAGGATCGCGATCACGGTGGCGCCGAGGAGGGGGATCATGTTCTGGCCGACGACTTCGGAGGCGGCTTTGATGCGGTCCATCCCCTGCTCGATCCGCACCTGCATCCCGTCGACGACGACGATCGCGTTGTCGACCAACATCCCCAGGGCGATGATCAGCGCGCCGAGGGAGATCCGCTCCAGGATCACTCCCTGCAGCTGCATGAAGACGAAGGTGCCGAAGATCGTGAGGAAGAGAATCCCACCGATGATCGCGCCGCTGCGGATCCCCATGAAGATCATCAGGACGACGAACACGATCGCCACGGCCTCGAGCAGGTTAACCATGAAGCCGCCGATCGCCGCGGTCACGGCCTCCGATTGCAGCGACACCGCCCCGATCTCCATTCCGAGCGGCGTCTGGGCCTGAAGCTGCTCGAGCTTCCGCTGCAGAGCATCGCCCATCGTTACCACGTTGCCGCCCGCGACGGTGGAGATGCCGATCGCGATGCCCGGTTTCCCATCGTAGCGGATGATCTGGGTGGGCGGATCCCGATATCCGCGCCGGATGGCCGCCACGTCCTTCAGGTAGACGAGCCCGCCCTCTCCTCCGCGGGTGGTGATGAGGAGCTCGCCGAACTCCTTCTCGGACTGGAACTCGCCGGTCGGGACGATCGCGATGTAGTTGAGGCCGAGCTCTACGCGGCCCGCGTCCGCCGGCAGGTTCTTCGCCTGCAGCGACCGAAAGATGTCGTCCTGCGAGATTCCAAGAGCGGCCATCTTGGCCCGCGACATCTCCACGTAGATGGTCTCTGGATTGTGTCCCCAGAGGATGACCCGCTTCACGTCCTGAACGAGCAGGAGCTCCCGGCGGAGGAGCTTCGCGTACTCGTACAGCTCGGCCATCGTGTAGCCCTCGCCCGTCAAGACCGCGTAGATGCCGTAGACGTCGCCGAAGTCGTCGTTGACGATCGATGGCCCCGCGCCAGGCGGCAGTCGTCCCTGGTAGTCGTTCACTTTGCGCCGCAGCTCGTCCCACACCTGCGGGAGCGCCGCGGCGTCGTACTGGTCCTTGATCGTCGCCTTGACGGACGACATCCCGCGCGTGGACGTTGACTGAACCCGTTTGAGCTGCCCCAGCTCCTGGACGGCCCGCTCGATGACGTCGGACACCTCCTCCTCGACCTCGGCGGCCGAAGCGCCAGGATAGGGCGTGTTGATGATCGCTTCCTTGATGGTGAACTCGGGGTCCTCGAGCCTCGAGAGACTGTTGAAGGAGGTGTATCCTACGACGAGGAGCAGGATGCTAAGCGTCCACGTGATCGTGCTCTTCCGGATGGCGAGCTCGGCGATGTTCATCGGCAGGCGCGTCTCCCTATCCTAGCTGTCCATCAGGCGGACTTGCTGGCCTTCCTCGAGCTGATGTATCCCCGCCACGGCGATGGTCTCACCCGGCGCCAGGCCGTCCAGCACGACGATGCTCTCCGTCCCGGTGACGGGTCCGATGCGCACGGGACGGCTGTGCACGGTCTCGGCCTGGGTGTCGACCACCCACACCTGCGCGGCCCCGGATGGGTCCGAGAAGACGGCGTGCGCCGGGACCGTGATCGGCAGGTCTTCGTCCTCGCCTAGCCGAAGGTCCGAGACGATGACGAGCGCCGTCATCCCGGGCAGGACGTTCAAATCGGTGGGCTGGGGCATCGTGAAGGTGATCGGAAACGTCTGAGTCGCCGGATCGGCAGCCACGGCGAACTCCTTGACCCGCATCGGATAGGAACGATTGGGCGCGGCGTCGAAGGTCGTCACGATGGTGGGACGGCTGCCCGCCCGCAGCGTGGCCATGATCGACTCGGGGACGTTGATCACGATCTCCACTTCTTCGAGGTCGTGCAGGCTGAGGATGGGCTCTTTGGCGGCCACGTCCTCGAAATTCTCCACGTACTTGAACCCGACCTGGCCGGTGAAGGGTGCGCGGAGCTCGGTGTCCCTGAGGTCGGCCTGCGCCTGCTCGAAGCGTGCCCTGGCCACATCGCGACGGGCGGTGGCCAGCTCCAGATCCGCCAGAGGCACCGCTTCACGTTCGTACAGCCGGCGGTAGCGCTGCGCATCCGCCTCCGCCTGGTCATACGCGGCCTTGGCCTCGGCCAGCGCGATCCGGTAATCGCGAGGGTCGATGCGGGCCAGAAGCTGCCCCTGCCGGACCTGATCCCCCTCGTTGACCGGGAACTCGATCAGCGGCCCCGCTACGCGGAACGACAGCTCGGCCCGGTCCGCCGCCTGGGTCGTACCGGGGAAGGTGAGGCGGCCGCCACTCATCCCGCCGACGACCATCGTGCTGATCGGGCGCGCGACCGGGGGCGGCTCGACCTCCGCGCCTCCGCCGCATCCGGATGCGGCCAGAGCGGCGACGAGCGGCAGAAGGAGGCCTCGTTTCGCTGCCGGCGGTCTGGTCATGATTTCTTCTCTTCGGTTCGTGTCGGGTCCGGTAGTCGGCCACTCGGGCTGTCTGTTCATCACTGCCAGTTCGTCGAGTTGGGTCACCTAGTTGGTCGCCAGGGCGGCATCGATGCGCTGCCGAAACTGCTCGCGTTCCTCCGGGGTCTGGTCGTCCTCGAACCAGGCGACGGCGCGCTGGAAGTTCACGAGATCGATGAGGAACGCATACACCGCTGCCGCCGCCCCCTGCTGGGCCACGAAGCTCTCGTTCTGGGCTTCGAGCAGATCGGTCACGTTCACGAGCCCCTGGGCGTACTTGTCCTGGACGAGCTCGAAGTTGCGGCCCGCCGCCTCGGCTTGGCGGCGGTTGAAGGTGATTGCCGGGAAGGAGCTTTCCAGCTTCCGCAGCGCCGTGCGGGTCTGGCGCTCGACGATGTCGCCCGTCAGACGCTGCTGCCGGAACAGCCTCTCGAGCTCGGAGCTGGTGCGTCCCACCTCGAAGGCGCGCGAGGCTCCCTGAAAAATCGGGTAGGTCGCCGTGAAGTTGAAGCCCCAGAGGTTCTTGTCGATGTTCTCCAGCTCCGGCCTACGCGCGATCTGATAATCCCAGAAGAAGCCGGCGGAGAGCGACGGGAGGAACCACCTCCGCTTCCGCTGACCCACCTGGATGTCCTGCGCCTCGATCTGCTTCTCGACCGCCTGCAGCTCGGGGTCGTTCTCCCGCGCCAGCTGCACGGCCAGCGCCCGGAACCGCTCCAGCTCCGCGGCGTCGGTGAAGAGAGGGGTGAAGATCCCCACGAGGAAGGGGAATTGCTCCTCCGGCTCGCCCACCTCCTGCGGCTGCCACCTCCGGCCCTGCTGCAGGGCGAGGATCTGGTTGAGGCGGATGCGCTCCGTCTCTATCCGGGCCAGGCTCGCGAACAGCAAGCTCTGGCGCTTTGCCACCTCCGCCTCCCACCGGTAGACCTCGTCTCGCCCGGAGTAGCCGACCTCGGCCCGGAACTTGGCCAGCTCGAGATTCTCCTGCGTGACCCGCAGGTTGCTCACGTCGATCCGGTAGAGGATCAAGGAGAGGGCGTATCGAAGGTACTCCGTTCCGGCCAGATTGAAGGCCTCGAGGCGCGTCGCCTCGTAGATCTGCTTCGTGCTCTCGAGTAGACGGCCGGAGCTGCGATATTCGCTGATCCTCGCGTCGTCGTAGATCATCTGGTTGGCTCGCACCCCGGCCGAAGCGACCCGGTCAGGCACGGTTCCCTCGAGGAAGAGCTGGCTGATCCCGCTGACATCTCCGATCGCGCCGATCTGAGGCAGGATCGGGCTCAACGCGAGATCCCGCTCCTTCTCGGCCGTCACGATGTCCTGTGCCTGGATCGCCAGCCTGAGGTTGCCGCGCTCGGCGTACTGCAGCACCTGCGCGAACTCCAGCGGTTCCCCCGGCGGTGCGAGGGCCCCCTCGTTGACCCAGGTGGCCAGGGCCATGGTGGCCACGCTCGGTTGATAGCCGATCTGGACGGCCGTTTCCGCGTTCATGAGCAAGCGAGGGTCGGCGGAGACAAGGATCGGAAGATCCTCCATCGAAGCGCCGCGCATGAGCTCGCTGATGTTCACGGCGACCCGTCGCGCTGCGACGGTCGTAAGCTCGGGCGTTCGAGCGGCCAGAGCTCCCTGGAAGACGTCGCCATGTCCCTCCACGCTGAACGTCGGGATTCGCCGGTCGTTCAAGCCTCCGATCAACCGCAGGTGTTCGTCGATCGTCAACCGGGGCAGGCGCGTTAGGATGGCGGCCTGTGCGTCGCCGAGTGCATTCAGGACCGCGTCGACGTCGGTCCCTACCGGAACTGGGATCAGCTCGGTCTCCGTCGCGCCCTCGAGAGCTTCAATCTCTCCAACCAGCGGCGCGAGCTCATCGAGCATCCTCGCGTCGATCAGAACATGGATCTGCTCGGCCGGCACCAGATCGAGGAGCTCTCGAATGTCGCCTTCCGCTCGATTGGCGATGAGCATGAAGTTGAGGTTGGGCTTGGTCGATCGATCGCCCCGTGCATCGGCGACGTGGAACAGGTCCAGGCGCTGCACGTAGCCGCTGATCACCGGCTTGGCGAGCTCGATCCGCGTCGCCGCCTGCGTGATCAGGAGACCGGGTGTCAGGATCACGTCCACCTCGGGATCGTCCAGTGCCGCCCTCAGAGCGGGTTCCATCCGATCGGCGTCCCAGCCCGCGTCGAACTCGGGGGCTTTCTTGAAGACCGCCCTCTCACCTCGCGCGCCGAGGATCGCCACGACCTCTCTCTCGATGCTGGCCAGTATCGTATCGCCAGGCGAAGGGCCGTCCACCACCACGGCGATGGTGACCGGCGTGTCGCGGACCGGCTCCAACGCTCCCTCCTGAGCGGTGGCGGGGGAGGGAAGCAGGAAGATGGCCGACAGCGCCATGGCCAAAGGGACGGCGTCTCCAACGAGGCGCCGTGCGAAGAGCCTGTACATCGGAAACATCCTTCTTCAGCTAAGTGATCGAGGCCAAGCCATACCCGGGCGTAGGTGATCAATTGGCCACGTCGTATTGCTTTTGTCGAGGGGTCGGGTGATGAGTGGGGAAGCGGATCCCGGGCGTGAAGCCGGCAGGGTGGCCACTTATCTTCGAGGGTTCGAAGGCGGGATGATCCGCGTGCACACAGGAGTGTACGGGTGTCCATGAACGAGGCTGTCGAGAGGATCAAGGAGCGCAAGCTCTTCCAGTGGGCGATCGCCTACGTGGCAGGTGGCTGGCTTCTGCTCGAGCTCCTGGGCTTCGTGGCGGACAACTTCGGGTGGCCCGGCTCAATCGTCCGCGCAGCTACCGTGCTGCTCGGGGTCGGGTTCCTCGCGACGCTCGTTCTGGCCTGGTACCACGGGGAGCGAGGGCACCAGAGGGTCGGCGGCATCGAGCTTCTCATGCTCGCCGCACTGCTGCTGGTCGCCGGCATCGCGGTGCGGTTGGTCACGGAATCCGAGGCCGCCCCGGGAGGCGGCGAAGCTTCCCAGCAGACAGTCCTGGCGCCGCCCCTGGGCGCCTCCGACGTGGACGACGCTTCGATCGCCATCCTGCCGTTCAAGAATCAGAGCCCCGACCCCGACAACGAGTACTTCAGCGACGGAATCACCGACGACATCATCACCCAGCTTGCCCAGATCGAGGAGCTTAAGGTGATCTCGAAGACCTCGGTCATGAGATACCGGGACCGCGGTAAGAGAAGCCTCCGCCAGATTGGCGAGGAGCTCCGGGTGGCGGCCATCCTGGAGGGTGGGGTGCGAAGGGCCGGAGACCGCGTCCGGATCACCGCACAACTGGTCGACGCGCGCACGGATCGGCACCTGTGGGCACAGACGTACGATCAGGAGCTCACGGCCGCGAACATCTTCGCGATCCAGAGCGACGTGGCCCTGGCGATCGCCCGAGCGCTGCAAGCCACACTGGCGCCGGAGGTAAGCGAGCGCATCGAGACCGCCCCGACCACGAGCCTGGAGGCCTACGATCTCTACGCCCGGGGCCGGTATCTGTGGGGACAGGCTTCACGGGAGGGTCTGAAGAGGTCGGTGGAGCTGTTTCAGCAGGCGATCGCGGTGGACTCGAGCTATGCGCTCGCCTATAGCGGCTTGGCGGATTCCTACCTTGCGATGTGGGCGCTGCTTTTCCACCCCGAGAGGGAGGTGCTCCCCAAGGCGCAGGCAGCGGCCGAGGAGGCCCTTCGGATCGATCCGGAATTGGCCGCGGCGCACACATCGCTCGGCCAGTTACACCAGATAGCTATGCGCTGGGACGAGGCGCGCGCGGCCCACGAGAGGGCGCTCGAGCTGGATCCGGGAAACGCGATCGCCCGCCAGACATATGGCTCTCTCCTGGTCATGGTGGGGCAGGCCGAAGAGGGACTTGCCCAGGTGCGCCGGGCGGTGGAGTTGGACCCGCTCTCGGCGCAAAGCCGTACGGCGTACGCCGCGCTGCTTCTCTACGCGCGCGAGTACGCGGCCGCCATCGAGGAGTCTGCCCGGACGCTGGAGCTCGAGCCCGAGCTCGACTACCTGCACTACGTCCAGGGCTTCGCGCACGCGCTGTCCGGTGACGTCGAGGCCGGCATCGCGGCCGTCCGACGGGCCGACGAGATCAACGGTGGCGAGGCCTACAGCCGCGTGGGACTGGCCTATCTCCTCGCGATGGCCGGCCGCCGCGCCGAGGCGCTAGAGATTATCGAGGCACTGGAGGGGCAGACGCCATCTCTGCGGGAGATCGGGTTGGTCTACGGAGTGCTCGGCGAGATGGACCTCGCCTTCGAGTACTTGGATCGGGCGTTCGAGGAGGAGCCCGCCAGTCTGAGCTTCATGGCCACGGATCCCACGGCGGATCCAATCCGCGATGACCCGCGCTACGAGGCTCTGCTGAATAGGCTGGGCATGGAATAGGAGGGCTCGGACCCTTGGGGCGACGGTCGGCAGATCCAAACACCCGCAGCGCAGCGGCGCGTTCCTCGAGCCTCTAGGGTCCTCCGGACGTCAGGATTTCGTGCCGGAGCTTCACCCACGCGAGCCGTTGCTCGAGCGATGCCCGAATCGAGAACTCGGCGTCTCCGTACTCGTAGAGCACCATCATCCGACCGCGGATCTCCGCCTGTTCGGGTGAGAAGCCCATCTCCCTGAAGACGCCGGTGGTCCACTCGAGCCTCGCCTGGTCCACGCGTCTCACGGCCTGCTTGGCCCGCTCATCGGACTTAGCCCAGGTGCGCATGGCCGCCTCGTACCGGGCACGATCCTCGCGGGCGATGTCTTCCATCACCTCCAAGAGGTTCTGCGCCGGAGAGCCGGTCAGGTTGTCGTGGTCGCGCACCGCGCCCAACATCCTCGTGGCCCAGTAGTCGATCACGCTGGAGAGCAAGTCCTGCAGGTCCTCGAAGTGCCAGTAGAAGCTCCCCTTAGTCACGCCGAGCGACGCGGCCAGCGGTTCCACATGGACTCCTTCAGGCCCTGCACTCAGCAGCGCGGCGAGCGCCGCGGAGAGCCAATCGTTCCGCGTGAGCTTTCGCGCGCTTCGGGGTTGCTTGGGTGCCGCCATGTGTTCGATCGATCGCGAGTGCGTGGGCTGATCCGCAGTGGCCCGAATAACGGATCATAGCGCTTGTGCTCCCATAAGAAAGCGAGAATCTGCAAAGCGCAACGCCCACCCGGCTTGCCACTTTCCATGCAGTCTCCCATGATGGCAGCAGTCGCTGGAACCTGCCGCTTTCTCGCGCTGGGGTGCTCACCGGTTGAATGATCGAGGGAGATCAAATGGGGCCGGTCGGTAGAACCGCGTCCGCTCCGTGGCGCCGGCTCGGCAGGATCTTCCCCCTCTTGGCCGCGGTCCTCGTCCTCGCCGCCGCCATCCTCGCAACCGCGCTCGTTCCACGACGTCTTCAGCAGCGAGTCCAGGAGGACCGGAGCGAGCTCGAGGAGATCGTCCGGCCCGCTCGCTCGCTCACCTCGGATCTGCGCGCGACGCTGGACCGGGAAGCCGCTGCCGTGCGCGGATACCTCCTCGACCGGGACGTGAGAAACAAGGAGCGATACGGGCGGGCGAGGGCCCGCGAAGACTCGCTACTGCTGCAGCTCGCACCCTTGGCCCGGCGCCTCGGCCCGCTGACCGTGTCTCAGCTGGGCGATGTGCGCACGCGCGCCGCCGCCTGGCACGTCGACCAGGAGCGGCTCCTGCTCGAAGAGCCTGGCTTCGCACCCGAGTTTCTCCGCCGCATGCCGGCGCAGCTGGAGATGTACGACGGTGCCTCGCTCGCCGCCGAGCGCCTGGGCGCAACGCTGGCTGGAATAGAGACGGCGCGGCTGGACCGACTGGCTCGACTCCGGGCGCTGGAGGAGCCCGTCATGCGCGGAGTGGCCTGGCTGGCCGGCCTGGCCCTCCTCATCACCCTGCTGCTCGCCTGGAGGTTGGCCGCGCTCCAGAGCCGGCCTCCCAGACGCCGACTGGAGGAGGCTGAGCGCCGGTTCGGGGAGCTGGTCGACGCCATGCGCGAGGTGTTCTGGATTCGGGATGCTCGGACGGGCCGGTTCGTCTATGTGAGCCCCGCCTACGAGAGCGTCTGGGGCCGGAGCCGGGAGCCGCTGTACGCCGGCTTCGGTCCGTTTCTGGCGACCGTTCATCCCGAGGACCGCCGACGCGTGGAAGCGGCCGCTCCGCCGGGGGAGCTCGAATACCGAATCGTTCGCCCCGACGGAACGATCCGCTGGATCGCCGAGCGGTGCTTGCCGATGTCGGCTCCGGCCGATGGCTCGGCCCGGTGGCTTGGCGTCGCCGCCGACGTGACCGAGCGATTCGAAGCGCGGCAGCATCTGAAGCACCTCGCGCTTCACGATCCGGTCACCGGCCTCGGCAATCACCTGCAGCTCCTCGATCGGCTCGAGCACGCCCTCACCCGGGCGAGGCGTGCGAGGGTGGCGGTCGCCGTTCTGGTCGTGGATGTCGTGGACTTTCGCTCCGTTAACGAGGAGTTGGGGTGGGCGGCCGGAGACCGGCTTCTGGCTGCCGTCGGCAAACGCCTGCAGGGCACGCTGCGGCAGGAGGACACGCTCGTACGCCTGGGGGACGACGCGTTCATGGCCGTGCTGGAGCAAGTGGAGGAGAGAGGGGGCGTTCTGCGAGCCGCGGCGCGGATATCGGCCGCCTTCGAGGCGCCGTTCACGGTCGATGGGAAGGAGGTGGGGCTGAGGGTTCGGGTTGCGAGCGCGATCAGCGAGGCCGGGTCCCTGAGCTCCGCCGATCTGGGCCGACTGGCCGACGAGGCGCGGCACCGATCGAGCCTGGAGCCGAGCGCCCCGTTCGAGTCGGCGCACGCGATCACCGTCGAGTCTCCCGGTACGAAGGGCAGCCGGGGTCGGCTTCGCCAGGCTCTCGAAGAGGCGGAGTTCCGGGTCCACTACCAGCCGATTTTGGATCTTCACACCGATCGAGTGGCGGGGCTGGAGGCGCTGCTCCGTTGGGAGCACCCTGAACGGGGTTTGCTCCTTCCCCACGAGTTTCTGGGGCTGGCGGAGGAGACCGGACTGATCCATCCGCTCGGATTGTGGGTCCTTCGCCAGGTATGCACGGATCTGCACCACTGGGAGAGTGAGTCGCTGCCGCTGCGGGACGCATGGGTCGCGGTGAACCTCTCTCGGCGGCAGTTCGAACTGCCCGATTTCGTCGAGGAGGTGGCCCGTATCCTGGCCACGACCGGAGCCCTTCCGGCGCGGCTGAGGGTCGAGGTGGATGAGACGACGTGGTTCAGGGCCCGCAGCCCGCTTCGGCGGCTTCGAGACCTCGGCATCGTCGTCGCGATCGACGGCTTCGGCGAGCGGTTCGGCGCCCTGGGTGCCCTTAGGCGTCTCCCCGTGGATGCCATCAAGCTGACCACCTCCGCGGCCGTGGCGTCGTTCGTCGGACTGGCCTCCGGGCTGGGGCTCGAAGTCACCGCCGTGGGCATCGAGAACGGCGGTGAGCTGAGGGGTCTGAAGGCTCTGGGGTGCCCGACCGGCCAGGGTTTCCACCTGGCGCCGCCGCTGAGCGGCGAGGCGCTCCTGGACTGGACGGTGGCTCGTGGCCCGGTACGCGCACAGGGCTCGCTGAGCTGAGCTTTCGGGTTCGGCCGTCTCGAGCTAAACGGCCGTCGGCTCTCTGCCGAGATCGGAAGCGGGACCGGCGCCCTGCGGCGCTTCCGCCTCCGCCGCCTCGGTTGCCTGGTGCACTTCGAAGAAGAAGTGATCGGCGCCCACGAGATCCACGATGCCCGCTCGGTCGAGGACGTCTCGAACGGGGCCCTTCACCCCGACGAAGAAGAACCGGATCCCGGCGGCGTTGAATTCCTCGACGATCTCCTTGAGCGCATGGGCGGCCGTCGAGTCGATCTGATTCACCGGGTAGGCGTCGAGCACGAGCGTGTCGAGCGCCGGGTCTCGATCCGCTATCTCCCGCAGCTTGTCCTTCAGGAAGGTGGCGTTCCCGAAGAAGAGGGGCGCGTCGACCCGGAAGACCACGACGCCGCTCCGCACGAGTGCCTCAGGGTGTCGACGCACGTTGCGGAAGGTAGCCGTGCCCGGCAGCCGGCCCATGACGGCCGTGTGCGGCCTGTAGCTCTCGTGCACGAGGACGATGAGGGACGCGATCACGCCCAGCAGAATGCCCTGCTCGATTCCCAGGGCTAGGGTCGCCACGAAGGTCATCGCCATCAGGAAGAAATCCCTGCGCTTTACGTGCCACAGGAAGCGCGCCTCCCGCCAGTCGATGAGTCCCGACACGGCCACGATGACGATCGCCGCGAGAACGGCGTTGGGCAGGTAGTAGAAGAGCGGGGTCAGGAACAGCAATGTCAGGGCGATGACTCCGGCGGCGAACAGCGAGGAGAGCGGCGTACGGGCGCCCGCCCGATCGTTCACCGCCGTGCGGGAGAAGCCGCCCGTCGTCGGGTAGGCCCGGAAGATGGAGCCGACCACGTTCGCCAGGCCCAGGGCGACCAGCTCCTGGCTCGCCTCCACCTCGTAGCGGTCGCGACTCGCGTAGACCTTCGCGACGGCGATCGATTCCATGAAGCCTACCATCGAGATGATCAACGCCGTGGGCAGCAGCGCCCGCAGATCGCCGGCGGCGATGGTGGCCATGCGGGGCGACGGGAGGCCTCGTGGCACGTCTGTCACGATCTGAACGCCGGCCGCATCGAGTGAGAGCGCGCCGACCGCGACGGTTCCGAGGACGACGACGGCCAGCGGAGCCGGGAGGCTCGGCCTCCATCGCCTCAGCGCCACGAGGATCACGATGGCGGCGACGCCGATCGCCAGGGTGATCAGGTGGGTGGAGCCCGCCCGCTGAACGGCGCTCGCGATGATGATGTGGATCTGGGTGGACCGGGGCAGCGCGATCCCCAACAGGTGCTTGAGCTGGCTGAACCCGATGATGAGCGCCGCCGCTGCCGTGAAGCCCGTGAGCACCGGGTGCGAGAGGAAGTTCACCAGGAAGCCGAAGCGGGCGAGCCCGAGGGCGAGCTGGATCGCGCCCACCATGCCGGCCAGGAGGATGGCGAGGGCTACGTAGCGCGCCGGATCGGCTCCCGCGAGCGGACCGACCCCCGCCGCGACCAGCAGGGAAACCATCGCCACCGGGCCGACGGAGAGTGGGCGCGACGTGCCGAACGCCGCGTAAACCGCGAGAGGCGTGAGCGCCGCGTAGAGCCCGTAGATCGGCTCCAAGCCGGCGATGAGGGCGTACGCCATCCCCTGCGGGATGAGCATGACTCCCACCGTCAGGCCCGCGGAAAGATCACCTCTCAGCTTGCCGCGATCGTACGCCGTCAGCTCGCTCACGATCGGGACGAGCCGCCTCAGGAGCGCTGCCATGGGCCGAACCCCCTGCCGGGGGTCAGACTGCTGCGGGCTCCGCCGCCTCGGTCGTCTCCAGCGGGCCGATGGCCGGATAGTCGGCGATCAGGTCGTCGACGTAACGCACGTCGAATCCCTGCCGTTTCAGGTACGAGGCGGCCGCGGCCGCACGGGATCCGGTCCGGCAGTAGACGAGCAGCGTTCCGTTCTCGGGGATACGGGGCTCGTACTCGGGGAGCCTCGTGTAAGAGGTGTTGAGGGCCCCCGGGACCCGACCCTCCTCGAACTCGGAGGAGAACCTGACGTCCAGTGGCAGCGCCCCGTCCTCCTTTCGGGCCGACTCGAGGTCCGCGAAGTCGATCACGTCGATCGAATCGTAGGCTCCGCCGTCGATGAAGTAGGCTTCCAGCGCTTCCGGCTCGACGAAGCCGGCCACGTTGTCGTACCCGATCCGGACCAGGCTCCGGACCGCCTCGTCCAGATCCTCCTCGCGAACCACCAAGAAGAGCGGCGTCGTCTCATCTTCGACCAGCGAGCCGACCACTTGGCTGAACGCCCGGTCCAGCGGCGCGTAGAGGGAGCCCTCGAGGTGGCGGGCCATGTACGCGTCCCTGTCCAGCCGGGTGTCGACCACGAGCAGGTCCTCTCGTCCCGAGAGCTTCTCGAGCTCCGAGCGGGCGAGCTTGCGCGGCGAGGGCAGGTTGCCGAGGACGGGCGCGCCGAGCTTGTTGTCCCGCTTCATGCGTGCGAAATAGGTCGGCGGCTCGGGCTGGCCGGTGAGGATGAAGTCCACGAAGGCGTCCTCGCCGCGCATCGCGGCCTCGATCGCCGGGCTGAAGCGCCGCTCGTAGCCTACGGTCGTCTCCGGAACCGCCCCCAGGGCCTTCCCGCAGGCCGAGCCGGCGCCATGGGCAGGCCAGACCTGGAGGTAGTCGGGCAGCTTCAGAAAATCCTGAACGGAGGAGTAGAGACGCCGGGCCGATGGCTCCATCATGCCCTCGACTTTGGCGGCCGTCTCCAGCAGATCCGGTCGACCCAAGTCTCCCACGAAGACGAAATCGCCGCTGGCCAGCCCGATCGGCTCGTCAGCACCCCCTCCCTCGTCGGTGATCAGGAAGACCATGTGCTCGGGCGTGTGACCGGGCGTGTGAACCGCCTGCACGCTGATGTTGCCGACGCGAAAGGTGTCTCCGTCCTTCAGGAGCTCGTAGTCGTAGTCACCGTCCTTGACCCACTCGTACTTCCAGTTCGCGTCGCCCTCATCGGAGAGGTAGAGCTTCGTGCCGAAGCGCTCGGCGAACTCTCGCGCACCCGAGAGGAAGTCGGCGTGAATATGTGTCTCGGTGACCGTGGTGATCGTGAGCCCTTCGGACTCGGCCAGCTCGACATACCGGTCGATGTCGCGCTCGGGGTCGATGACCAGAGCCTCGCCCGTGGCTTGGCAGCCGACCAGGTACGCGTACTGGGCGAGCTTGTCGTCGAAGATCTGTCGCAAGAGCATCGTGCCTTCTCCTCCGAATCGTGCCTAGTGGTGTGGCAGCCGGGGCGCCAAGTAGCCGTAGGCCCAGGCGCCGGCCAGGGCAGTGAACAGCGCGACGAACATCACTGAGATGCCGTTCCCGATCAGCGCGTATATCGGTCCCGGGCAGGCGCCCAGAAGGCCCCAGCCGAGCCCGAACAGCGATCCGCCGACCCAGTAGCGGTAGTTGAGGCCGGCCGAGGGTTTGACTTTGGTCACGATCTCCGAGCCGCCCAAGCTCCGCATCCCAAGGCGCTTGATCAGCCCTGTCGCCACGGCCGCCACCGCGACCGCGGAGCCGATGATCCCGAACATGTGGAAGCTCTGAAACCGGAACATCTCCTGGATGCGGAACCAGGAGATCACCTCTCCTTTTGTAAACGCGATTCCCAGGAAAACTCCGAGGAAGACGTAGCGCAGGAGGCCTCTTCGCTCGTCCATCGGGTTACCAGGCGCCGAAAATGAGCGGGAGCAGGAGATGGGTCGCCACGAGCCCGCCGGCGAAGAAGCCCAGCACGGCGATCAGCGACGAGATCTGGAATGTCGAGAGGCCGCTGATCGCGTGACCGGAGGTGCATCCGTCCGCGTTACGAGCGCCGAAACCCACGATGAAGCCGCCGATCACGACCATCGCTGAAGAACTCGCTGGGCACCATGCCGTTGAAGTCGCGGATGCCGAGTGCCTCGAGGTCCGCGCGGGTGGACTCGGAGATGGCGATGACCGGATCGGGGCTGGCCAGCGTCGTGGCCGCGATCGCCGCTCCGCCGATGATCCCGAGGATGAGCATCAGCCGCCACATCCCCCGCTTCCAGTCGTAGCGGAAGTACTCGATCCGGCCGGGGGCGGTCGCGGCGCATATCTGGCGGAAGCTCGTCGAGAGCCCGAACTGCTTGCCCCCGGCCAGGAGAAGAAGTGGCACGATGAGGCCGATCAGCGGTCCGGCCACCCACCAGGG
Organism: Gemmatimonadales bacterium; assembly: GCA_037385645.1. Lineage (GTDB taxonomy): Bacteria > Gemmatimonadota > Gemmatimonadetes > Palauibacterales > Palauibacteraceae. The sequence continues at coordinate 27,880 of JARRMU010000007.1, forward strand.
CCACGGCTGCGACAGCGTTTCAACCATGTGCTAGGCCCTCCTTGCGGCTATCGCCCCGCGCTTCGGGCGCTCGTCGAGGAGCCTCTACGATGCTTGGGAGACGCGCCAAACACCGGAGGTTTCCGAGTCATCCGACCGTCGCCAGCCAGGCTGCCATTATCCCCGGGCGTCACATCCCGGCGAATCTCTCCTTGAGCACGCGACGGACGGCATCCGGAAGGTCTCCGTCCGAGATACGTTGGCACGCCTCGTGGGCCATGTCCAGTGACAGGAAGAGGGAACGGCAGCGCTCGCACACGGACTCGCGGGGGACGGGGAAGGGCACGCCCTTGTCGAGCGCGTCCTGCTTGGCCTTGAGGAGATCGAGGCACTCCCGGCGCGCATGGTCGGGCGGTGCGCCCGCCCGGGTCGGCAGCTCGGCGCTCAAGGCCCGCCTGAGCTTCATGCGCGCCCGGTATAGGCGCGTCTTGATCGTTCCCTCCGTCAGGCCCATGATCTCCGCGATCTCCGCCACGGAGAGATCGGCCATCTCTTTGAGAACCAGCGGGATGCGGAAGGCATGCGGAAGCTCGCCGATCGCCCGCTGGACACTCTCCCGTACCCGCTGCCGGTCGAGCGCCTCCACCGGGTGCTCGTCATCGACCGCGGTCAGGACCCCGTCCTCCCGGGTGGGAAGAAGCTCGGAGAGCGATTCCAGCTGCCGGGGCTCGCCGGCCCGCTTCCGCTTCATCCGCTGACAGGTGCGCGCCGCGATCGTGTACAGCCAGGTGGAAGGCTTGGACCGGCCTTCGAAGTTCTCCCAGCCTTTGTAGGCCCGAATGAACGTCTCCTGCACCAGGTCCTCGGCGCCCTGCGGGTCCCCGCATATCTGCAAGCCCAGCCGGTAGATCTGGTCGCCGTGCTCGTCCAACAGGCGGGGGACTGCCACCTCCGCCGTCTCGGTCGTCATCGGGTCCGTTCCCGCTCCAGCGGTCCTCATCTCATCTGCACTCCAGCGGTCCTCATGGCATCTGCACTCCAGCGGTCTTCATGGCATCTGCATTCCGCCCGCCTGCCGGCAAAACCAGACTGGCGCCGCTCGCGGAATCGTGTTAAGAGAATAGGCGACTTCGGCTTCCGGAGGCTCCGAGATCGACAAGAACCTGCGCTATCGTCTGCCGTTAATCTGCGTTGCCCTGGGCCTGGCGATCAACGCCGGCGACCTTCTCGGTCAGCAGGAGAATCGGAAGGGCTTCGGGTTCAGCGGATCACTCGGCTGGTCGACGATCGGCGGCGACTACGGCGAGTTGATGAGCAGCGGCATACCGGCCGAGGGTGCCATCTGGTACCAGCCGAGCTGGTGGCGCATCGGCGTATCCATCCACGCGGCCTCCTACGATGTCATCGAGCCCTACACCGACCAAAGCATCAGCCAGGTCGTGTTCCAGCTGCTCGGTACGTTCCTCTTCCTCCGCGGCGACCTCGTCCAGCCGTACGCGCAGGTGAGAGTCGGGACCACGCGTTGGCGGCCGGAGGGTCCGCTGTTCGATCCCAACCCGCCGCCCCCCGACGTGCCTCCGGGAGAAAACCCCGCACCGGGCCGGAACGGCTTCCAGGGAGGGCTCGGCGTCGGCGCGGAGTTCTGGGTCACGAAGAACTTCGGCATCGACGTGGGCGGCCTGTTCTCGGCGTTCTCCACCCAGGAGCTGGATGTGCCGATCCTCGGAATCACGGGCCTCGAGTCAGGCAGGGAAATCGGCTTTCACGCCGGCGTGGTGTGGTTCCCGTGAGGCCTCCGCGGCTGTCACGTCCCGCGCGTCTGGCGGCGGCGATGCTCGTCGCCGCGGCCCCGTCGTCGCTCCTTGCCCAGGAGGCGGGGCCCCGGGCGCCGGAGGTCACGCCGGCCTCGGTGGCGAGCTCGTCCCTGCCGGGCGATACCAGCCGTGCCACCGACTTCTTCCCGCCCGGCGCGCTCAGCCTCTCAGGCAGGACGGGGTCGGTCGATGTGGGCGCCACGAATCGCGCTCGGTTGATGACCGCCTCGGGCGGAACGGCCCGCCTGTTCCAGGAGCTGTTGGAGGAGAGCAGCGAAGATCCGCGGGCCGCAGCAGGTTCGTCCGCCGGGGGGTCTTCGGTCGCAGCCGCCAGCAACGCCAAGGATGACGGCGCCCGTTACGATGTCTGGGGCGCCAAGCGCAACCCGGGCCTGGCGATCGGAGAGGTCGCCGGGATCAACGCGGTCGTCTGGTTCTTCAACGAGTACATCAGGGAAGGGGGGTTCACGGCGACCAACCCGAGCACCTGGTGGTTCAACATCTCGCACGGCTTCTTCTACGACGACAACCACTTCAAGACCAACATGTTCGCGCATCCCTACCACGGGAGCCTCTACTTCAACGCGGCGCGCTCGAACGGTTTGAACTACTTCGAGTCCGTCCCGTTCGCCATTCTCGGCAGCTTCTTCTGGGAGTGCTGCGGCGAAACGCATCTGATGGCCTGGAACGACTGGGTGATGACCAGCCTCGGCGGTGCCACGATCGGCGAGATTCTGTACCGGGCCGGCTCCACCTTCCTGGACAACGAGAAGGCGGGTGGCAGCCGGACCATGAAGGAGATCGGCAACTTTTTCCTCAACCCGATGCGCGGTTTCAACCGGCTCACGTCGGGCCGCGCCAGCCGGATCTACCCGAACCCGGCCAGCCCCTACGACCGGCTGACTCCTTTCCTGCGCAACTTCATGAAGCTGGGTGTGCGGTTCACGGGCGACCGCACATCGAACGAGACGTTCGAGACGGACACGACGGAGACGCACGGCTTCTTCGAGTTCGAGATGACGCACGGCAACGTCTTTCGGGCCGCGCGCCGGAAGCCGTTCGACTACTTCACCTTGAACCTGCAGCTCAATTTCAAGGACACGGAGACCCTCGGGCGCCTCCAGATCTCCGGGAACCTCTACACGAGCGACGTCGCACAGAGCAAGCGGACCCATCACGTCTTCGGGATCACTCAGAACTACGACTACGTCAACAACTCCGTGGTGGAGTTCGGCGGCATGAGCTACGGTGCGGCGCTCTTCTCCAGGTTCGGGATATCCGAGAAGTGGGACTTCTTTACGGAGGTGAACGCCCACGTCTACCTGCTGAATGCGGTGAACTCCGAGTTCGCGTTCATCGGCGGTCGCCCGCCGAATGTGGAGCGCTTCCGGGAGTACGACTTCGGCATGGGCCCCGGCGCCTGGGTCAAGTTCGGGTTCACCAACAAGGGGCGAAGAGTCGCGGGCTTCGTCTACCGCTTTACCTACAACGAGGTGTTGAACGGCTCCGACGCGAACGGTGGGGACACCCACCACACGATCCAGTGGGGCGGCTTCCAGGGGGTCTTCCCGATCGGCCGCTGGGGCGTCGGCGCGGACGTGCTCGCGTACGTGCGGCGGAGCTACTACGAGGCCATCGGCTTACAGAACATCAAGCAGAACGTCGGCCAGGTTCGCTTCTACGGGGTCTTCCAGAGCTTCTGACCGTCCCGTGCCTGCCCGTTCTCCACGGGCAACCTGCCCACTCCGCATGAGATCCCCGACACGGCTGCTGGCGGCGGTCTGTTGCATCTCCTTTCTTGCATTGGCTCCCGGCGGAGCTGTCGAGGCACAGGCGCAGAAGACGTCCGGCTCGGCCGGCGCCGCCATCGGAGGCGCGGCGCTCGGCGTCGCATCCGGCGCGATGCTGGGCGTGACGGCGAGCCTGATCCCCTGCACGAAGACCCTCTCGCAGCTCACGTGCGTACGTGTCTCGACGCTCTCCGCCGGCCTGGTCGGTCTGGGGAGCGGAACGCTCGTCGGAGCCTGGGATTCGGGGCGTCTCGGACGCTCGGCAAAGGGAGCGGCGATCGGTTTCGGGGCGGGTGCTGCCGTCGGCTTCGTGCTCAAGGAGGTCGTGAGGCAGTACGGCTGGCTGGACGTGCTCTCGACAGGTGCGATCGGCATGGCGATCGGAGCCCAGCCGGAAGGGGCCGTGCTCGGCCTCGGAGCCGGTGTGTTCGTGGGCTCGATCCTCTGGCTCACGGTGCCGTCCTACGGGATCCCGGATCTGGCCGCGGCGGGCCTGATCGGCGTAGCCGCGGGAGGCCTCGCCGCCTGGGTGTTCGATGCCGTCGAGGCGAACTCGAGCGAGGGTGCCGGCGTCACGATTCCGTTTTCGTTTCGGATATGATCCCGCCGGCTCGCCTGTGGAGCGCCGTGCCGGTCGGATTGCTGTCGGCTGCGTGCGCCACGTCCGCCGGCATGCAGCTCGCGCCGGAGGTCGGGGGGTGCCCGGAGAGGGAGGCCTCCTCCGCCTTCGGCACCATCGCCTGGTACGTCCCGTCCGGGTCGGGAGACAAGGCGAGCAACGAGCGGTGGTGCCGAACGGTCGGCCCCCCCGTCGTCCGCACGGTCCCGAGCGTCTCGCCCCCGGATCCCGCTGACGGGGATTCGTTGGCGGTCATCGGCTGGAACATCCTGATCGGTGGCGGCGACATTACCCGCCTCCTGGAGGAGAAGCTGGGATACGGCTGCCATCCCACGGCTCCCGAGCTAACAGCCGGCTTCTCTCACTTCGTCCTCCTGATCCAGGAGGCCCACCGGCGGTCCGAAGCGGTCCCCGACGTTCCGGAGTCGTTCAGGTTCCCTCCGCGGATCGTCCCCGCCTCCCATCCCGAGGGTTGGCCGGACATCGTGGAGCTCGCCCGCCGCTGCGGCCTGGCGCTTTTCTACGTGCCTTCCCAGCGCAACGGGCCGGAGACCGTGGCGGGTGGTCGGGAGGACAAGGGAAACGCGATCCTCGCTACGCTGCCGCTGAGCGATCTGCTCGCGATCGAGCTCCCGTTCGAAGCCGGTCGTAAAGTGGCCGTCGGAGCCATGATATCGCTCGCCGGAACGCGGCTCCGGGTCGTGAGCGCACACCTGGATGTCGCGTCGACGCTGTACCGTACGCTGACGACGGCGAACACGGCACGGCTGCGACAGGCCGTGGGCGTCGTGGAGGCGCTCGCGCTCAGCGAGAGCGGCGAAATCACGAGCGGGATGGTCCCCGTGGGATCCGGCGGTGTCTCGTGCGGAGTCCGACCGCACACCATCGCCACGGTGTTGGCCGGCGACTTCAACACCTGGTCCGCCGGCGAGAGCACGGTCGATCAGCTGCTGGCGTGCTTTCCCGATTCCGCGCCCTGGGATGGACAACCTACACACGGATCGTACCCGACCGACTTCATCTTCTTCCGTCGTGCGGCAGAGGGGCGTATCTGGCGCCTGGATCGGTCAGAAGAGCGCGTGGCGGATAGCTACGGCTCGGACCATCACGCGAGGATCGCGTGGCTGGAGTGGAGCGAATAGATTGCCTGTAGCGGAGGAGCCATGCCTGTTTGGTCGACGGGTCGAACGTGAGCTTCACAGCGGAGATCCCGAGAATGAGTGCCTTTGACGCGAGGTGGCGGACGCGGCCTCACCGCCGCGTTCTGACCGGGCTGTCGGTCTCGGCGGCCTGTCTTGCCGGCCTCGTCGGCTGCGGGGACCTGAATGACTTCGTCCAGCCGACGATTACCCCCGCCCAGTTATCGGGCGAGTGGCATGCGACCGATCTCGTGCTCACCAACCAGGCGGATCCGACCCAAACGTTCGACGTGATCGACGCGGGAGGCAGCCTCTTTCTCCGCTTCTCGCTCGAGGGTGAATTCCAGTCGATCATTCAGGCCCCCGATCAGGATGATAACGTCGAAACCGGCACGTACGAGATCGTGAACGACTTCATCCTGGTGCTGCCCACCGAGGCGCCGCAGGACACCATCCAACTCTCGTACGAGTTCCAGGACTCGAACACCACGTTCACCCTCGTGATTCTGTCCGACGACTTCGACTACGACTTCGACGGCGACGGGAACGAGGTGCCCGCTCTGCTGTTCACGATCGTGAACCGCTAGCGCGAACCGCTCCGGTGGGTCGGCGTCCTTCGTCCTCCCGCTCCGCCCGCCTCTGGAACCCGCTCAGAGCATCTCCTTGAAGCTTCTTGCGAGCATGTATTTGAGCCCGCCGTAGGCGGGCAGGTACTCCTCGAGCTCCTCGAGAGAATCCACCCAGGTAGCCGTACCGAGGAGGCTCAGATAGTCGATGAGCCCATAGATCACAGCCCCGCCCTCGACCGTGAGCATCACCTCTCCGTCCATCAACATCGAGCGGTAATTCTGATTGTAGGATCCGACCATCAGGTAGGCCACGAACTTCTCCAGCGTCTCCGGCGGCGTCTCCTCCATGACCGCTTGTTGTACCATGAGCTGGATGGGAACCCCATCGGAGAGGGACGGGTCGTCGCCGTTTTGTTGGGGCGGCTCTATCCGCCTCATCATCTGCCGGATAAAGGAATCGACGAGCAGGCCCAGTTCCGGTCGCTCCGTGATCGCCCGCCACGCCTCCGCGGAGGCGAGAAAATGCGTCTTGGCGTGCAGCTTGGGCGTTCCCTTCGCGTTCCCGTCCGCATCCGACCCGCCGGCCGGGGCCCCGATCATGCGCTCGCTACGCGCCGACCACGCGACCGTCGATTGAAGTCCCACGACATCCCGCAAGAAGGGCTCGGTGGAGAAGCCCTTCTCGATCACTCTCATCCTGGCCGGTATATCAGCGGCATTCACGTCGAGGGCATAGAGGCCTGTCTTGAGCATGCCTCCGGCCGTGCGGATCTGGGGCTCCAGAGCCCTCTGGATCAAGATGAGACGAGCGAACAGCTCCTGCGCGCGCGACATCTGAGCGAACCGGTTGCTGGGCGCGTTGTCGAGTGCCGGGGCGACGATCATCACGCGACCACCCCGCAGGCAGTTGCCCACGAGCCACGCAGCGAGAATCGGAGCATTCCACAGGGAATCCGGGATGATCAGCACCGAGCCGGGCGGCATCAGGGTGTAGAGTGTCGCCTTGAGGACGTTGATCAGCTTCGGTCCATATCCCGTGTCGTTATGAAGCTCGAGCGCGTGCGAGATGGCGCGCCCGCTCTCCACCTCGGCCCGGACGATCTCGTCGTAGTTTGCCGGTTTCGGCCGCGGGCGCAGCGGGAAGGGGATCTCCTCTTCGGAGAAGCCCTGCTGACGCAGCAGCTCTCTCGCGGCATCCTTGATCGACAGCGCGGCCGGTCCCTGCAGAAGGATCCCGCGGTCCTCCCAGCCCGGTCCGGAGTAGTGTTCACCGATTCCCATCCCGCCGTAGACCACCATGCCGCGGTAGGGGTCCTCCTCGGTGATGTCGTAGAAGGCCAGCTTTCGGTGATCGCGCATCACGTTGTCCGGCCACCTGACTGCCGGCAGTACCTGGTTCGACCAATAGGTGGGGTCGGCCGGGTTCGTGATGCTCACGTGAACCTTGACCCGGTTCTCGAGCCACTTCTCGCCGTACCGCAAGGCCCGCTCCTGAAGGAGCCGTGAACGGGCCACGGCCTCTCGCAAGTTCGCTTGGGCCACCTCGATCGAGTCGGCCATGTAGGCGAAGTCGTCCGGAAGACTCAACCTGTAGTTCATGGGGTCTTCGAGGAGCTTCATCCACGGCCGCGCCTTGTTGTCCTCGAAGCGATGCTGGTCGAAGAAGACGAGATGCACCGGCATCTTCATCGTCCTGTCGTACCGACGCACACCCTCGATCAAGGCGCGGAGATACCCCTGCACCACCGTGTGGAACGTGACCGCGTCCGGATCTCCGTTCTCGTTCCGACCCTGGATGTCATGGATCCACAGGACGCTGTAATCTTCGGCACGACGGATGATCGCGCCGATCTCCTGGTGGAACTCTCGGTTGTCGACGTACCAGACCCGGTTGCCGTCCACGAACGGCTTGCCGACCGCGCGTTCCACGATGGCGTTCAGCTCCGACTGCGTATCGTGCTGTTCGGGAAGAAGCGCGTACTGAAGCGGAATCCAGACCAGCCTTGGACTGCCCCACCTCTCCCGAGAGAGCTTCCGGTTCTCCTCCACGATCTCGGCCAGACGTCGAAAGACATACGAGACCACATCCAGCCGTTCCGGTGCCACGAGGCCGGAAGTGCCGACCCAGCTCCTGAAAGCCGCGTCGGCTTCCCGGGCCAGCCCGAGCGCCGAGTCGTTCTTCTTTCTCAGGCCGAGAAGCCGGTTGTAGGGGAAGATCACGTAGTCGAGGAGCATCTCCTTCGCCTGCGCCGCCACCCTGCGGCCCTCGGCGGTACTGCTGCCGATCGGGAGAGCGAGACCGGAGGCCGCCACGGAGAAGGCCCGCTCCAGCTCGGCGTGATAGGCCCGCACCTCCGCCTGTGCGGTGAGACCGGTCGGGAACAGGGCCGTCCGGGAGGCGAAGTGCGCCTCGAGCTCTCCGAGCCATGTCTCGAAGCTGGCCAACGCCTCTTCTGGGTCGCCGCCTCCCTGATCGATGAACGGCGTCGTGAGCCGGTTCACCCAGCCCGCCGTTTCGGCGACGTTGTCGAGGGCGTCCTCGAGCGCAGGCTCATCGCTTGGCGAGGGCATGTGCTCGAGTCGGTCGTCGGGCAGACTGGCATGGGCCTTCCGCGCTCTGGTGTCGCCGAGCGCCCCCTGGCCCAATGGCACCGTCAGCCCAAAGCTGACGGTCTGTCCTCTCCAGGGAAGCCAGTTCAGTCGGAAGCGGCTTCCGTTTCCGATGATTCCGCTCCGCCGCAGCGGAGCGGAGAAGCGGACGAGGAAGTCGAGCGATGTGTCTCGAAAGTTGTAGTCGGCGCCGAATCCGAGCCGGACGATGGGTATCGCCACGAGGGCACGCAGTCCACCGTCCGGACCCGACTCCCGGGCACCGACGTACCCTTCGCCCTGTAGACCGGGCGCGCCGATCGTCGGGTTGAAGAGGTCCTTGAAGACCCCGACATCCATCAGGACGCCGAACTGCGCATCGTCGCTGGGGCGATAGGCGCCGGCTTCCCACCCAAGGTACGGCTTCCAGATAAGCGGGAGTCCCATCGACTTGGTGAGCCCGCCGGCGTCGGGATCGCCGGAGACCTGCGCGGCCAGACCCGCCGGCGAAGCGAGAACGATCGCGAGAGTCAGAAGCGACACCCGCATCAGTCGACGATCCCTTCAGCCGTCTCCGCGATCAGGCTGTCCACGACGGCCTTGAGGTCGCCGGTCTGCTCGAACACACGCAGCTGACGCTCGGCGCTCGATCCCTCCTCCAGGATCTGGAAGGCGTACTCGACCTCGTTGCGGCTGCCCAACTCGTCGAGCACATCGTCCAGAAACCACTCGATCATCTCGCGGATGAGATCACGGGCCGGAAGCTCCGCCTGCTTTCCGAAGTCGATCAGCTCGCCCTCTACGCCATAGCGGGCGGCGCGCCACTTGTTCTCGGCGATGAGCTCGGCGGGATAGAGACGGAACGTCATGTTGTCGCGACGCAGCTTCCAGAGCTTGGCCACGATCGCCTGGAAGATCGCGGCGATGCAGATGACTTCGTCGACGCGGGTGCAGATGTCGGTAATGCGGAACTCGAGTGTCGGGTAGACCCAATGCGGCCGGACGTCCCACCAGATCTTCGTTCCATCGGGGATCGAGCCCGCACGCACCAACGTCTCGACCATGTACTCGAATTCACCCCAGCTCGAGAACTCGCGCGGGATCCCCGTTCGCGGAAAGGCGCGCCAGGTGACGGTTCGGTAGGACCTGAGCCCGGTGTTCCGGCCCATCCAGAACGGCGAGCTGGTGGAGAGCGCCAGAACGTGCGGGAGGAAGTAACGGGCGACGTTCATGGCGTCGATCAGGAACTCGCGGTCCTCTATCCCGACATGGACGTGCATACCGAAGATGAGGTTCTTCTTGGCGATGTCACGGAGGTCCTCGTAGATCCCCAGGTAACGCTCCAGCGGCGTGATCTCCTGTTCCAGCCAGGAGGAGAAGGGATGGGTGCCGGCGGCCGCGATCCTCAGTCCGCTCTCCGCCACCTTCTCCGAGACGAGGCGTCGCAAACGCACCACCTCTTCCCTGGCCTCGGCCACGCTCTGGCAGACCTTGCTACCGACCTCGACGACGGACTGGTGCAGCTCCGGCTTCATCTGCTCTCGAAGGACGACCTGGTCCGAATCGAGGATCTCGGTGATGTAGGAGGCGAGCTCCCGGGTCTCCGGGTCGATGACCTGGTACTCCTCCTCGATCCCGATCGTGAGTGACGGTTTCTTCATCGGATCACCGTATCTCTGGGCTATAACGTCGGCAAGCCGCCAGCCTCTTCCTGCTCCCAGCGGACTCTCGCGACTCCTGATGCGAGCTAGTGCGAGGGTCGGGGGCCATTCCTACATTGGCCCCTCGGTGGCACCCCCGCTCGCCCGATTCCTGACGGGTCGCGACGAACGGCGGCGTTGGCGCACAGTGTTTCCTCGACGGAGGTAATCATGAGAGTTCACAGGCTCTGGCTTGCCGGCCTTGCGGCTCTGCTCCTGCCGACGGCAGCGGCGGCGCAGGAGGACGAAGGGCCGCAGATGTTCTTCGTCCATCAGGAGGTCGTGAAGCCGTCGATGATCGCCGAGTACGAAGCGGCGGCGGCCGATTGGATGAAGCTGTTGAGCGGCAGCACGGAGGCGAAGGGCAAGATCGCCTACTACGCGTACTCCGGCCCACAGATTGGCTTCGTGTACGTCGTGCCGATCGACGACTTCAGCCATTTCTCGGAGATGGGGGACGCCTTCGACGCCGTGGCCGACGAGGTCGGCGCACCGTGGGAGGAGGCCGGGAATCGATCGGATATGGCGGCGGATCACTTCGAGAGCGGCTTCTACGTGCACAGGCCCGACCTCTCCTACGAGCCGGCGAATCCCCGCCTGGGCGATGACGAGGTCAAGATGGTCCACTGGGACTTCTGGTATGCGCTGCCCGATAAGACCGACGATCTGGAGGCGGTGGCCAAGGAGTTCGTCGAGCTCTATACGTCGGAGAGCCTCGATACCGGCTGGAATGTCTACCAGGCGATCACGGGTGGCGACCTGCCGCTCTACGTCGTCGCGGTGCAGGCTCGGGATGAGGCCGATTTCTACGCGAACGAGGCGCGGCTGAACGAGCTCGTCGGCGCCGAGGCACAGAAGCTGGGGATGAAGGCGTTGAAGGCGGCGCGACGAGTCGAGCCGTTTATCGGCTGGTACCGGCCGGATCTTTCCTACCCGCAGGCGACGGAGATGGCGACGGAGGGTGGCGAATGATGCTCGGTTGGCTGGGCGCGTTCTGCCTGTTTTGGGTGGTTTCCTCGCTCTACCTGGGCGGAATGGACGTGGAGCTGGAGGGGGGCTCCGGCTTCCGTCAGCTTCTGGGGCTGCTGGTCATGAACGTGCTCTTCCTGGTTGCCTGGCGGGCTCTGGCCGCCGCGATTGGGGGTCTGGGTGGTGTGCCTGGCGTGGTTCTGCCATACCTGGCCACTGTCCTGCTCGTGCCGTTGCTTGCGAGGGGGGCGTTCGGCGTGATGGGGGTCAAGCTCAGCCGAGGGGGCGGCGCCCACGCCCACTAGCGGGGAGACTCGTGGGGGTCGGGATCCGGCGGTGGCTGGCCGTCCGGTCCCGGCTCCTCGCCCCAGGGCCGGATGAAGTCCTCGGCCTCCACGCCGAGGCCGTCCGCGATTCGCGTGATGTAGTTGAAGTAGGCGATCACCTGAGCCGCGTCGTGGATCCCGGTGTCGTCGAATCCGTGGGTTCGGAGCCGCTCAAGATCCGCGGGTGACATCTCCTGTTGGCGGTGCGTGAGCTTCTCGGCGAACTCGCACAGCGCCCGGTCGGCGGTGGGGAGCTCCGCCTCCCGCCAGTTCCGCGCGACATCGTGGACGAATCTGTCGGCTTCCTCTTCGGTCTCGAAGTGCCCGGCGACCTCGGCCCGGAGGTCGTGCGCGTGCGCCTGCGTTCAGTAGTGGCAGTCGAGCTCGGCCGAGACCACGGTGGCGAGGAGCTCGCGCTGGGCGCGCGACAGGGGTGAGCGACCGAACATCAGCGCGCCGTAGAAACCGATGCCTTCCTTCAGCACCCGCGGGTTCAAGCTCATGATGTGGACGATCTTCCACACCCGCCCCGCACGCTCGAGCGCCTTGTCGAACTCCTGCTTCAGCAGTCCGGTGGCCTCATCGATCGGTATCTGGCGGATCCAGGGCATTCCTTCGCTCCCTCCTGGTCGAGACCTGGGCACGAGGCGGTCGTTGACCAAAGATGTCATGGCCCGCCGAAGCCGCGCCAGTGCAAGTTGTTTGACTGTTGCCACATACGTTATGATCCGGCTGTGACGAACGGGACTTCCGACGCCGTGTGGGAGAAGCTTCCGCCGATCGTCGAGCCGGTTTTCGGCATCGATGAGCGGCCGGAGAGCTGGTGGGAGACGCTGCTCTACGGTTGGCAGCACACGCTTGTGGACATCTCGCCCTTCGTGCTCCCACTCGCGGTCGCCGCCGCGATCGGGATGTCTCCCGACGATGAGGCGTCGCTCATCAACTTCGGCCTCTTCTCCATGGGCGTGGCGACCCTCATCCAGACGACGATCGGCAACCGCCTCCCGATCATCCAGGGACCGTCGGCCACGCTGACCGGAACCCTGGCTCCGGTCGCCTCACAGCTCGGTCCGGGTGCGATGTGGGGCGCTGCCTTCGCGGGCGGCTTGGCGGAGATGGCATTCGGTGCCACCCGCGCGCTCACTCTGCTCCGGCGGTTCTTTCCTCCCGCCGTGGCGGGAGTGGTGGTGCTGACGATCGCCCTCGCCCTCGGCCAGGTAGCCGTTCGCCTTATGGTCGGAGACGGTCAGGCTCTGAACTTCGTGCTGGCCGCCGCGGTGCTGGCTCTCGTGGCGCTCCTCCAGCTGCGCCTCAAGAACGTCTGGGGCGGAATCCTGTCTCGCGGAGCGATCTTCGTCTCGATCTGGGTGGTGGGGATCGGTCTCGCCGGCCTGCTCGGAAAGGTCGACTGGGCCCTGGTCGGGGCCAAGGAGTGGATCGCCTGGCCGGACCTGTTCCCCTGGGGAGGCCCGGGTTTCGGTTGGAGCTTCGTCGGCGCGGCGTTTCTGGCTGTCGTGGCCGGATACTTCGGGTCGATGGTAGAGTCGCTGGGCGACTACGCGGCGACCTGCGCGGTGGCCGGAGAGCGCTACACGGTGCGCCACATGAACCGCGGCATATTCGCCGAGGGTCTCGGCAGCGCGCTGGCCACAGTGCTCGGCGGTCTGCCCTGCACGAGCTACACGCAGAACGTCGGCATCATTGCGACGACCCGGGTGGCCAGCCGCACGGTCGTGCGCGTCGCGGCGTTGATCCTCGCTCTGTACGGCCTCAGCCCCAAGTTCGGAGCGCTCCTCGTGGCCATGCCGCGACCCGTGCTCGGGGGCGTCTTCGTGCTGGTATGCGGGATGATCGCGGTTTCCGGGATCCGGCTCCTCGGAGCGGCGAAGCAGACGACGACCAACTACCTCGTCAGCGGCCTCACGCTCGTGCTGGCGATCGGCCTGCCGACGTACGTCCGGTACGGTCTCGGGGAGCCGTGGCTGCAGGAGCTTCCGCTGCTGCTTCGGCTCGTCCTCACCAATCCTGTCGTGCTCGCCGTGCTGGCGGCCGTCGGCCTCAACGCGCTGACCTCCCTGGCCGCCACGCCCGACGTCGAGCCGGCCGGGGGAGGGGAGGAGGAGACGGGCCAGGCCGACAGCCGGACCGATGCGGAAGGGCCGTCCGAGGATTAGGTGACGAGCATCTCCTCGATCGCAGGACGGGGAAGGGCGCCGGTCCGGCGTTCCACCGGCTCACCGGCTCGGTAGAGAATGAGGGTGGGAATCCCCTGGATTCCGAACCGACGCGCGATGTCGGGGTTGCGGTCCGTGTCCAGCTTTGCCACGAGCAGCTCGCCGGTGCGCTCCCTGGCGATGTCATCCAGGATCGGCGCCATCATCTTGCAGGGGCCGCACCAGTCCGCGTAGAAATCGACCAGCACGGGGATCTCCGCGTCGGAGATCAGCTTGTCGAAGTCTTCGCCATTCACCCGCACAGGCCGGTCGACGAGGATCGGCTTTCGGCACTTCCCGCAGATCGGGCGTCCCTCGGCTCCGAGGTCCAGGCGGTTCAGTGTGAGACAGAAAGGGCAGCGGAGGGTGACGTTGCCGGAGGCGGTCGTACTCTTGGACATGCGCGCTCACTCCTTGAATGACCTCGGTACCAACTCTGTGGGATCTTCCCCTACAACGGGTTGCGCCCGTTTCCCGACAGACTCGGATTGCCGGCCGTGATACCCTGATGTCGGACTGGGATCCCGAAACGGGGAGCACATGCGAGAGATTTGCGGAGGCCGCCTCGAGCGCCCGCTCGCGCTGATCGGCTTACTGGGGTTGTTGGCGTGCCGCTGGCCATCCGATCTGTCCGCCCAGGTCGAGTCGACGGGCGAACAGTTGTACGGCATCGGCTGTGCGAGTTGCCACGGGCAGGATGGGCGCGGAGCCGAGCCCGACAAAGTCGCCTTCGACGTCACCCTGCCGGACTTCTCGGACTGCAGCTTCGCTTCGCGTGAGCCCGACGCCGACTGGATCGCGGTGGCGCATCAGGGCGGACCGGTGCGCGGCTTCGACCGAACGATGCCCGCCTTCGGCGAGGCATTCTCGGAGGAGCAGCTGCAGGAGATCGTCGACCATGTCCGGAGCTTCTGTGGCGATCCGAAATGGCCCCGCGGGGAACTGAACTTCCCGCGGGCCCTGGTCACCGAGAAGGCCTTTCCGGAGGACGAGTTGGTCTACGAGCTGGGGGTGCGGACCGAGGGGCCGGGTGCCGTCGGGAATGCGTTCGTCTACGAGCGTCGTTTGGGCTCCAAAAGCCAGATCGAGGCCAAACTGCGCTTCGGCTTCCAGGACGTGATGCCCCGCGATCCCGAAGCCATCCCGGCGGACTCGGCCGCGACGGACTGGAGGGCCGGGCTGGGCGATGTGGAGCTCGCCTTCAAGCATGCCTTCCTACATAGCCTTGAGAGCGGCACGATCGTTAGCGGAGCGTTGGCCGTGCAATTGCCGACGGGCACCACGAGCAACGGGTTCGGCGCCGGGACGACCCTGTTCGAGCCCTTCCTGTCCTTCGGTCAGGTGCTGCCGGCGGAGGCCTTCCTTCAGGGGCAGGGTGGCTTCGAGATCTCGACGAACACCGAAAAGGCATCGAGCGAGGCGTTCTGGAGAGCGGCCTTCGGCCGGAGTTGGATGCAGGGTGGCTGGGGCAGAGCGTGGACGCCGATGGTGGAGCTCCTCGGGAGCGCCGAGCTGGAGAGCGGTGGTACCACCCAGTGGTCCCTGGTGCCCCAGCTCCAGGTCACGCTCAGCAGGCGACAACACATCATCGCGAACATCGGTGTCGGCCTCCCGCTCGACGACACGGAGGTCCGTCGCCCCGAGATCCTCTTCTACTTGCTGTGGGAGTGGTTCGACGGCGGCTTCTTCGCAGGATGGTAGGGACATGATGACAGCAGATAGGAGCGTCGGATGAGCAGCATGCAAAGATCGTCGGAGGCCCGTGAAGGGAGCGCCGGGCGATGGGTTTTCGGAGCGGTTCTGGCCTTCATCGTGCTGAGCCTGGCGGCGTACTCGACGTTCACGATATCCGGCGCGGTGCTCCTGGCCGGCGCGCACGATGAGAGCGGCACGATTCGGGGCCGCGTCAGCCTCTCGGGCGGTGTCCACTTCGCGGGAGAGGCCCCCGCGCCCGAGCCGATCGACATGGCGGCGGACGACTACTGCCTTTCCGCCCACGAGGGCGCAGCGGTTCTGGATGCGCCCGTGATGACGGACGAGAACGGATTCTTGCGCGATGCGGTCGTGTACGTGAAGGAGGGGTTGGCAGACGGCGTGCTCCCGGCGCCCGAGGCCGCGGCGCTGCTGGATCAGGAGGGCTGCCTCTACGCCCCGAAGGCCCTCGCCGTGCGGGCCGGCCAGACGCTCGTGATCCGCAACAGCGACGCGACTCTTCACAACGTGAACGTCACGGCGCGTGAGAACCGCGGCTTCAACATCGGTCAGCCCATCCAGGGAATCGAGGCAAAGCGCTCGTTCGAAGCCCCGGAGATCGGGATCGAGGTGGCGTGTGACATTCACGGCTGGATGCACGCCACGATCTCGGTCTTCGACCATCCCTTCTTCGACGTCACCGGGCCGGATGGCGGCTTCACGATCGAGGGTCTGCCTCCCGGCGACTACGTCATCGAAGCCTGGCACCCGGCACTCGGCGCGGCGGAGACGCCCGTCAGCGTCCCCGCGACGGGAAGCGCGGAGGTCGAGCTGGTCTTCGAGCCCTAGTCGCCCGGGCGGGCGATCCATCGTCAGGCGGATCGCACCTCTGCCCACCATTCGCGCGGTTTCCAGCGCTCGCCGAACCCCAGCTTCTTGTCGACCCACAGCATCAAGCGGCGGAGGGGGGTGCCGGCGAGGGTGCGTCCCAGGCGCGCCCACCAACGGGAGAAGTCCTTGTTGTAGGGGCAGACGCGGAGGCAGATGGCGCAGTCGCTATTCTGCTTCACCCAGTAGTCGAAGCAGCGCTCCCCGTCGATCGACCACTTCCGCACGCCGCGCAGGTTGGACTCGTTGAAGCCCTCCGTCGTCGGCTCGCCGTCGGAGATCGCCTTGACCGGGCAGGCGTCGCTACAGCGGCGGCACACGTCGCAGAATTCCTTGACCCCGAACCGGATGGGCGCGTCCAATGCGAGCGGAAGGTCGGTGAAGACTTTCCCCAATCGCACCCGCGGGCCGAACTCTTTCGTGATCAGGAGCCCGAGCCGGCTGTACTCTCCGAGTCCCGCTTTGATGGCATACGGGATGGCCAGCGAAGAGTCGTTCATGCTAGCGACCGCGTTGTAGCCGAGGTTCCGGATGTACTGAGCCGTCGAGAGGACGACGAGTGCATCGTGTGAGTAGCCGAGACCCGTCGCCGCGCCGCTGAGCGCCGAGGGTACGGTCCTGATCCAGTCGTAGTCCATCTGCTGCGCCGTGACGACCACCCAATCCAGGCCGGTGGGGATGTCGTTGGGCCGCTCCGTTAGAGAGATGTCGCTGAACTTCGAGGCGTACATCCAGCGCTCATCGTACTCCGTGATGCCGACGAGGCTGGCGCCAAACGCTTTCGCGACCCGTTTGATTTCCCGCGCAGCTGCCTCGGGCGACTCGAACTCGCTCCTCTCGCTGGCGATATCGCGCTGGAGCGTAAAGGCGTCCGTGAACCCCTCGCGCCGATCCTCGGACTCCTTGAGCTCGGTGAAGATGTCGCTCACGTGCCAGGCGGCGTTTCGGAGAGCGTAGTCCTTCTGGGTGAACCCGTCCGCCTTCCGCCAGCTCTCCAGCGCCTCCCGGTAGGTCTTGTAGAAGAGAGCGGATTTGTCGCTCTTGATGCGCTCGTCCCACCAGGAGCGCCGGAAGACGTCGTACTTTTGATGGAAGCGCTCGAAGTCCGAGGTGATCTCGAAGCCGGCCCGCCGGTCGGAGGTAGCATGGTCGCGACCGACGTCGAGGCCGGCCCGCTCGTCACTCAACGACCGTCACCCGGCGCTCGCCTGGGACCGGACCACCAGACGGTCGAACAGCCTTCGGGAGGCTTCCGCGATCTCCGCCACCGCCGTGTCGAACGCGTCGCGGTTAGCCTTGGACGGCTCACGGTATCCGCTGATCTTGCGGACGAACTGGAGCGCAGCATCCCGCAGCTCGTCTTCGGTCGGCAGACCCGTCGGTTGCCTGAGCTTTCTTATGTTTCTGCACATGGCTCACGTTCTCTCCGTTCGCGGGCGCCGATGGAACAGATAAGGACGTCGACTCCCTGGTGAATGGCGGATTTTTCCACTCGAGGGCCCACCTTCTCCAGAGGTAGAGGCGGTCGGTTTCCAGCATCATCAGCCGTCGACGTCGGTCCGCTTCTGTACGGTCTCGCCGATGCGGGCCACGACGCGGTCGACGCGGCGGCCGGCCTCGACGATCATCTCCCAGTTCAGCGGCACGATCGGCTGCGCGTGCGCCAGGTTGTTGCGAAGGGAGCCCAGCTGCTTGATCCATCGCTCGCCATCCCGGCGCGAGGAGAAATCGAACTCCTCGAGCCATTCTTCGTCTCGGATGAGGAGCTGCATCTTGTCGCCCACCTGCAGGCAGTCCACGAGCCGCACGGGCTGCTGTCGCCGCATACGTTCCGCGAACAACTCCCGCGCTTTCCGCACTCGACCGCTGGAGACCAGTTCGGTCCACGAGTCGTCCGGGTAGAGCGACTCGATCGTCTCGGTCAGGAATATCTCGACAATGGTGATCATCCCGAACAGCCACATCCTGGCAGGCGGCTTCTCGAAGTGCATGCGAACCACGAAGGCGTCGATCTGGCCGAGAACCGACACGAAACAGTACTCGCGGTCATCGCTCAGGCGCTCCACGACCTCGGGAAGGGATGCATGATGCGGGACGACGCGGGCGGGTTCGACGTCTCGCGCGTGATCCGCGCACGTTCCCCCCGATTGAAGGTCGCTCGCGCGTACGTAGCCGGACACGCGGCCTTCTCGACGCACTCCTCCGACGGGATCGCGCGAGCCTTCCAGCGCTTCCAGCGCCGTCGCGGCAGCCGCCGTGGCGTCGAAGGAAAGCAGAGGCTCGGCGATGTCGAGGACCGTAAAACCCTCGGTGAAGAGTCTCTTCATGCGAAGCTGCAGAGCTTCGCGGTCCATGGGGTCGCGGGAGATCATTCGCCGGCGATCTGCGGGAAGCCGCGCCGCGAGCTCACCAGATCTTCCATGCCGGAATCCGGTGTGGCACGAACGAGAACCGTGGCCCGGCCGTGTCCACCACGACGCGCACCCAACCCACTTCCGGCGATCCCATGACCTGCATCCGCGTGAAGTTCTCGAGGAGTCGGCCCGTACGCCGGTCGACCAGCGGGGAATCGACGGTGTAATGGTGGCTGTCGCCGTGGACGAGGAGGACAGGCCCGTCGAAGGTCGCCACCTCTTCCTCCAGGGCTCTCAGAAACGGTTCGAACGCTCGCCGATACTCGTCGGCCGGGTCTTCGAACACGAGGTCCGCGTGTTCTATGAGGACGATCGCGCCTGCCGCCGTGGCGCGCGCGTCCTCGAAGGTGTCGCGAAGCCACGCGGTGGCCGCCTCGGTCCGGCGGAGCGCCTCTCGGTCGTTGGCGTCGGCGCGGCCTGGAAAGCCCTCCATGCCGTTTCTGCTTCCCACGAGATGCAGGGTGGCGAAGACGATGCCGCCTCTCGTCCAGCGTTGGTGCTCCACGAACTCCGACCACACGGAGTCCGAAGCCTGGGAGACGACCTCCATCGGTGAGCCCCCGAGGCTCTGGCCCGGACTCGGAAAGTAGAGGTCGCGCAGCCTTCCAAGACGTTCGAGCGGCTCGAACCCGCCCTCGCGCCGTCCCCAGCAGTCCGTCCATTCGTTGTCACCGGGTGTGTAGACGACGGGGTGCCTGATCCGCTGCATCGCCTCGAGGCGCTCGAGCATCCTCTCGTCCGAGCAGGGCTTCCAGAACAGGTCGCCCACGTGGATCACCCAGTCGAGCGAATCCGCGTTCAGCGCCGCGACGAGATGCTCGTAGCGGCGGGCCTCGTGCCAGTAGTAGGGAGCATCCCCCATCACCGCGAACGTAAGGTCACCGCTGACCGGCTCCGACCCGGCCGAGCCTCCGCAGGCCAAGGCGCCGAGCAGGGCGACGACGACGCCCGGCCGCCGCGCCACTCGATTACCCGGTCGTGCTGCCCGTATCTCAGCGATTGAGCCGGCGGGGGCCCTCAACGCTACTCGGGGACGATGATCGCAGGCGCGCCGGACGCGGCCAGCGCCGCGTTGAACGCCGCCACCTCCCCGTCGAGCACCTCCCGAAGCTCCGAGAGGACGACCTGCAGTTCCTGGCTCAGGTCGTCGAAACGCTCGTACGCGCCGTCCGTCGGAGGAGCGTCGGCGCTTCCTACGACGCCGTAGAGGTACACGAGCTGCGCGTCCAGTCTGGGCGGGAAGTTGAGCGGATCCTGGCGGCTCTCGTTCTTCGTCTGCATGAGCTGTTCCTCGACCGCCGTCAGCCTCGAAGCGATCGAGTCCGCCTGAGCTTCGAATCCGTCTCCGAACCCCGCCTCCTCGGCGAGCTTCGCCTGCGCCTTCACCTGCTCGCGGACCGACCGGAGCGTGCGGATGGCGTCGTGAGCTTCCTGGATGCGATCGCGTACCCTTGTCATGAGCTCGTACTGCGCCTCACGCTCGGCGGCCGTCAGGGTGACCCGAGGGTCGGGCAGGAGCTCGAACCCGCGCGTCTGGCTCCAGTCTCCTATCGTGAGCCGCACCTGGTAGCGTCCGGGGGCGACCATGGGTCCGAAGGTCGGGCCGAAGTAGACGGCGTCCTCGACGATCTCCGGAGCCTCGTGGCGGAGATTCCAGTTCGCCCGGTTCAGCCCGGCCCGGACCGAGATCGAATCGCCCTTGGCGCTACGTTCGAACGGCTCGTCCGAGCTCGCCGCCTCGCCGGCATCCTCCGCGGCGCTCTCGCTTTTCGCGCCCGTTCCCTCGGCCATGTCCTTCTTCGGCTCCCAGGTGTAGGTCCGGATCGGTTCTCCCGATTCATCGAGGATCTGGAGGGCGACCTGTTCCGTCGGAGCCTCCGCCAGGTAGAAGTGAAAGAGCGCTCCACCCGGCACCGTGTCGGGCGAGAACCCGAAGTTGTCGTTGTAGCCGAACCGGGCTCGATAGGCGTTCGCCGGCTCGTAGAGGTAGGCGTCGGATCGAGCTACCTCCTCCGTCAGCTGTCGCAGCGGAGAGAGGTCGTCCAGGATCCAGAACGAGCGCCCCTGGGTGGCGACCACGAGGTCGCCGTGGTGGACCTGAAGGTCGGTGATCGGCGTCACCGGCAAGTTGAGCTGAAGAGGCTGCCACCGTGCTCCATCGTCAAAGGAGATGTACATCCCGTACTCGGTACCGGCGAACAGGAGGCCCTGGCGCTCCGGATCCTCTCGGATGGCACGGACGAAATGGCGCGCGCCGATGCCGTTGTCGCGGGTCAGGAGGCTCCAGGAGGCGCCGTAATCGTTCGTCCGGAAGATGTAGGGTGTGAAGTCGTCCTCACGGTACCTGTACACGGCGATGAAGGCGCGTCCGGGAGCATGCGGCGACAGCTCGATGGCGTTCACGGTCCCGCCCTCCGGCATCGCGGAGGGCGTGATATCCGTCCACGTCGCCCCGTCGTCGCGCGAGATATGCACCCGGCCGTCGTCGGAGCCCACCCAGAGCACGCCCCGCTCATAGGGTGAGTCCTCGAAGGCGAAGATCGTCCCGTAGACCTCCACTCCCGTGTTGTCCATCGTGATCGGCTTGCCGGCATACTCTTGCTTCGTGACGTCGTCTTTCGTCAGGTCGGGGCTGATCGTCTCCCAGCTCTGCCCGCCGTTCGTCGAGCGGTGCACATACTGGGAGGTGTGGTAGAGGACATCCGGGTCCCAGGGGGAGATTCGGATCGGGGCGTTCCACTGGAACCGGTACCGCAAGTTCTTGGCGGCCTCGCCGATCGCGAGCTGCGGATAGGAGAGGACGTTGCGGTTGGTTCGGTTCCCGTAGTCCCGCCGGGTGATCGACCCGCCGTACGACCCGGCATACGTGACGTCCGGGTTTCTGGGATCGATCGCGATGTGGCCGCTCTCGCCGCCACCCACGGACCGCCAGTTCTCGTACGGGGTCAGGCCGCCGATTCCGCGGCTGGGAAGCGAGATCGTGCTGTTGTCCTGCTGAGATCCGTACACCCGGTAGGGAAACTGGTCATCCACGAAGAGCCGGTACATCTCGGCCGTGGGCTGATTGTACATCGTGGACCAGGATTCCCCGCCGTTGTGACTCACCTGGGCGCCGCCGTCGTCGCCGATGATGAGCGTTCGAGGGTTCGTCGGGTTGATCCACAGATCGTGCGTGTCACCGTGAAGCACCTGGATCGGCTCGAACGTCTTCCCGCCATCGATCGATTTCCAGAAGCGCACATTGAGCACGTAGACGGTGTTCTCGTCCCCCGGGTCCGCGTAGACATGCGTGTAGTACCAGGCCCGCTGCCGGAGCTTGCGTTCCTTGTTGACCTGTTTCCAACTGTCCCCGCCGTCGTCGGACCGGTAGAGGCCGCCCTTTTCCCGGGGTGCCTCTATCAGGGCCCAGACCCGGTCGGGATCGGCCGCGGATACGCTGACGGCCGTCCGCCCGACGAGGCCATTCGGCAGTCCCTTTTCCAGCTGCTCCCAGGAGTCGCCGCCGTCCTTGGTGCGCCAGATGCCACCCTCGAAAGCCCCGCTGATCATCGTCCACGGCTTCCGCTCTGCCCGCCACATCCCGGCGAAGATGATCCGAGGATTGTCCGGCCGCATGGCGAGGTCGACGGCGCCCGTGGAATCGCTGATGAACAGGACGTTCTCCCAGCTGGCGCCGCCGTCACGGGTTCTGAACACGCCCCGCTCCGGATTCGGCCCGAACGGATGGCCCAGAGCCGCGACAAAGGCCACGTCCGGGTCGCGCGGATCGACGATGATTCGTCCGATCTGCCCGGCCTCGGACAAGCCCGCGTGGCTCCACGTCGTCCCGCCGTCGAGAGAGCGATAGACGCCGTCGCCCATCGAGGTGTTGCCGCGGAGGCAGGCCGAGCCCATCCCGGCCCAGATGACGCTCGGGTCCGAATCGGCGATATCGATCGCGCCGACGGATGCGGATTCGAGGTACTTGTCCGCGACGTTGTTCCAGCTGCCGCCGGCGTCCTCCGTCTTCCAGATCCCGCCGCCGGTGCTTCCCATGAAGTAGACGAGCGGATTCTCGGCGATCCCGGCCACGGCGGTCACCCGGCCGCCGCGGTGCGGCCCGATCATGCGGTAGCGCATGCCGTCGAAGAGGGTGGAGTCGAAAGCCGCGTCGGCCGGAGCCTGGGCTCCAAGCGCCGAAGCAAGCCACAACTGCACGACGAGGAGGATGGCGAGAAACGTGACTGCGACGGTCACAAGCCGTAGCGTGCGAATCTGCGGTGACTCGAGTCGCACCGGAACCATGACGACGCTCCTGCGTTCCTGTGTCAGCGGATAGGGTCGATCGAAGGCTACTGCGCATCTTCGGCCCCCTATCGCGTCTACGCCACCCCCGGACAGCAAGAGGAGGAGCCAGGTGAGGATACCGAAGCCGCTCTGCCGATGCCTGCGCACGATGGGGCGAATCGATCGCCGGAGTCTGGTCGCTGCCTCTGGCCTGTTCCTGCTCGGCGCCGGGCTGCCGCGGTCCGGGTCGGCCCAGATTCCCGAGGAGTTCCACAATCTTCAGGTGCTCCCCGAGGAGATCGAGCAGCGTCAGCTGGTCGACGTCATGCGGGGCTTCGCCTTGGGCCTCGGCGTTCGGTGCTGGTATTGCCATGTCGGCGAAGAGGGGAAGCCTTTCTCCGAGTTCGACTTCGAGTCGGATGAGAAGACGACGAAGAAAAAAGCCCGCTTCATGCTGGAGATGACCCGGTACCTTAACGACGAGCGCCTGCCTGGCTTGAGCGAGATCGGCGAGCGCGCCGATCCGGCCGTTCGAGTCAACTGCTATACCTGCCACCGCGGCCGGCCGGTGCCACGTAGCCTGGAGGAGGAGCTCGGTCACGTGATCGCCGAGGAGGGCGTCGACGCCGGGGCCGCTCGCTACCGGGAGCTGAGGGATGAGTTCTATGGTCGGGGGGCGTTCAACTTCGGCGAGTTCACCCTGCTCAACGTCGCCGAGAGTCTGAGTAACGAGGGCCGCTCGCAAGACGCCATCGAGATCGTCGAGCTCAACCTCGAGTTCTTCCCCAAGTCCGGCTTCTCCTACTTCGCGCTCGGCGAAGGTTACCGGATGGTGGGAGATACGGCGGGGGCTATCACCGCCTACCAGGAGGCCCAGGAGCTGGTCCCCGGCAACCCGATGATCGGGCGCCGGCTCCGGGAGCTTCAGGCCGCCGTCCAGGGCTCCTGAGGCTAACGACAGGAGCTTCAGACCGGATCGGCAGGCAGGCGGCCTCGAGGTCGGGGGGCACCCAGCCCGTGCGGGGCCGGGTCGGGCCTAGGGAGCCGCCCCGCCCGCGGCTGCCTGGCGGCGAAAGGTCTCAAGTCGGGCTTCGATCCGCTCCGCCAGTGCCATCTCTCCTTCCGAGCGAGCCAGGCCGTAGGCGCGCTGCGCCATGGCCACGGCGTCACTCGGTCTACCGGCCGAGGCGTAGGCAAACGCCAGCGCCTCCAGGGCGATGGCCGATCCGTAAGCCGTGAGACCCGCAGCTCGCTCGGCCAGGCGAACGGCTTCGTCCGGGTCCCGCACGTTCTCGTCGGGGTAGGCGGCCAGCAGCTCGGCCAGCGTGATCAGCGGGCCCGGAGAGCCGGGCGCCGCATCGATCGCGGCTCGAAGATGCTCGAGTGCGGCCTCAATGTAGCCGAGGTTGGCGAGCGTCATGCCGAGGCGGCGGTGCGCCCCCGCGAACGTGGGTTGAAGCTCCACCGCGCGCTGGTAATGCTTCACCGCCTCCTCGAGCCGGCCGCGCTGGCGCAGGACGTCGCCCATCTTGTCCTCGGCGAGAGCCAGGCTGCTATCCGCCTCGATTGCCCGGCGGTAATGAGCCAACGCCTCATCCATCCTCCCCGCGGCGTGCGCGCTGACCCCCAGATTGTAGTGCGCGCGCGCGAAGTCCGGTCGCACCTCGATCGCATGGCGGAACGCCGCGTTGCCGGCGTCCGTATCTCCCTCTCGGAGTAGGATCATGCCCAGGTTGTTGTAGGCTTCGGCGAACCCGGGATCGATGCGGAGGGCCTCCCGGTACTGCTCGATCGCCTCCTCGGCTCGCCCCTCCTGCGCCCGTTTGACGCCCAGGTTGAAGTGTGCCACGCGATGATCGGGATTCAGGCGGATCATGTGCTCGAGACCGGCAATCTCGTAGTCCCGATACTTCAGCCCGAAATCCCGCTCCAGCACTACGCGGTCCGCCTCGCTTCGCGGCAGGACCTGTAGCACGAGATCGCCCATCTCGTCGTCCGAGTTGGGCCCATATACGACGCGCCTCGGCGGACGGTTCGGATTCTGCGGGTTCGATGCCGAGTTGTCGTAGGTGTACTCCATCCGAAGAGTGGAGCCGCGGGGGAGATGGACCGGCTGGGCATAGCGGTACTCGTCCTGCCAATTGAAGTCCCAGTCGTCGATCCGGAGGAGCCACTCGCGGCCCTTTTCCGGTAGATCAGCCCAGACCCGCATCTCGTCGCCCAAGTAGTGCGCGTGCGGATATATGCCCAGCACCTCCACGTCGACCGGAAGCGTGTAGGAGTCCCGGATCTCGTAGTCGTCCTCGCCGGGCGGTATGTCAATGACCTGCGAGCCCAGGGTGATGAGCACGGGATTCAGGGTGGGTGCCTCGTCGGCGAAGTACAGGCCGATGCTGGCATCCAGGATCTCTTCCTGCCCGGTTGGCCGCAGGTGGAGCTGGAGCACGAGGTCCGTTGCCGGCTCGAGGCGCCAGGCCGCGCCCTCGATCGGTGGCCGCGGTACCTTCCCAGGCGTCCAGCCGATGAAGAAGCCGCTCGGAGAATGGGACGTGTTCTGGGCGGCCATGCCCTCGAACCCGGCGCCAGGATCGAGCTCCTGGAGCCGTCTCGACGCTCCGCTCTCGTCGATCTGGACTACGGCGTGGTGGACGACGCGCCGGTTGTGCGGCCGAAGCTCCAGGGCCTCGACCCACCTTGTCGAGGGAATCGGGACGTCAATCACGAAGTTCCGGAACACGTCGGGGCCCTCCGCCCGGACTCGGTACTCGGGCATGCGAACGACGAGGTCGGGCTCTCCGAGCTGCCACTCTTCCGTCCATTCGGGTATCGCCGGCAGCTCTTCCGGCTCGCCCTCGACGAGTCCTTCGTCGATCCAGCGGCGGATGATCTCGATCTCCTCGTCGCTCAGGCTGCGGTCGCCGGCGAACGAGCCATGCCCCGCGGTGGGCAGCCACGGAGGCATGAAGCGACGTCCCGTGACCGCGCCCACGAGCTCGGCGCGAGAGCTGACGTCCTCATAGCCGAGCAGGCTGAACGGAGCCATCTGGCCCGGGCGGTGACATCCCGAGCAGCTGGCGAAGATGATCGGCGCGACGTCGCGGTTGAAGGTCACCGGCTCCGCACTCGTAGGCGAAGCGGCGCCAGGAGGGGTCGAGGCGTCGACAGCTTCCGCCCCCGCTCCGCCAGTATCGCCGCCGCAGCCCGCAACGAGCGCCGCGATCGAGACCGCCGCGACGGCAGCCGGCTGCGTCCCATTCCCTGAACCGAACATGTGGCGACCTATGTCCACCCAAGCGGGCCGAGCGCGCGGTCCGCGGGGGCGTTACCTGGCCGGTTCTGACTTCCAGATATCAATGCCGCCCGGCTGGTAATGGACCTCGGTTGAGGCGACGAGCTGCAGCGAATCTAGATCGATCACATCGACCGTACCTCGCGTCGCCCCGATGGCCTCGTTCGACACGAAGGCGTACCGGTCATCGGCGCTTACCACGACGCCGTGTGTGATCGGCTGCGTGGTCGGGACGCGGGCGACCTCTTCGCCGGTGACAAGATCGAAGATGCTCACCGACTGTGCTCCCTTGTTCGTGGCCAGAAGCAGTCGCCCGTCGGAGGTGACGTCCAGGTTGTAGGGGCCCTTGCCGGTCTGGAATCGCCGCTTGACGGTCAGGTCTTCGGCATCCAGCTCCAGAACCTCCCCGTGCTTGTTGCAGGCGACGTACACGTGCGCGTCGTCGAAGGAGGGCGTCGCCCAGGTGGGGCCGCAGACGGGGCCACCTCCGCTCCCGGTCGAAGCCTCACCGGGTCGAGCCAGGACCCGCTCCGATCCCGGCGTGAGCTTCACGGCCCGGCTGACCTCGAGCCGATCCACGGAGATCTCGATCAGGTAGTCGTCTCCCACACAGACGGAATAATGCCGAGTCCCTGCGTGGTTCACGCGGCTGCCGTGCGGCTTGATGCAGGTCTCGATGCGGGCCATCTCGGTCATCTCCGGAACGAAGATCGCCGAGACGGAGGACGGGACGAGATTCCCGTGGAGGTTGAAGTTGACGACGAACGCCATGCCTCCATCCGGCGTGAACGCGATCGTCGCCGGGAAGAGGCCGACCGACACGCTGTCTGCCAGCTCTCTGTCCGCCGTGTCGTAGCTCCACAGCTTGCCGAACGGCGTGCCGTGCGCCAGCGAGACGAACACACGGCGGCCGTCGGGCGAGACCCTCACTCCGTGCGCGCCGTCCAAGTCTGCGGGCATGATACCGACCGGGATGTCGTCTTCCACGGTCGCTCCATCGGGGCCGAAGCGCACGAGGCTGACGAGGTCCGAAGACTCGTTGGCCACGAACACCCAATAATCGGCGGCCGGCATCCGTGCGCCGGCGTACAGCGTATCCGCCCCCACGTGGCCCGGTGCCGCCGACGTCTTCTCCCTCCCGCCCCCGCCGAGAGGCGCAGCAGTCGTCGAAGCCGTCCCAAGCGTCAAAACCCAGCCTGCACACCCAAAAACCACGAGATTCCGCAACCGCACCCCTCTGTCCATCGCTGATCGCTTCACGGTAAAAAATGTCGAAGGCTCCACCTGCCCTAAGGAACGAGCGGCCGCTCCGGTGGTTCGACCTGGATCACCCAGAGTCCGCTGTTCATGTCCGACATGAAGACGTTGCCCTTGTGCGGCTGAGGTCCCCAGGCCAGGGGGGCGTTCGGCACGATGGCCTCGCCCTCCTCGCCGGCCGACTGGAACCACGCCACTTCGCGGCCCTGCTTGTACAGGTCGCCACGGAGCTCGCCCGAGACATCCACCACTCGGAGTCCGCCCTGGTAGTAGGCGATGTACAGCAGCCCATCCTCGACCCAGATGTTGTGGGCTCCGGCCTCGGGCACCTCGTAGCGGGCGACCTGCTTCGGGTTCTCGATGTCGCTCACGTCCACGACGTGAATGTAGCCGCGCGGGCCGTTCACGCAGTCGCCGCACCCGAAGATCTCGTCTCCCGTGAAGACGTAGTCGCCGTATCGGTAGGCGGTGTGGGTGTTGCCGAACTCCTCCGGCTGGTAGGTGCGATACTGGTATTGCGAGACGAACTTCGGCTTCCGCGGCGTGCCGCCCTTGATGCCATCTCCGACGTCCAGGATGATCAGTCCATCGTCCCAGTAGGAAAGGTAGGCGAGCCCGTTTTCCGCCCACACGTCGTGCAGGCTCTTGTTCTGATCGCCCGGCCTCACCTCCCAGCGACCGATGTGCCTGGGGTTGGCCGGATCTACCATCTCGATGATGTGCATGGCGCTGGTGCCGTCGTTCACCGCGTAGACGACGTCCCCGTTGATCCAGACATTGTGGATCCCCGCGGTCAGGCTATCGGTCAGCTCCGCGATGATCGTGGGGTGCGCGGGATCGGCGAGATCCAACACGATGATTCCGTTGCGCCGGCTGCTGGCTCCCTCGCGGGTAATCATCGCCCAGCTCGCGTCCGCGTTCACCTTCACGTCGTTCACGACCCGTGCGTCCACCACCACCGAGTCGGTCAACACCGGCGAGCTCGCGTCCGTCACGTCCCATGCGTACATCCGCTCGCCACCTCCCTGGGCGTGAGTGCCGGTGTACGCGTAATCACGTCCGTCCTGTCCCTGGAAGACCCAGAGATCGCTCGTCGTCACGTGCGAGACGGCGCCGCGGCCGACGAGCTGACTCACGCGGTGAGCCTCTCTCGGCGCCGCCTCGACGACCGCCGTCGCTGATTGCCCGCCTGCCGTCATGATGACGCGGTACGCGCCGGGCGAGTTCGCCACGAAGGTGCCGTCGCCGAAGACCTCGGCTCCATCCGCCGGACCGTCGACAGCCGATATGGAGTAGCTCACGTTCACATCGTTCAGCGGCCGGTTGCCGCTCCCGGACACGGTGGGCGATAGGTGGACGACGTCGCCGGTGCGGACCTCGCTCGCGTCCGCCTCGAGATGGACCGATCGCACCGGATTGGGCTTCACGTCGACTGACAACGAGCCGTCGAAGCCTTCGGCCGAAGCCGTCAACACGGCCTGGCCGGCCGTCCGGAAGGTGGCGATGCCATCAGGCGTGACCGAGACGATCTCGGGGTTCGAGCTGGACCACAGGACCTTGGCCGTCGCGTGCTCGGTCTCTCGAGTCGTGATTGCGCGAGCCTTCAGGCCAAACACACTTCCGGCGTACGTCCCGAAGGCTGGCTCGTCGACATCGATGCGAGCGACCGGCCAGTCGTTCACGATGACATCGAAGCTCGCGATGCGGTTCCACTCGACACCCTGCTCCGTCGGCTTCGGGAGGACGACGTAGATTTCCGTGGAACCCGGGCTGACTCCCCGAAACAGATAGCTGTCGGGGATGCTGTCTTTGATCGACTCGATCTCTACCGGTCCCCCTGCTCCGATCCCCCACCTGGCGCCTCTCACTTGGTTCCCATCGGCGTCGGTCAGATGCCCCTCCACGAGGATCGTCTCTCCGCGGGTGAGAACGATCGGCGACGGGGAGAGCTGGATGTCCGTCACGCGGGCCGATGCCGCCATATCGCCGGTGATGTGCGGATTCCGGTCCTGAGGCGGCTGATCGGCGTCTGTCTCGGTGCTGGCCGCCTGGTCGTCGCCGGCCGCCTGCTCGTCGCTGGCCGGCTGGGAGACGGCGGGGTCTGGCGCGCCGGTCGGCGCGCTGCCTGTCGTCGAGCTTGCGCAGGCCGCGAGCACGAATGCTAAGAGGGTCACGCTGAGGATGCGCACTTGATGAAGCTCCTTGCTGTCGTCTGAGGCTGCGGCAGGACACCGCCGGGGAGGCGGGGGCGCCCACGAATCGATTCACTGCTTAGGACACGACGAGCCATCCTTTCGTTGTACCGTGGTTGTGGCGTCGGAGTGCCGCTACGGAAAGCCGTAGGAGATG
This sequence comes from Gemmatimonadales bacterium, assembly GCA_037385645.1. Lineage (GTDB taxonomy): Bacteria > Gemmatimonadota > Gemmatimonadetes > Palauibacterales > Palauibacteraceae. Next base: position 57,742 of record JARRMU010000007.1, read on the forward strand.
CCGAACAGGATGGTCGTGTCGAACTGCGTCCTGGTGTTGGAGGTGACCTCGACGTTGAACGGAGAGATGTATCCGCGAAGATCGAGCCGTATCGCCCAGTGGTCAGATAGGAGCGTGAACGCTCCGAACCCGAAGTCGAAGACCCCGTTCGTGGCGTCGGTCGCCTCGGGCGCCGCGATCGGGTCGACGTTCAGATTCCTGATGCCGCCGCCGACCAGGACGTAAGGCTCTACCATCCCGGCCGGACCCTTCAGGTCGACCCGGTACATGAGGTTCGCCGTGACCGTCGTCCACTTGGCGTCGCCCAGATCGGGGGGTACCGCGATCGGCACATCTTCCGGTGAGATCGTGAGCTTCGCCGGAGCGTAGAGCCCGGTGATTCCGACGCCGAAACCGCTCTTGAAGAAGTAGTCGAACTCGCCGCCGAAGGCGATCGCGATGCTCACGTCGGTGCTGAACGTCTCGGGGTTTTCGGTCAGATTCGCCAGCGGTGCCAACACGCCGAAATAGCCGGTAACCACGCCGACGCTCCGGACCCTTTCCCGGTCATCCCGCTGCTCGAGCTCCGGGAAATCCTGCCCGAAGGCGAGTGACGGGGCGGTGAGCCCGATTCCCATCCACAAGAATGTCGCCGATCGCACGAGCCTGTTCATCGCTTGCCTTCTCATCGGTATTCGATGACGAGGAGAGGGTGGAGGAAGTTTCGTCGAAGGGCGCGTGCTGTCCAGTCCGACCGGCCCCGTCAGCGTGTTCTCATGATCAGGACCTGCGCGGTCGCCGTGGGCGGCAGGGCCGCCCCATCCTGCCCAAACAGCTCGATCGCGAGAGCTGGGGCCCCGCTCCGACCCAAGAGCGCGAAATAGGCTTCTGTCGACGCGTTCAGTTCGTAGTCCAGCGCTCGCGTCGAAAAGCCGAGAGGCGAGAGAGCCAGTGGGTACGGGATGGGAAAGCGTTGTCCGGCGGACGGATTCTCGTTCAGTGCCGCGAACACGTCACGCAGATTCCACGTCGTGATCTCGAAGCGGGTCTCGAGACCCCGGACGTCCGTGTCGTCGACCGCGAGAGCCATCGCGAACTCGGCGATCAAGTCCTCCCAGGCGCGGCCGGTCTCGTTCTCGACGTTCGCGATCCCCTGACGCTGCCCGCCGCCGCCGCTCGCGAGCCCACGGATCAACGCCGCGGGATCGTCGCCTCCGTGGTGATCCAGCAGCCAGCGCAGGAAGAAGAGCCCGAAGCCTCTCATCTGCTCACTGCCGAGTCCGCCGGGATCGAGGGGCGCCAGAACGGGAGCGATCCCAGGGGCGGCCATGTAAAGCCCGAGGCTGAAGAAGTTCGGGATGAGGTAGATGTTGAAGATATCCAGCCTGTCGCGGTCGCTCCCGATCAGGTCGAACGTGATGTTCTGACCCTCAGGAAGCCCCATCAGACGCAGGCCGACGAGCTCCTCGGCGAGATGCGAGAGCCCTTCGTCGAGCCAGCTCTCCTCGACCGATCCGAAGTCCTGGCTGGCCAGAACGACGCGTTGCTCGGCAGCCAGCAGATGCTGGAGCTCGTGCGCCGCCGTCCGGCGAGCTGCCCTCAACGCCTGAGCCTTGGTGAACGGGCTCCCGAACTCCCCGGTCGGATCCGCCACGCCGATGTAGAGGATCTCGCCCTCGTTGCTCGACGGACAGGTGGCGTCGCCTTCCCCCGGAACCCCCGCTCCGCCCGCTCTGCCGCTGGCGGCGAGGTCGGCGAGCAGGAAGAAGCCGTTGATGCGGCCACCCCCCGGAGGAGTCAGGCTGTTCACCTCGGGCGTGAAGACGAGCGTCACCCGCCCGTTGCCATCCAGATCCGCCGCTTCGCCGAAGTAGGTCGCAACGGTGGGATAGACGCTCTGGTCGAACTCATCGGCGATGAGTCGCCAGTCGGCATCGGCAAAGCCGGCGGCCGGAGCCTGCGGGTCCTCGACGATGACGATTCGCTCTCCGACGGCTCGCACCACGCCGTCGATGATCCGGACGGGCGTTTCGCAGGAAACCGACAAGTCGGCATTCACGGCGAATCGGACCGGGAGAACGTCCCCGACCGCAAGGTCGGTGGGCTGAACGGTAGCGCGAACGGCTGGCTCGACGACCCGAAGCGGACGTACCTCCCGATCCAGCAGCTCCGTGAGCGCCGCCGAAGAGATAAAGGCCTCGCCGAAGGCGTCGCCGTAATAGCCGACCTCGTCGATCGCCTCGACCTCCGCCTGGAGCAGATCGGCCGCACCCAGTTCGCTCTCATCGGGCGTTCTAACGCCCATCCGGATGTTCGCGACGACCTCGGGCGCCCGACTGGCGCTCTGGACGTGGAAGACGAAATCGGCTCTCTCGGATGCCGACGGAAGCTGGACGCACAACGCCTCTTCACCTCGCAGGAGTGCCGCCTGCCCGACCCCGAGCTCCACCGGAGTCTGAGCCGGTTGAAGCTGGATCAGCTGGCCGTTGCTCGCCTCTCCGCGAACGAGCGCGCGGACCCCCACTTCGCGCTCCGGGAGGCAACGGTCGAGGAAGGCCGGAACGACGAACGAAATCTCCGTCGGCGTCGCCGATACGATCTCGGCGGCGACCCCTTCGACCCGGATCTCGTTCTCACCGAGCGTTTCGCTGAAGCCTGCACCGAACATCGTGGCTTGCTGGCCCGCCAGCAGCGGCAGCGGGTCGACGAAGTCCACGATCACGCCCGTCTCCAGCTCAGCCCGCGCCGACGCGGTGAACCGGATCGTGTCGGAGGCAGTCGTGCGTGTCGCATAGGCGGAGACCGTCACCGGGCCCGTCTCGGGGCCGAGGGTCAGCAGGTTCTCCGCCCGGCCGTTGTCATCCGTGAACGTCGTGTCGGCGCTGAGTCGGCTGCCAAGCTCGCTCTCCACGGTCCAAGCGATCGGTATGCCGGAAACAGGCATGCTCTCCCCCACCGAGGCGTTTACGACGAACGGCAGCGGGAGCTGAGACTCGACCTCGGCGACCTGGCCATCTCCCTGCTCGAGGGCGAGCTGGACGAAGGCGGACGGTACCGTCAGGACGTCGAAAGTGACCGCCTCTACGTTGCTCGCGCTGGGAATGTCGGCTCGGATGCGGCTCTCGTCCGCCACCCCATCTGCCTCGAAGAACGCCTCGGCCACCCCCTCTTCGTCCGAGACCGCGAGGCTTGGAAAGACCCGACCGGGGCCCGACTCGAGCAGAAAGCGAACGGGGATGCCCTCAACCGGCTCACTGGTGGTGGAGACGACGCGAACGGCGATGGACGGTTCGATGACCGTCCCCATTTCGACCGTGTCCACCGCCGCAGAGAGGGCCTCGAGAAGGGCCGGCCCGACCCCGGGCTGGGTCGAAGCCGTCTGGCTATCGGTGCAGCCGACGAGCGACAGTGCCACCACTGCCCCGAGCCACCGGCCGGAGCGTCTCATGCCGCCTCTGCTCTATGGACCCGACGCGTGCCGGCGCCCGGTCCCTCGCACCCGTTCCGCATGCCTTCTCTCGAACCGCCGGCCCGCCCGATCGAGATCGCCCACTCCCTGCGGTGCGACCGCGTGCCGGGCCTGTACAGAAAAATACCCGGAATCCAGGCCCAAACAGATCGTCGCTGCAGCCTGGATTGAACGGATACCCGCACACCTAAACTATGCTCCGCGTGCCGCTTGAGACAGTCTGTCCCGGGCGAGAAAGGATGATCGTGGACCGTCTCCGCGCTGGGGGCTCGCTCGCGGCAGGAGACCATCGGCAACCGCGGCGTGGAAACCATTGGCTGCCAACCGCTGTAACACCTCCCGGCGGAGGGATGGGAGGTCGCGGGCCGGCATCGAGCGAGTCTCGAGGTGCGGTTCGAGGAAAGTCCGGGCTCCGCAGGGCACGGTGCCGGGTAACGCCCGGGCGCCGCGAGGCGACGGAAAGTGTCACAGAGAACAGACCGCCGATGGCGGCTTCGGCCGCACAGGCAAGGGTGAAAAGGTGGGGTAAGAGCCCACCGCGCCGCTGGAGACAGCGACGGCACGACAAACCCCACCGGGAGCAAGGCCAAATAGGGAGCGAGCGGCGGCCCGCCGCAGTCGAGCTCCGGGTAGGCCGCTAGAGACGCCGGGCAACCGGTCGTCCGAGACAGATGACCTCCGCGGGGCGTCCTGCAACGCCCCGTAACAGAACCCGGCTTACGTCCCTCCGCCACCTTCACTACATTCGGCGGCCGTCACTGGCCACCGAACCTCATCCGGCCAGCGAGGCACGAACGATCACGCGCTCAGGAAAGGAGCCGCACGGACTTGGGTCATTCATCTTCGCCCCCTCCCCGGTCGCGCGACGCGAGCGAGGTCAGCTTCGATTTCGAGGAGCGGGTCCTCGACAACGGTCTCAGGGTCGTCCTGCACGAGGATCGGGCGGCTCCCATAGTGGCTGTGCATCTCATGTACCACGTCGGGTCCAAGGACGAGAGGGCCGGCCGGAGGGGCTTCGCCCACCTGTTCGAGCACCTTCTCTTCCAGGGACATCCAGAACGCCGGCGGAACCCTGAACGGCTCGACGTGGTTCGATCGCACCAACTACTACGAAACGCTGCCGTCCAGCCACCTCGACCTCGCGCTCTGGCTCGAGTCGGACCGCATGGGCTTCTTCGCCCCCGCGATCACTCAGGAGAAGCTGGACAACCAGCGGGACGTGGTGAAGAACGAGCGGCGACAGGCTTACGAGAATCGGCCGTACGGACTGGCGTTCGAGACCGTGCTCCGGATGGCATATCCCGAGGACCATCCGTATCAGCACCCGACCATCGGCTTCATGGAAGATCTCGACGCGGCGACGTTGGAGAACGTCCACGAGTTCTTCGATCTCTACTACGGCCCGAACAACGCGGTTCTGGTTCTGGCCGGCGATTTCGACACGCAGGACGCGCTTCGTCGCATCGAGCGGTACTTCGGCGAGATTCCGGCCCGGCCCCGACCCGTTGCGGTGGAGGTTCCACCGCCTGCTCTGGACGGCGAGCGTCGCGGGACGATCGAGGACCAGGTCCATGTGCCGCGAGTCTACCTGATGTACCACGCCCCGTCGTTCAACGAGCCCGATTTCGAAACGTCGGATCTCCTGAGTCATCTTCTGGCGGACGGCAAGAGTTCCCGTCTTCATCACGAGCTGATCTATGACAAGCGCCTCGCAGGAGAGGTCCACGCGTTCACCTGGCCCATCGAGTGCGCCGGCATGTTCTTCGTCGTCGCGACGGCGCGGCCCGGCGTGTCGGCGGCGAATCTCGAGGAAGCGATGCTCGAGTCCATCGCCGGGCTCCAGGGTGACGGGTTGAGCGAGGACGAGGTGGAAGGAGCCCGGAACCGGGCGCGTCGGGCGCTGGTGCAACAGCTGAACGGCGTGGGAGAGCGGGCCGACGCCTTCGCCCACGCGGCCGTGCTGAGAGGCGAGCCGGGATACGTGAACGATGCATTCACCCGCTACCGGGAGGTGTCCGTGCACGGGTGTGCGGGGCTGGCGAGCGAGATCTTCAAACAAGAGCGGCTCGTGGCGCTTCATGTCGTCCCCGCGAGCGAAGACGCGGTGGTGGAATGAGCGTGCCTGGCTCGTTGGATCGCACCCGTCCCCCGCTGTCCGAGCAACTCCGCCCCCTCGAGCTGCCCTTCTTCCATCGCTTCCAGCTGGACAACGGCCTCAAGCTACTGGTCGCCGAGAACCCGAAGCTCCCGGAGGTCTCGTTGCGCCTCATCGTGGAGGGAGGCGCCGCGGGTGAGCCGCCCGAGCTGGGTGGTGTGGCCGAGTTGACGGGCCGCTTGCTCAGCGAGGGAGCGGCGGGCCGCTCGGCGCTGGAGATGGCGGCCTGGCTGGATCGCTTGGGTGCTGCCTTCAGGGCCAGCGTCGGCTACGATGTAGCCAGCCTCTCGATGCACTTCCTCAGTGAGGTCTCGGATGGAGCGCTGGACTACCTTCGAGCGGTGGTCCGGGAGCCCGCGTTCGAGGGAGAGGAGGTCGCCCGGGTCCGCCAGGAGCGGTTGGACGAGATCGAGCGCCACCTGGATGAGCCGGCGGTGCTTGCCGACCTGCGGCTCATTCGTGCGATCTACGGAGACCACCCCTATGGTCGACCCGCCGGTGGGGAACCGGGGACGGTGGCCAGCTTGGGTGCCGGCGACGTGGCCGGGTTCCACGCCGACCGGTACGTGCCCGACGGTACCGTGCTGATTGCGTGCGGAGCGCTGGATGCCCTTGCGTTCAGGGATGCGGTGGCGCTTCGGTTCGAGGACTGGACCGGCAGCGCCGGTCTCAGCGAGCTCCCGTCGCCATCGAGCGGAGCGTCTGCCGGCGGGCTGCTCCTCGTGGATCGGGGGCACAGCGCTCAGGCGGAGGTCCGGGTGGGTCGGATCGGCATGGAGCACGCAGCACCCGATTTCTTCCCCGCGAAGTTGGCGAACGCGATCCTGGGCGGGCTGTTCAACTCGCGGATCAACATGAACTTGCGGGAAGCCAAAGGCTGGACGTACGGGGCTCGCAGCTCTTTCAGATTTCGTCGCGGCGCGGGCCCGTTCGTGGTCAACGCAGCCGTGGAGAGCGCGGCGGCCGCCGGTGCCTTCCGAGAGATACTGGCCGAGATCCGAAGCCTGGTGGAGCGTCCGCCCGACGATGATGAGCTGCGGCTGGCGAAGAACGCCCTCACTCTCTCGCTGCCGCGCCAATTCGAGACGCCGAGCCAGGTGACGCGGAAGGTGGCGACCCAGCAGATCTACGACTTGCCGGAGGACTACTGGGAGGCGTACGTGGACCGGGTCGAGGCGGTGACCGCTGACGAGATCGTCGCAACGGCCAGCTCGCGAATCTCTTCCGAGTCGATGACGCTTCTGGCGGTGGCCTCAGCCGCCGAGGTGAAGCCGATGCTGGAAGAGGTGGGGGAAGTGGACGTTGAAAACGCCGAAACCAGTTGATGGGCCTTGACTTTCGGGAAACCTTCGGCTATGTTCGGGGCTGATTCGTATCGGGCAGTACCAAGGAGCCGAAGCTGAAGTCCTCCGATACCGGGCGGATCGAAAGCCGCGTCGTGTATGGAGGCACTTTCTTCAAGGTACGCCGCGACCGGGTTCGCCTGCCGGATGGCTCCGTGGGCGAGCTGGAGATTCTCCGCCATCCAGGCGCGGTAGCCGTCCTTCCTGTTTACAGGCCGGGAGAGTGGTCGAGCGGCGACGGAGCCGCGGTCGTTCTGCTCCGGCAGTACAGATACGCGGCCGGCGGCTATGTGTGGGAGGTTCCGGCGGGGAAGCTCGAGGCGGGCGAAGCCTCGGAGCTCTGCGCACGACGCGAGCTTGAGGAGGAAGCGGGTCTGCGTGCGGCGGATCTGCGGAGGCTGACGTCGATCTACACGACGCCGGGGTTCACGGACGAGCGGATCGACATCTATGCCGCGACCGGTCTTTCGGAAGGGCGAGCCGCCCCCGAGAGCACCGAGTTCATAGAGACGGAGACGCTGCCGGTGGCGGAAGCGCTTCGTCTCGTCGAGGAGGGCGAGATCGTAGACTCCAAGACGATCTGTTCCCTCCTCTGGGCGCGATGCTTCACGGACCTGATGGATGGGTCCTGATGGATGGGTGATGTGACAATCCTCGACTCTCGTGCGTCCTATTAGATGGAGGCGGGACGGGGAAGCGTTTGGAGCCGATGTCTGAGATAGATCAATCAGCTGTCGCTCGCGACGGTGACCTCAGCGAAGAGGGAGCCGCGACGGAGACGCGTCGCGACCGGGCGAGCGCCGGGGAGGGTACAACCAGAATGCCGAAGTCGCTGGCTGTACAGCATGCCAAGGGAGAGCCGCGATCCCGGCTCGAGCTCAAAGACCTCAACGACGCCGAGCTCGTGGCCGAGTACCTTGAGGGAGGGCGGTTCGCCTTCCAGGAGCTGGTCGGGCGCTATCACGACCGCCTGCTGAACTTCATCTACAGGACGATCGGAGATCGCGACCGCTCGGAGGATCTCGTTCAGGAGACGTTCGTGCGGGTCTACCGGCATCTGCACCGTTTCGATCCGACGAAGAAATTCTCGACGTGGATCTACACGATCGCGAGCAACCTGGCGAAAAACGAGCTCAGGAACCGGTCGCGCAATCCCATGGTCCTGTTCCAGGCGATCAAGAAGAACTGGGATGCCGATCACCGGCCGCTGCAGTGGGAGGACCGGTCGTATGCGCCGGACGATCTCTTCCGGAAGCGGCATCTGAGGGCACAGGTCGAGAAGGCCGTGGAGGAGCTGCCGGAGCATCACCGCGTCGTCTTCGTGCTTCGTGAGATGGAGGGCAAGACGTACGAGGAGATCTCGGAGATCACGGGCGTGACGTTGGGGACCGTAAAATCACGCCTCAACCGCGCCAGGAACAAGTTCGCTCAGATCATCGCACCCATGCTCCAGTAGTCGTCGAGCGGCATCCGCCGACGTCAAGACACGCGCCGAAGGGCGGCCCTGGGGCCGCCCTTTTTCTTCGGGAACCCCCCCTGCCCAAACGAGTAGAAATTGCCGGTTCCCAAAGCGTAGACGGGCCTTCGGGTTCGCATCGAAAGAGCGAACGTCCGTGGGGAAGGTGCCGTTGCCCGCGTGAGAGGGTTGCTCGCGATGGATTGTGGGGAGTTTCTCCAAGGTTACTCTGACTACTCGGATGGTCTTCGGACGCCCGAGCAACTTCGGGAATTCGACTCCCACCTCCGAGAATGTCCGACCTGCGCGCGATACCACCGCGTGGTCAGACAGGGGATCGACCTGTTCCGAGAGCTCCCGCGACCCGACGCCTCGCCCGATTTTCTCCCTCGCCTGCGACACCGCCTCTACCACATCGACGACCACACGGTCTTGGGATCGCGACTCGGCGGCGGCGCCGCGCTGGTCGCGATGGCCGCGGTGGGGCTGCTTGCCGTCGTGTGGCTGCCGTTCGCGAGCAGGATTCCGGTCGAGATCGAGCTCGCGCCTGTGGCGGTGACCGTCCCGGCGCCGAGCGCGGAGATCCCGTCCCTGTTCAGCCCCGGACCGTTCGTGACCCCGGTGATCTACGAGGGAGTCTGGGTCGGGGGCGCGGTTCCGACGATCTGGGAGCGCCGGTCCGGATCCGAAGATCTTTTCGAGCCCCTCTTACAGACCGGGTCATCTGTGTCGGAGAGCGATCCGTCGCGCTAGCCGGTCCGTCGGAGATCCCGGATCGTCGGATAGGATTACGGCCACCCATCACTCATAACGCTGACCGAAGCACCGATGGCTCTGCCACCGGATAACCAACTGCAGCAGGCGCTGAGCCGCGGCGACGTGGAAGGCGCTTTTTTCTTGTTCGGCGATGCGCCGCAGCAACGCGATGCCGCCGCACGCCGGATCGTCGATGAAGCCCTCGAGCCGTCCACCAGGGACTTCAACCTCGACCGGTTTCGTGCCGATGAGGTAGATGCGGAGACGCTCGCCGCCGCCCTGCACACTCCACCCATGTTGGGCGATCGGCGAGTGGTTCTGCTTGTGGAGGCTCAAGAGCTGGGCACCGCGGCGGTCAACGTTGTCGAGGCCGCGCTCGACGCTCTCCCGTGCGGGCTCACCTTCGTGATCACGGCCGGGCCCGCATCCGGGAAGGCCGAGAAGACGATGAAGGGATTCGCCAGGCGGTGCCGGAGCTTCGAGTGGCGGGTCCCTCGTGAGGATGCCCTGCCCGGGTGGCTGCTCGATCAGGCAAGGGCGCGCCACGGATACGAGCTGTCGGAGCGAGCCGCGCAAGCGGTGGCCGACGCGATCGGGCCGGAGCTCGGTCTGCTGGAGAGCGAGCTGGAGAAGCTCGTGCACGCCGCGGAGGACGGCCGCGTATCGCTGGAAGCGGTCCGCCGCCTGGTGCCCAACGTACGCCAGGTGAACCGCTGGGAGTGGCTGGATCAGGTCGCGGCGCGCCGGTACGAGGATGCACTCGCAAAGCTGCCCGCGCTCCTGTCGGACAGCCGCGAGAGCGCCGTCGGCCTGCTGGCGGCCATGATCGATCAGCACATCTGCCTCGGCATCGCCATCGAGGGCGGTGCGGGCATGCTCGGCAGCGCCCTGAGCGAGGCCGGGAAGCCCTATCTCAAGTGGAAGGCGCGGATCTACGCGCAACAGGCACGGGCATGGGAAGCGGAGCAGCTCGAGCGAGCCTTACGGCTCATGAGAGACGCCGATTGGCGATCCAAATCAGGTGTAGGCGACCGAGCGACTCTCGAGGAGCTGTTGCTGTCGCTTCGCCTCGAAGCCGGAAGGGCCGCGTGAACCGCGGCACGCTCGTGCTTGCCGTGGGCACCCTGTGGATCGCCGTTGCCGGCCACGCGGGTGCCCAAACTTCGGGCTCGGGCGTCTCGGAGCTCGACAGGGCGCAGGCGCTGGCGGACTCGGGGCGCACGGACGCGGCCCGTGCGTCCCTCGACGCCTGGTACGGCGCCAGCGAGGCGCCCGGCCCCGTCGAGCTCTCCCGGGCGCGTCTGTTAAGAGCGCGGCTCGCCTCCGATCCGGATTCCGCCGAGCTGGATTACGTTTGGGTGACGATCGAGGGCGATGCCGCGCACGCGCCCGAGGCGCTCCTGCGGCTCGCCCAGCTGAGGCTGCTTCGAGGCGAGCCCGAGAGGGCGCTCGCCGACCTGGAGCGCCTGCGGTCCAGCCATCCCGAGGACCCGCGCATCGGCGAGTCGTGGCTATGGACAGGCCACGCTCACGAGGCTCTCGGCGAGCTGGAGGCGGCCTGCGCCGCCTGGCGGCGTGCGGAGCCCGCTGATTCGGTGACGCGTCCAGCCGTTACGGAGGCTCTGAAAGCCTGCGAGGAGGGCGGCGCCGTCTTCGCGGTACAGGTCGGGGCGTTCGGAGAGACCTCCGGGGCCGAGACGGTACGTCGCCGGTTGGAGAGCGCGGGCTTCGAGACCTACGTGGTGACGAACGGCGAAGACGGACTGCACCGCGTGCGGACCGGCCGATTCATGCACCTCACATCGGCCGCCCTCTACGCGGAGCGTGTACGCCGGCACGGATTCGAGGCCGTGGTCGTCCTGAGCGCTCCGGCCTCCGGCTAGCGGGGAACGAGATGGTCGTGCCCCCACACAGTCCCGCTTACGCCGCCCACACGCCGCTGATCCGGCAGTACCTCGACATCAAGTCACGCCACCCCGAATCGATTCTGTTCTTCAGGGTCGGCGACTTCTACGAGATGTTCTTCGAGGATGCCGAGGAGGGCAGCCGACTGCTGGGCATTACGCTGACCAGCCGGAACAACGGGGCCAGTGCCGACGTGCCGCTGGCGGGCGTTCCCGCAAAGGCCGTCGACGAGTACCTGCCGAAGCTCGTGAGTCTCGGAAGGAGCGTCGCGGTGTGCGATCAGGTCGAAGAGGCTGCCGAGGCCGAGGGACTGGTGCGCCGAGAAGTCGTCGCGGTCATCACCCCCGGAACGGCGATCGAAGATGTCCTCCTCGACGCGCGGCGCAACAACTTCGTCGTTTCCGTGGCGGGCACGGACCCTGTGGGGATCGCCGTGGCGGACCTGTCTACCGGCGAATTCGACCTTCAGGAATGCTCGCGCGGCGAGCTGCCCGACGCGATCGCGCGCCTGGAGCCGGCCGAGCTCGTGGTGAGCTCCGATCGGGATGCGGTCCCCGCAGGCGCCTGGACCGTAACGCGCCGCGAGGGCTGGCGCTTCGATCCCGAGTTCGGAGAGGAGGCGCTTCGCCGCCGCTTCTCCGTGGCGAGCAGTGAGGGCTTCGGCCTGGCAGCGGCCGCGGATCGACACCTGGTATCGGCTGCCGGCGCGCTCGTCGCCTATCTCGAAGAGGTGCGGCCCGCGGGTCTGGCACACCTGCGCTTTCCGAAGGTCGAGCGATCGGATCGCGCGATGCACCTGGACGAGATGACGCGTCGGAACCTGGAGCTCGTCGAACCGCTCCGGGCCGATGGGGGGGCGACTCTCCTGGACGTGCTCGATCGTACTCGAACCGCCATGGGGGCGCGCCTGTTGCGACGCTGGCTTCTCCGGCCGCTTCTCGACCCGGCTGGGATCGCCGCGCGCCAGGATGCCGTAGGTACGCTGGTCGAGGACCCGGAGCTCCGTGGCTCGCTGCGGGCGAGGCTCGGTAGGGTCCGCGACCTCGAGCGCTCGGTGACCCGCATCTCTGCGGGCCGGGCGGCACCGCGCGAGATCCTCGGCTTCGGCCAATCACTCGGTGAGCTGCCCCACGTCAGCGAACTGGGAAGCGGGCGAGAAGGAAGAATCGGGGAGCTGTGCGAGAGCCTGGATCTGCTCGACGACCTTCACGACCTCGTGGAGCGGGCGATCTCGCCCGAAGCGCCGGCCGCTCTGGCCGATGGGGGTGTCATCCGATCGGGGCATTCGGCCGAGCTGGACGGTCTGCGAGAGCTGAGGTCGGGGGCTGTGGAATGGATCGCCTCGTTGCAGGAGCGAGAGCGGCGACGAACGGGCATCCGAACCCTGAAGATCGGCCACAACAAGGTGTTCGGATACTATCTGGAGGTCACGCGCCCCAACTTGGATCGGGTCCCCGACGACTACCAGCGCAAGCAGACCCTCACCGGCTCAGAGCGCTTCGTGACGCCGGAGCTGAAGGATTGGGAAGAGAAGATCGTCGATGCGGACGTGAGAATCGGCGAGTTGGAGTTGCGTCTTTATCGCGAGGTTCGCGACGCGATCGCGGCTCGGGTGGAGCAGATCCAGCAGGCCGCGCTGCGCATCGCGGAGCTGGACGTGTTGGCCGCTCTGGCCGCCGCGGCGGCGCGGGGCGGTTACTGCCGCCCGGAAGTCGTCGAGGAGTTCGGCCTAGAGATCCGCGGAGGTCGGCACCCGGTCGTCGAGACGATGATGCCGAGGGAAGAGTTCATACCAAACGATGTGGTGCTGGACCGCGAGGGGTTCGTGATGGTGCTCACCGGCCCCAACATGGCCGGGAAGTCCACCGTGCTCCGCCAGGTCGGCCTGATCGTCCTGATGGCTCAGATCGGCTCCTACGTGCCCGCCAATAGCGCGCGGATCGGGCTCTGCGACCGCGTCTTCACCCGCGTCGGCGCCTCGGACAGCCTGACTCGAGGTCAAAGCACGTTCATGGTCGAGATGACCGAGACGGCGACGATTCTCAACTCTGCCACAGAGCGGAGCCTGGTGCTGCTGGACGAGATCGGGCGCGGAACCTCGACCTACGACGGCGTTTCGATCGCCTGGGCGGTCACCGCCTACATACACGAGCGCATCGGGGCGAGGACGATATTCGCCACGCACTACCACGAGCTCGTGGAGCTCGCCGATCTGCTGAGCGGCGTGGTTCCGGCCAACGTGGCGGTCCGGGAACACGGTCACGAGATCGTCTTCCTCCGCCGCCTCGAGCCGGGAGGGAGCGATCGCTCCTATGGCGTCCAGGTGGCACGCCTCGCCGGCCTCCCGCGGGAGGTGTTGGACGAAGCCACACGGGTTCTGCACGAGCTTGAAGGCGGCCCATCGGGCGCCGGCAGCCGGCTCGCCGGCCTGCTGGATCGTCATCAGTACTCGCTGTTCGCGGAGCCCGAAGAGGTCGAGGTGCGTCCTGGCGAGGCTCGGTCCCCCTCGAGCGAGAAGCTTCTGGCGAGACTGTCCGAGCTCGACCCGGAGCGGCTGACGCCAATCGAGGCGCTTCTCAGCCTGGCGGAGCTGAAGCGCCTTGCAGAGGCTGACGAAGTCGGCCGCGAGGCCTCGGGGCCGGGTGGGGAGGCCCGAGCGGGATGAACGGTGGGTGGATCAGGGGCCGTCTCGGGCTCTGTGTGCTGGGAGTGCTACTGGCGGGCTGCAGCGAGACGATGAGGCCGGTATTGGGTGGCCTCGCGGTCGGTGAACAGGGGTCAGCCTTCCACATGCCGACGCTGCTGAACGAGCAGCTCCCGTTCGAGTATCCTCAGGATGCGTGGGCGAGCCGGATCGGTGGAGAGACGGTGCTGCGAATCCGGATCTCGACCGCGGGTGCCGTCGACTCGGTCGCCGTCCAGAAGACCAGCGGTCACCGAAGCCTTGATTCAGCCGCCGTGGCGGGCGCTCGCGAGCTACGTTACAAACCGGCTCGGCAGGGAGAGCGGTCCGTTCCCGTCTGGGCGACTCTCCCCGTCCGGTATCCGATGCCAGAAAGGAACGGAGAGCCGTGAAGATACACCGTAAGCCCTACGACAACGTCCTTCAGACGGTCGGCCAGACGCCGCTCATACGCCTGAGCCGGGTGACCGACGGGGCGCGAACGCCGGTCTACGCCAAGGCCGAGATGTTCAACCCCGGGGGTTCCGTGAAGGACCGAATCGGGCTCGCGATCATCGAGGCCGCCGAGGAGTCGGGAGCCCTTCGACCGGGCGGGACGGTCGTTGAGGGCACGTCCGGGAATACGGGGGTGGCGCTGGCGATCGCCGCGGCCGTGAAGGGATACCACTGCATCTTCACGATTCCCGACAAGATGAGCATCGAGAAGGTGCGGCTGCTGAAGGCGTTCGGCGCCGAGGTCATCGTGACGCCCTCCGCCGTCTCTCCGGACCACCCCGACTACTACAACAACCTCGCCAAGCGGATCGCCGAGGAACGGCCGAATGCGATCCTCGCCGATCAGTTCTACAACCCGGTGAACCCGGAGGCTCACTACGAGACCACGGGACCGGAGGTGTGGGAGCAGACGGAAGGCCGCATCACGCACTTCGTGGCGGCGCCAGGCACCGGAGGGACGATCTCCGGAGCGGCGCGCTACCTGAAGCAGCAGAATCCGGCGGTCAGGGTGATCGCCGGCGATCCGATCGGCTCGATCTTCACGACCTACCACCGCACGGGACACGTCGAGCCGGGCTCTCCCTACAAGGTCGAGGGGATCGGCAACGACAAGATCCCGTCCACCCTGCATTTCGATCTGGTGGACGAGTTTCGGCAGGTGTGCGATCGAGACGCCTTTCACATGGCGCGACGGGTCACCCGCGAGGAGGGGATATTCGTCGGTGGCTCGACCGGCCTCATCGTGAGGATAGCGGTGGATGTGGCGCAGGAGGCGGACGATCCGGAAGCCTGCGTCGTGTGCATCCTGTGCGACACCGGCGAGCGCTATCTCTCGAAGGTCTACAACGACGAGTGGATGGCGGAGAACAGGATGTTCCGTCCGTCCAAGGTGACGGCTGCGTACCTGCTCAAATCCAAGGCAGACGCCACGCCTCTCGTGTCCGTCGAACCTGGCGCTTCGGTTCGGGAGGCACTCGACCTTATCGAGGAGCACAACGTCTCGCAGCTCCCGGTGCTCGAAGAGGGGCGGCCGGTCGGATCGGTCACCGAGTCCGCTCTGCTCGGGGCGGTCATGGAGGAGCCGGCCCGGTTGGCGAACGAGATCCGGGAGGTGGCGGACAAACCGTTCCCGGTGGTCGACGGCGACGCTGAGCTCTCGGAGATCACGAGTCGGCTGACCCGCCAGAATCCAGCGATTCTCGTGGCGGAGAACGGAACGGTGTGCGGGATTCTGACGCGCTACGACGTCATCCACCACCTGATTCCGTAGTGGAGGGCAACGGCTCCGTCGTGGCGGGCGACGGCCGCAGTGTAGGGCTGACGTGAGGATCGCACTGTTCACCGGAGGCACGAGCGAGGAGCGACAGGTCTCGCTCTCGTCGGGCAAAGAGGTGCTGAAGGCGCTCCGGTCTCGCGGCCACACCGTTCACACGGTCGACACGGCGACCGGCTACGTGCCCGCCGATCGGGAAGCCGACCTCTTCCCGGCCGAGGTGGGCATCGATCCTCCCGACATGGAGTCGCTGCGGGCGACGTTCGACGAGTCGGCTCTGTTCCGCATCACGGAGGCGGACGTCGTTCGTGAGGCGGACGTCGTCTTCCTGGCGTTGCATGGCAGCCCGGCCGAGGATGGCAAGCTGCAGGCGATGCTCGATCTCGCCGGGATCCGCTACACCGGTACCGGCTCGCTGGGATCGGCGGTGGCGATGGACAAGCGCCTCTCGAAGGAGCTCTTCGACGCGGCCGGCGTCCCGACCGCCCCCTGGGCACCCCGGAATCGGGGGTACGAGGAGATCCTCGACGACTTGGGGCTTCCCCTCGTCGTGAAGCCCTCCGGGGGCGGTTCGACGATCGGTCTCACGGTCGTGCACGATGCTGTCGATCTGGGGCCTGCGATGCAGCTCGCGGAGGGCTACGATCGAGATGTGCTGGTGGAGCGCTTCGTGCCGGGCCGAGAGCTCACGGTCGGCATCCTGCTGGGCGAAGCTCTTCCGGTTCTGGAGATCACCCCGAGCCACGAAATCTACGACTACGAGTGCAAGTACACGCCGGGGATGACGAGCTACGAGGTGCCCGCGCGTCTCGAGCCTGGCGAGGCTGAAGAGCTGGCGCGCCTCTCGCTGGCCGCCCACCAGGTCCTCCGACAGGGGTCGTTCGGGCGGGTGGACTTCGTCCGGGGAGAGGAGGACGGCGTCTTCTACTGCCTCGAGACGAACAGCCTCCCCGGGANNNGCCTCCTGCCGAAAGCGGCCGCGTCGGTGGGTATTACCTTTCCGGAGCTTTGCGAGCGAATCGCGATCGCCGCCCTGGAGGGAGAATGAGCGGATGGGAGCGGGGGAGCGGTGCGGCCGGCGGGTTTCGGATGGGCGCCGGCGGCAGCGCGCTCTCCCGGATGATGACGCCATGGGTCAAGCGTCTTCTCGTGGCGAACACCGGGGTGTTCATCGTCGTGAACGTCCTCGGACTGGTACCGCTTCCATGGGCGGTGGATGTGTTGGGTTTCTCTCCGGCCCGCCTTCTCATCCATCCCTGGTCTCCCCTTACCTACATGTTCGTGCATGGGGGCTTCTTCCACCTGTTCATGAACATGCTGGTGCTGTTCTTTTTCGGCCCACCGCTCGAGCGGTCCTGGGGGGAGCGCTACTTCATTCAGTACTACCTGATTGCCGGGATGGGTGGCGCCCTGTTCTCGCTGCTGCTCATCCAGTTGATCGGCACGCCGACGGTGATCGGCGCCTCCGGAGCGGTGTTCGGATTGCTGCTCGCGTTCGCTCTCAACTGGCCGGACGCTCCGATCTACCTCTGGTTCCTCCTCCCCGTAAAGGCGAAGTACTTCGTGGGCTTCATGGCCTTCTTCTCTCTCTACGCCAGCCTGGGTGGGGCGAGGGACGGCGTCGCTCACTGGACACATCTGGGTGGCCTCGTCACGGGATTCCTCTACCTGAAGCAGGGAGATAGGCTCTCCCGACGGCTGGAAGGCGTTCGAAAGCGGTGGCGCCGGAGGGGCCTCACGACGACGCCGGGAGCAGGCAGTGAGCCGCCTCGACGCGTCACGAAGCGCCGGAGTCGACAGGAGGGAGACCGGCTCGACGAGGTGGACCGGATCCTCGACAAGATTCGCGAGGGCGGGATCGAAGCGCTCACGCCCAAGGAGCGTGAGTTTCTGGACGACATGAGTCGGAGATATCGAGGGTCCGGCTGACCCTTTCGACCCCCCCGCCACCCACCTAGAATTGGAGCCCCCGACAACTCTGCGTCCCGACGAAGTTAAGGAGGAATAGATGGCGCCGTCCGCCCCCGAGTATGAATCCTCTCTGATTCGCAACATCGCCGTGGTGGGCCACGGTGGAGCCGGGAAGACCACCCTGGTCGACGCGATGGCCTACATTGGCGAAGCCACCCACCGCCGCGGGTCGGTGGAGCGAGGGAACGCTCTCACCGATTTCACTCCCGAAGAGACCGAGCACGGAATCTCCATCAACCTCGCCGTCGCGCCCGTGCTCTGGAAGGGCGTGAAGCTGAATCTCATCGACACCCCGGGCTTTATGGATTTCTTCGGTGAGGTCAAGGCGGCTGTGCGCGTCGCGGACGGAGCGCTGGTGGTCGTCAACGCGCAGGACGGCGTCGAGATCGGGACCGAGAAGGCATGGGAAGCTTGCGAGAAGCGAGGGATTCCCCGTCTTCTGTTCATCTCGATGATGGGCCGGGAGAACGCATCGTTCGAGGAGGTCTTCCGGCAGGTCAAGAAGGACCTCTCCAGCGGCGCGATCCCCGTCGAGGTGCCGATCGGGTCCGGAGAGGACTTCAAAGGGATCGTCAATCTCTTCTCCGGTCGAGCGCACATGTATCGAGCGGGCTCGAGCCGGGGGGAGTACGACGATGCGGACATCCCCGAGGAGCTCCGTGCCACCGTCGATAAGTACCGCGAAGACCTGATCGAGACGATCGCGAGTGCCGACGACGAACTCTTGGAGGCCTACCTCGAAGGTGAGGAGCTGGACCGCGAGCGCGTCCTCGGGGTCATGGCGGCAGCGATGAGGCGGGGCGAGCTGTTTCCGGTGTTCTGCGGTTCCGGAGACTCCGGCTGGGGGGTCCGCGCCGTGATGAACAAGCTCGTCGAGCTGATGCCCTCGCCCGAGCAGGCGGGGCCCTTCGTGGCCGAGAGCCGGAGCGGGGACGCCGTAGAGCTCGCCGGTGTGGACGGCGATCCGTTCACCGCGATCGTCTTCAAGACCACCTCGGAGCCGCATGTCGGCGAACTCTCCTACTTCCGGGTCTTCAGCGGAACGGTCGACAATGGATCCACCGTCTACAACCCGGCGCACACCACTCCCGAGCGAGTGACGCACCTCGCCACGCCAGCCGGGGCACAGCGGAGCGAAACGCCGCGTCTGCACGCCGGCGACATCGGTGTCGTGGCCAAGCTCAAGGACACGCACACCGGGGATACCCTTTGCGCCGACGGCCGTCGGCTCACCCTTCCGGAGATCGAGTGGCCCGCTACGGACAACTCGATTGCGGTCTCACCCAGGCACCGGGGGGATGAGGACAAGCTGGCGACCGGCCTCAACAAGCTGCACGAGGAGGATCCGACCTTCCGCTCCGGCTACGAGCCCGAGCTCGGACAGACGATCGCTAGAGGCTGCGGCGAGCTGCACCTGAGCGTCTGCTTCGAGAAGCTCAAGCGGAAGTACCACGTCGACGTGGACACCGAAGAGCCGCGGATCCCGTATCGGGAAACGCTGACGCAGACGGCCGAGGGGCAGGGGCGTCACAAGAAGCAGACGGGCGGACGTGGCCAGTTCGGGGACTGCTGGATTCGGCTCAAGCCGCGCGAGCGCGGCGAGGGCTACGAGTTCGTCGACCAGATCAAGGGCGGCGTCATCCCCAACAAGTTCATCCCCGCCGTGGACAAGGGGATTCAGGCAGCGGCCGCCAGGGGCGTGCTGGCCGGGTACCCGGTCGTGGATTTCGTGGCGGAGTGCTACGACGGCTCCTACCATTCGGTCGACAGCTCCGAGCAGGCGTTCAAGGTCGCCGGCTCGATCGCCTTTCGGAATGTGGCGCGGAGCGCCGGCCCCGTGCTGCTCGAGCCGATCATGGAGGTCGAGGTCCGGACGCCCGAGGACTTCATGGGCGAGGTGATGGGCGATCTGAACCAGCGGCGAGGTCGCATCCTGGGGATGGATTCGAAGGGTCGGTGGCAGATCGTGCGGGCCAGCGTGCCGCTGGCGGAGTTGCACAAGTACGCGGCGGCGGTCCGCTCGCTCACGCAGGGCAAGGGCACCCACACCCGGACGCTCCAGGGATACGAGCCCGTGCCTCCGCACGTGGCCGAGAAAGTGATCGCCGAAGCCGAGCAGGAGCGCGAGGCGGCCCTGGCCGCCAGGTAGCAGCTCGCTGGTCGCCCGCTAGCCGACTGGGCGGTTGCGCGCTAGTCGAGGGAGTAGAAGTTGGCAGGACACAGCAAGTGGGCGCAGATCAAGCGCCAAAAGGCCCGGAATGACCAGGCCCGCGGCAAGATGTTCTCGAAACTGGCTCGCGAGATCACGGTCGCAGCGCGCCAGGCCGGAGGCGATCCCAACTTCAACCCCCGCCTGCGCACGGCCATCGACAACGCCAAGGCCGAGAACATGCCGGCCGATAACATCGACCGGGCGGTCAAGCGCGGCACGGGAGCCCTGCCCGGGGCGAGCTACGAGGAGTGCACGTACGAGGGGTACGGTCCGGGCGGCGTCGCGCTCTTCCTCGAGTGCCTCACCGATAACCAGAACCGCACGATAGCCGAAGTGCGCCACATCCTCGATAAGCGGGGCGGCAACCTGGGCCAGACCGGCTCGGTGGCCTGGATGTTCGATCGCTTCGGTCAGATCTACGTCGACGCGGCGCACTATGACGAGGAGGCGCTCCTCGAGGCGGCGATGGTGGCGGGCGCCTCGAACATGGAGCGCGAGGAGCACGTCTTCGTCATCACCTCGGATCCCGGGGATTTCCACGCCGTCCAGGACGGCCTCCGGGAGGCGGGGATCGAGATCCGCGAGGCCGAGCTCGGCATGATTCCCAAGTCCGAGGTGCACGTCGAGGGACGCGAGGCGGAGAAGCTGGTCGGGCTGCTGGGGGCGCTCGAGGAGCACGACGACGTGCAGCGGGTCTACTCGAACATGGACGTGGACGAGGAGGCGCTGGCGGCGGCCGCGTCCTGATCTGCCGCTGGGGTGGCGCCGTAGGGCCCCACGCTTGCCTTACGGGCTTGGGGCGCCGAGCCTCCTCGCTTCGCTGCGGGGGTCTCGCCGCCGTCGCCCTGAATCGCTCGGCGCGGGATCCCTCCGGCCCGAGTAACGGCAGCGCTCAGAACTCCCTGGCGGTCGAGTCTCCTCAGGCCGTCCAAGGCTCGCTCTGGGGAATCCGGCCGCGGCCCCGGATCTGCGACTGACTCCGCCGCCCTGAGCGTGGCCATAGCCTCCTTGCAGCGCCGCGTTATCTTGCGCAGCGATGAAGGTTCTCGGAATCGATCCCGGCACGCGGGGAACCGGCTACGGCCTCGTCGAGTCGGCGGATGGAGAGCTCGGGCTTATCGAGTGCGGGGTGATTCGGCCGCCAGCGGCCGCATCCCTGCCCGAGCGTCTGCGGGAGATCCAGGAGGGTCTCGCCGACGTCATCGAGCGCACGAAGCCCGGCTGCGTCGTGGTCGAGGGCGTGTTCTACGGGCAGAACAGTACCCGCCCGCCGAGATCAAGAAGGCGGTGGTGGGCACCGGAGGTGCCACCAAGGAGCAGGTGGCCTACATGGTCGCCAAGCACCTCCGGCTTGCGGCGCCTCCCCAGCCTTCGGATGCCTCGGACGGATGCGCGGCGGCTCTTTGCCACCTGATGGGCGGACGCCCCCGGCCGGCCAAGGTACAGGCGTCCGGTTCGGCGCCGGCGCGTGGGCCGTGATACGACGCGTCGTGGGGCAGCTCCTCCACAAGGCTCCCGAGGGTGTCGAGGTGATGACATCCGGGGGTGTCTCTTACGAGCTGCTCGTTCCGGCCGCCCTGCTGGACCGACTTCCGGAGGTGGGCCAGGAGGTGGAGCTTCACAGCGCCCTGGTCTCCCGCGACGATTCGCTGGAGCTGTTCGGTTTCGGCTCCTCGCGAGATCGTACCCTCTTCCTTCGCCTGCTTGGCGCCACCGGAGTCGGCCCTCGCCTGGCGCTGGCGATGCTCGGGCAGCTGCCGGGCGACCGGATCGTGCTGGCCATCCGCGCACGGGACCACGAGGTGCTTCAGACGGTGAGTGGTGTCGGGAAGAAGACGGCGGAGCGCATCGCGCTGGAGCTGAAGGACAAGCTGGATGACCTCGCGGTTGAGGAGGTGGCCCCGCTGAGTGCTGGCGCATCGGCCGCCGATGCGCTGCGGGCGCTCGGCTACGGTCAGACCGAGGCGGAGGCCGCCGTCGCCCGTGCCCGGCGCGAGGTGGACGAAACGGCCGGCACGGAAGAGCTCGTTCGAGCCGCGTTGCGACATGTCTGAGCGAACCGAGATCACGACGCCGCAGCCCCTCGAGGGCGACGCGGGACTGGAGCAGTCGCTGCGTCCGTCGAGCCTCACCGAGTTCGTGGGGCAGCGTAAGGTCAAGGAAAGCGTGGAGATCTACGTCCAGGCGGCCTTGGGCCGCGGCGAGGCACTTGATCACACGCTGTTCTTCGGCCCTCCGGGCCTGGGCAAGACGACCCTGGCTCGGCTGCTCGCCCGGGAGCTGGACGTGAACATCAAGCTCACCTCGGGTCCCGTGCTCGAGAAGCCGGGCGACCTGGCCGCCTATCTCACCAATCTCGAGCCTCGAGACATCCTGTTCATCGATGAGATCCATCGACTCCGGCCGGCGATCGAAGAGTTCCTCTACCCGGCGATGGAGGACTACCGGATCGAGATCCGGCTCGGGGAGGGGCCCCGTGCGCAGACGATGTCGATGCGGATCGAGCGCTTCACGCTCGTGGGCGCGACGACGCGATTCGGTCTCCTCACCGCCCCGCTCAGGGCTCGCTTCGGCGTCGTGGAGAGGCTGGGCTTCTATCCGCCCGAGGAGCTCGAGGAGATCGTTCACCGCTCCGCCGGCATCCTCGATGTGCCCATGACCGAGGCCGGGGCGACGGAGATCGCCCGTCGCTCGAGGGGCACGCCCAGAATCGCCAACCGGCTCCTCCGGCGTGTGCGCGACTACGCGCAGGTGAAGGGCGATGGTCGGATCGACGAGGAGACTGCCGCGGCGGCTCTCGAGATGCTCAACGTGGACGAGTACGGCCTCGACAAGATGGATGCACGGATCCTGAGGCTGATTATCGAGAGCTTCGACGGCGGCCCGGTCGGCCTGAACTCGCTGGCCGTCGCGGTGGGGGAGGACGCCGGCACCCTGGAGGAGGTCTACGAGCCGTACCTGATTCAGAACGGATACCTCCAACGGTCCTCGCGCGGGCGGGTGGCCACGCGACGCGCCTACGAGCGTTTCGGTTATCAGCTGCCGGCGGGGGACGGGGATGGCCAGACCGGCCTCTTCGAGTGACGCCGACACCGAGGCGTACGCCTACGACCTTCCTCGCCACCTGATCGCGGAGCATCCCCTTCCCGAGCGCGACGCCAGCCGCCTTCTCGTCCTCCGCCGCGACGACCGAGCGGACGAGCCCGCTTGGGAGGATCGCAGCTTCCGGGATCTCCTCGAGTACCTGGATCCGGGCGACGCCCTCGTCGTGAACGACTCCCGAGTCTTTCCGGCCAGGCTCGTCGGCCGCAAACCGACCGGAGCGTCGGCCGAGATCCTCCTGCTTCGTCCCATCGATCCCGAGGCCTACCGCTGGGAAGCGCTGGTGCGGCCTGGCCAGAAGCTGAAGCCGGGGCGCGTCGTCGAGGTCGCGGAGGGCCTCTCAGTGCGCATCGAAGCCTCTCGGGAGGGTGGCCGCGAGGTGCGTCTCGAAACGCGCGACGATCCCTGGTCGGCGATCGAGCGGCACGGGCTCGTGCCGCTGCCGCCGTACATCCGGCGGGAGAGCACGGAGGCGGATCGGGAGCGCTACCAAACCGTCTATGCCGCCTATCGCGGGAGCGTCGCAGCTCCGACCGCCGGGCTCCACCTGACCGAGGAGATGCTGGAGCGCGTTCGTCGACGCGGCGTCCACGTCGTGGCGGTCACCCTCCACGTGGGCCCCGGCACGTTCCGTCCCGTGGAGGCGCTTCGCTTGGAACAGCACCGGCTCGAGGCCGAACGCCATACCGTGAGCCCCGAGTCCGCCGGAACGCTGAACGAGGTGCGCGCAGAGGGTGGCCGAGTGGTGGCCGTGGGCACGACGGTGGTGCGCGTGCTGGAGGCCACCGTGAAGGAGGACGGGTTGTTCGAGGCGGCCCGCGGGGAGACGGACCTGTTCATCCATCCTCCCTTCCGCTTCCGCGCCGTGGATCGCCTGCTGACGAACTTCCATCTCCCGCGGTCGACCCTGCTCATGCTGGTCGCGGCGTTCGCCGGGCGGGAGCGCGTCCTGCGGGCGTATCGTCACGCGGTGACCGAGCGTTACCGCTTCTACTCCTACGGCGACGCGATGCTGGTGCTCTGATGGTGCCAAAGACCGAGAATCGGTTGGAGGACGAGGACTCGATGGAACCGTCGTTCCGAATCGAGGGCGCTGATGGCCGCGCCAGAGCCGGCACGCTTTCCTTGGCTCGCGGCAAGGTCGAGACGCCCTGCTTCATGCCGGTGGGCACCCTCGGCACGGTCAAGTCGCTCGCTCCCGAGGAGCTCGAGGGCGCTGGGGTCCGGATGCTGCTCGCCAACGCCTACCATCTCTATCTGAGGCCGGGGACCGAGATCGTCGAGAAGGTGGGCGGGCTGCATGAGTTCATGGGCTGGCGGCGGCCCATCCTCACGGACTCCGGCGGCTTTCAGGTCTTCTCGCTGGCGCGAATCAACGAGATCGATGACGGGGGCGTCACCTTCCAGAGCCACATCGACGGCTCGCGCCACCGAATCACGCCGGAGCGATCCGTGGAGATCCAGACGGCGCTCGGCTCGGACATCCTGATGGCATTCGACGAGTGCCCCCCCGGCGGCGCCGATCGCGACGTGGCGCGGGCGGCGTTGGAGCGCACCCTCGGATGGCTCGAGCGCTGCCGGCTCCATCACGTGCGGCTCGCCGAAGAAGGCAGAGCGAGGGGGACCCTCTACCCGATCTTCCAGGGGGCGAGCTATGCCGATCTTCGACTGGAATCCCTACAGCGCACCTTGGAGTTGGGAGACTGGAAGGGCTTGGCGATCGGCGGGCTCTCGGTGGGAGAGCCGAAAGACGTGATGCTTGAGATTCTGGACGTGTGCGAGCCGGCGCTGCCGCGCGAGCTGCCTCGCTACCTCATGGGGGTCGGCTACCCGGAAGACGTCATCGAGGCGATCCGCCGGGGCTTGGATCTCTTCGACTGCGTCGCGCCGACGCGAAACGGCCGCAACGGGACCGCCTTTACCTCGCACGGTCGGGTCAACGTGAAGGTGGCGCGGTTTGCCGATGACCCGAGGCCGCTTGATACCGAATGCGACTGCTATAGCTGCAGGCACTACACGAGGGCCTACCTGCGCCACCTGTTTGTCTGCGACGAGCTGTTTGGGCTGCGGCTGCTCTCCCTCCACAACGTACGCTTTCTGGTGACGTTGACCGGGCTCGCCAGGAGCGCGATTCTCCGGGGCGAGTTCGAGCCGTGGGCCCAGGGGTGGCTGGAGCGCTACCGAAGGGCCGAGGCTTGACGAAGGTTTGACAAACGGAGGGTCGGCGAGCGCAGACCCGATGTGCAGCGGTTGGACGACTGGCGAGCGCTGGCCGGCCGCGGTTCGGTCTCCGTCACCCGCCCGGACGTCCTCGACGCGACGGCGCCGCGGCAGGCGAGCGGAGGCTCGTGGGCGGATGTTCGGTGTATGCCCGACGTGGCGCCCAATCGTGTGACATCGTCCGATCACGTGCTGGCGTCCCGGCACACTACCCGAGAGGCACAACGTGATAGCCAACGTGTGGACCATGGCCAGTCCGGATGGAAGCGGGAACCCGATGGGCACGCTGTTCATGCTCGCCGCGTTCTTCGCCATTCTCTACTTCCTACTGATCCGGCCTCAGCGCCAACAGCAGAAAGCTCATCAGGAGTTGGTCGCCGGCCTGAAGCGAGGCGACGAGATCGCTACGGTCGGCGGGATCGTCGGAAAGATCGTCCACCTGACGGATGACCGGCTCACGATCAAGACAGCCGACGATACACGTCTGGAGATCGAGCGCAGCAAGGTGGCGCGGCGAATGGGGAGCTCGGAGGAGACTTGAGCGTTCGACGTATCAGACTGCTGGGCGACCCCGTGCTTCGCGAGGTGGCCGAACCTGTCGATGGTGTTCACGAGGATGTCAGAGCGCTGATCGACGACCTCATGGACACGATGTACGAGGCGGACGGCATCGGGCTCGCCGCCCCGCAGGTCGGCGTTCCTGCGCGGGTCTTCGTCTACGACGTGCGCGAGCCGGAGGACGCTCGGGGAGCGCTGATCAACCCGCGCATCGTCGAGACGAGCGGCCGGCAGAAGGAAGAGGAGGGATGCCTGAGCATCCCCGACCTGCGGGAGATCGTGCAGCGCGCCGGGCGCGTGGTCGTGGAGGGCCTGGACGCCGATGGCGAGGAGGTCCGAATCGAGGCGGAAGGGCTGTTGAGCCGCTGCCTGCAGCACGAGATGGATCACCTGGATGGGGTTCTGTTCATCGACCGCGTGAGTCCCCTCAAGCGCAAGATGCTACTGAACAAATGGTCGAAGCGGCCGGAGAGCGAGAGGTCGGCGACTCCGGCCATGTGACCGTGCGCATCCTCTTCTGGGGCTCTCCCGACTTCGCTCTTCCATCGCTCCGGGCCGTGGCCGATCGACACGACCTGGTCGGTGTGGTCACACAGCCCGACCGCCCGGCCGGCCGCGGGCGTCGTCTGAGGGAGAGCGCCGTGAAGAAGGCGGCCATCGAGCTCGGCGCTCCCATTCTCCAGCCGGAGCAGGCCCGCGGCGAGGAATTCCTCGCATCGATCTCCGCGCTCCGGCCGGACCTCTCCGTGGTGGCGGCGTACGGGCAGCTGCTGGTGGATGAGGTGCTCGCACTGCCCCCTCGAGGCTCGATCAATGTCCACGCGTCGCTCCTCCCGGAGCTCCGGGGCGCCGCCCCGATCAACTGGGCGATCATCCGCGGTCACGAACTCACCGGTGTCACCATCATGCGCATGGTTCGCGAGATGGACGCCGGTCCGATCCTTCATCAGGCAGCTGCGCCGATCGGTTCCGATACGACGGCCGGTGAGCTCTCCGACAGGCTCTCGTCGCTCGGGGGCGAGGCTCTGTTGGAGACTCTCTACCGGCTCGAGACCGGAGATCTGGCGGGGCAGGAGCAGGATCACGATCGGGCCACCTACGCTCCCAAGATGAGTCGTGAGCTGGCCAGGATCGATTGGAGCCTTGCCGCCTCCGAGATACGGCGCTGGATGCGCGGCTGCGATCCCTGGCCGGCAGCGTGGACCGAGCTCGCGGGGTCTGTCGTCCAGTTGTTCAGACCCTCGTTCCCGGCTTCCGAGACCGTGGGCCCGCCCGCGGCGGCGCCCGGCACGGTCCTGGAGGCGCATCCTCGTGAGGGGCTCATCGTGGCCACCGGGTCGGGCGCAATTCGAGTCGGCGAGGTGAAGCCGGCCGGCCGGGCTCGCATGGAGGCGGCGGCCTGGATCAGGGGACGCGGAGCCGCAGGCGGCGATTGCTTCCATTGAGCGTCCCCCTCCTCCACGTCGTGGTCGGCGACGCGCAGGCCGGCCGGCCGGACTTTCCAGAGGTCGGCCAGGGAATGCTCGAGGCATGGGGCGCGGATCTCGCGCTTCACCTGCGGCTCAGAGACGCCGCGGCATCCAGCCTCCTGGACCTGGCATTGGACCTCTCCGGCTCAGCGGCCGCGACGGGAGGTTGGTGCGTCGTCAACGAGAGGTTGGATGTGGCGCTCGCGGCCGGCGCACAAGCCGTGCAGCTGGGTCACACGGCTCTGCCGGTCGCGGTGGCGCGCGAGGTGATCCGGCGGGCGCGCGAAGCGGAACCGGCGCACGGTGGCGCCCCCCAACCGGAGGCTGTCGGCGGGCCGGCGGTCGGCGCCTCCGTGCATGCAGAGGCAGAGGCCAGGGAGGCGGTTGCCGACGGAGCGAGTTACATCATCCTGGGTACGATCTTCGCCAGCCAAACACACCCTGGCGTCCGACCCCACGGGACGGCGATCATGGAAAGATGCCGGGCGAGCGGCGTGCCGGTGATCGGTATCGGCGGCATCGACGCCGTCGGGGTGTCGGCGCTTCGCAGAGCTGGGGCGAGCGGGGTTGCCGTCGTCCGGGCGGTGTGGGAGGCGAAGGATCCGGTGGAAGCTTCGGGCCGGCTGATCCGAGCCTGGAGCGATGTCGACACGGCCGTGGAGGACGCGTGAGCCAGGGTTCGATAGAGATACTCGTTAACGGCCAGCCCCGAATGGCTCGGATCGGTCAAGCTGTCTCCGAGCTGCTCTCGGAGCTCGAGCTGGATGGCCGGCTCGTGGTGGTGGAGCTGAACCGTCAGATCCTCCGCCGTGGAGAGCTCTCGGAGGTGAAGCTCGAGCCGGGTGATCGCGTGGAGCTGGTCAACTTCGTAGGCGGGGGGTGAGCGATGACGACAGCCCTCGAGGGAGTCGGTGCTGAGGTGCGGGACGAGCCTCTGCGGATTGCAGACCGGACGTTCCGCTCTCGCCTGATCGTGGGCAGCGGAAAGTACCGGGACAACGAGGAGATGGTGCGTGCTATCCGCGCGGCGGGCGCGGAGATGGTGACCGTGGCGGTGCGGCGTGTAGATCTGGACGCGTCGAAGGAGGAGAGCCTGCTTCACTGGCTGGACCCGGCGGAGTTCTTCGTTCTTCCGAACACGGCCGGGTGCTACTCGGCCGATGAAGCGATCCGCTACGCCCGCCTCGGACGGGCTTCGGGCCTGACTGATTGGGTGAAGCTCGAGGTGATCGGCGATCAGGAGACGCTCTTGCCCGACACCGATGAGCTTCTCAAGGCCACGCGCGTGCTGGTAGCCGAAGGGTTCACCGTGCTGCCGTACACGAACGACGACCTCGTCACGGCTCTCAAGCTGGAGGACGCCGGCGCCTCCGCCGTCATGCCGCTAGGCTCTCCGATCGGTAGCGGGCTCGGGCTTCTCAACCCCGTAAACGTGCGAATCCTCAAGGATCGTCTCTCGGTGCCCGTCGTCGTCGACGCCGGTGTCGGCACGGCATCGGACGCCTGCATCACGATGGAGCAGGGCGCCGACGCCATCCTCATGAACACCGCGCTGGCGGAAGCGGAGCGGCCGGAGATCATGGCCCGCGCGATGCGGTTGGCGGTGGAGGCGGGTCGGCTGGCCTACCTGGCGGGGCGGATGCCCCGGCGCGAGTGGGCGGTTCCCTCAAGTCCGCTGGGGGGCATGCTGAGCTGACCATACCCCGCATCGCCGCCTTCCGCATCCTGGAGGATGTCGAGCAGGGGGCGTACGCAGACCGCGCGGCCAAGCGACGGCTGGCGGGCCTGCTCCCCCTGGAGCGTGGCCTGGCTCTGGAGTTGGCCTACGGCGCCATCCGCCTGCGCGCCCGCCTCGATGTCGAGCTCCTGCACCTCGTGGATCGACCTCTCGAGCGCCTGGACCGGGCCGTCCTCCTCTGGCTTCGGCTCGGCCTCTACCAGCTGCGCGAGACGCGTGTACCCGACCACGCCGCCGTGCACGAGACGATCGAGGGGCTTCGCTCCACGGAGGGCCCACGCGCCGTCGGGTTCGTCAATGCGGTGCTGCGGTCGGCGGCTCGCCACGGCGATGAAGTGCGAGCGGCCCTGTTTCCGAGCCTCGAGGCCGATCCGATCTCCCATCACGCCACCTATGGCACGCATCCCGAGTGGTTGGTGCGGCGCTGGCTGGAGCGGTGGCCGACGGAGACGGTGGTCCGCCTTGTCGAGCTCGACAACCGGCCGGCGCGGGTGACGCTGCGCACGCTGGGCGATGAAGGTGGGAGGTGGGAGGCGGAGCGACGCGCAGCCGCCGACGCTCGGCTCGAGGCCATCGCGGGGTTTCCGGGTTGCTGGGAGCTGGCTGATGGCGATCCGAAGGACCTGCTCGCGGCCCTCCCGGCCATCGTCCAGGATCCTGCGGCATCGGCCGTGGTAGAGTACATCGGTCCACTGGGGGGCGGACTGTCGGTCGATGTCTGCGCCGCGCCGGGCGGCAAGTGCATAGCCCTGGCCGCGGCCCGGGAGACCGGATCTATCGTCGCCGCGGACCTGGGCCGAGAGCGCCTCATGAGGGTCGTGGAGGCTGCGCGTGCTCGAGATGTCGATCTTCTCGCCCTCGTGGCTGACGGCCGGAAGCCGCCGTTCCGTGCCGCCCGAAACGTCCTGCTGGATGCGCCCTGCTCGGGAACCGGAGTGCTGCGACGCCGCGCCGATGCTCGATGGCGGGTGAGGCCCGGCCGTCTTGCGGCTCTCGTTAAGTTGCAGCGCGAGCTCCTGGACGCTGCGGCGGAACTGGTCGAGCCGGGAGGGACCCTCGTTTACGCGACGTGCTCACTCGAGCCAGAGGAGAACGAAGGACAGGTGAGCGACTTCCTGAGCCGACAGGCGCACTTCTCTCGCTGTCCGACCCCGCGCCGGCCGGCCATCCCTTCGGACGCTCTAGGGGTCGATGGGGAGCTCAGGGTGCTGCCGTGGCAGCGAGAAACCGATGGGAGCTACGCCGTCCGGCTGCGGCGAGCAGCATGAGCTTCGAGCGGCGGAAGGGACTCGGCGGCCCGCCGTTTAGCCTGGATCGGCGGAACACGCGCAGGGGGCTCATCTCGCTCGCAGCGGGCGTCGTGGCGCTGGCCGGCGGCTACCTGATCGCCGCGACGGTGGTCTTTTCGTCGCCGGACGGCACGCCCGAATCCTTGATCGCGGTGCCCGACCTAATCGGTGAATCGGCCGAGCGCGCCGGCGAGGGCAGCGAAGCGGCGGGGCTTGGCTTTCGGGTCACCGGCGAGATCTACCATCCGAACGAGCCGGTGGGAAACGTGATCGCCCAGCTGCCGCTGCCGGGGCAGTTCGTGTTGCCCGGGGCGGAGATTCAGGCGACGCTGAGCCTGGGGCCGGAGAGGGTGGTGGTTCCGGACGTGACCGGCCTGAGCGAGTCTCAGGCGGCTCTCGTCCTCGGCCGATTGGGTCTCTCAACGGGGACCACGACGACCGCATCGCAGTATCGCAAAGGGCAGGTCATCCGGACCGAGCCCGAAGCAGGCGAGATGCTGCCCGTGCCCTCGGAGGTCCGACTGGTCGTGAGCGAGGGGAGGGAGGTAGTGGCCGTGCCCGATCTCGAGGGCCGGCATCTCGACGACGTCGAGGTGCTGCTGGCTCGCCTGGGCTTGCTGATCGGCACCGTGACCTTCGAGCCCGCCGCCCTCGGCGCACCTGGTCGCGTCATCGGCCAGTCGCCGCCGCCCGGCTTCGGGCTGCGAGAGGGCGGGGAGGTCTCGGTGCGCATTGCCGGCAGCCCGTCCGACGTGATCGAGAGGTTGCAGGGTGGACGGGACAACTAGCATTCGAGGGAGACGGGACGATTAGACGATTCCGGTGGAAGGCTGCGTTCTTCGACAACTGGGGCTACAAGTTGGCCGCCGTGGTGCTGGCCGTTCTGCTCTGGTTCAACGTGACCGCCGGCGAGCGGCGCGACGAGCAGGTACGCACGCGCCTCGAGTTCGAGGTGGCCGACAGCATGTGGGTTCCGATCCAGCTGCCCGCGGAGGTCACGACGATTTTCCAGGGGCGCCGGAGTGACGTGCAGCGGTTATTCCTGGAGGCGCCCCGCATCCGTTACATGATCGACAGCGTCACCGCCCCCACGATGCAGGTTTCCTTGCGTCCCGAGATGGTCGTTTACGATCGCGGGCTCAGCGTGCGAGCGACCGACGTTCGCCCCTCCAGCGTCGAGCTGCGCTTCGAACGCCGGGTGACGAGGGAGATCCAGGTCGAGCCGGTCATCGAAGCGGCTCCCGCTCCCGGCCACGTCATCGTCGGTGAGCCCATCCTCGACCCGCCCACGGTGACCGTGCGCGGCATCGAGTCGGTGGTGGACACGGTGGCCCTGATCCACACGGAACGGCTGTCGTTGCAAAACGTCACCCGGAGCGAGACGCACCGGCTGGTGCTTCAGCTTCCCGCCGATCCGTCGCGCCTCACGGTGGAGCCGCGCAGCGTTCAGGTCACCATCGAGGTGGATTCGCTGTTGGAGCGCACGCTCCAGGTGCCGGTGCGGGTCACGGGACGCGCCGCCGGCCAGGTGCGGCTCGGGCAGGACGTCGTCCCCGTCCGCCTCCGCGGGCCGGCGCAGGCGGTTCGGGCGATCTCGGTCGGTTCCCTGACGGCAACGGTCAGGGTCGACGCGGTGCCGGAGACCCCGGTCACGCTGACCGTTCAGCTGGGTCTGCCGGAGGGCTCGGAGGCCGATGTGGTCCAGTCGGTGCGCGTGCTGGTCTCACCACTCCCGCCCGAGCTGGAAGCCCCGGATTCGACGGCGGACGACGCACAGCCGCCTCCGGAGGAGGGGACAGCCGACCGGGGCGGAGGGTCGCCCAGCGATCCCTCCAGGGAGCCGGGCCGGCTGACGTGACCTGGAAAGGCGGTCCCGTACTCGGGATCGAGACCTCGTGCGATGAGACATCCGCCGGAATCGTCGAGGATGGGGAGATCCTAGGCCACGTCGTCGCCTCCCAGGATGCACACCGCGCCTTCGGCGGGGTCGTCCCCGAGATCGCGGCCCGCGCGCACCTCCGTCAGCTCGACCGGGTCGTCGAAGCGGCGCTGGAGGAGGCGGGCATGTCGGCGGATAGGCTGGCGGGTGTTGGCGTGACGACCGGCCCCGGCCTCATCGGCTGCCTTCTCGTCGGCGTCAACTGGGCCAAGGCGCTGGCGTTCAGTCGGGGTCTTCCGATTGTCGGGGTCCACCACATGGAGGCCCACTTGTTCGCCAACTCGCTCGAGCGCCCCGAGGCCGAGCCCCCTTTCGTGGCGCTCCTCGTGAGCGGTGGGCACACCCTGCTTCTCTGGGTGTCCGAGTGGGGCAGGTACTCGCTGCTGGGTCAGACGCGTGATGACGCGGCCGGCGAGGCATTCGACAAGGTGGCTCGCCGCCTCGGCCTCGGTTACCCCGGAGGGCCCGAGATCCAGCGTGCGGCGGCGCGAGGCCGGGCCGGGCGTTACTCGCTTCCGCGCCCGATGTTGAGGACCGTCGACGGTCCGGAGGATCCCGCCTGGTTCGATTTCTCCTTCAG
Organism: Gemmatimonadales bacterium; assembly: GCA_037385645.1. Taxonomy (GTDB): domain Bacteria; phylum Gemmatimonadota; class Gemmatimonadetes; order Palauibacterales; family Palauibacteraceae. Next base: position 90,334 of record JARRMU010000007.1, read on the forward strand.
CGGCCTCAAGACCGCTCTCTCGCTACTCGTGGCGAAGATCGAGGAGGAGGAAGGTGCTCTGGAGCGCTCACGGGACGACCTGGCAGCGGAGTTCCAAGCGGCGGTCGTCGAGGTGCTGGTCGCAAAGACGATGCGTGCCACCGAGCTCACCGGCTGCCGTCGGGTGATTATCGGCGGGGGTGTCGCCTGCAACTCCCCCCTGCGGGAACGGCTCGCCGAGATCCTCTCCGGCGATGGAGAGCTGTATGCTCCGACGCCCAGGCTCGCCACCGACAACGGTGCGATGGTGGCGAGACTGGCGGAGCAGCGGTTGGTTGCCGGCGAGCGGGACGGCCTCGATTTGAGTGCCGACCCGTCGCTTCCGTTTCCGGGTCTGGAGCCCTGGAGACCGGCGGAGCTCCACGGTGCGGCGGCGGGCGCCCGAGGCCCCCGCGGCCTCCGTGGCACCGCGCCGAGCGCCTGACATGCTGCCGGAGCTCTTTCGCGTAAGCCTGCCCCTCGTGGGCGAGCTCACGATCACCTCGTTCGGCGTTCTGCTGGCCGTTGCCTTCCTCGCCGGCTATCAGACGATCCGCATCCGTCTGAGGGAGCTGGGGGAGTCCACCGATCTCGCGGGCGACATCCTCCTCGCGGCGCTGGTCGGCGGCATGCTCGGAGCCAAGATCTACTACCTGCTGCTCACCTGGGATCGGACCTTCGCCGACCCGGCGGCCGCGCTCTTCTCGCGCTCCGGCCTCGTCTGGTACGGGGGACTGATCGGCGGGACGCTCGCCGTGGCCTGGGTGATCAGGTGGCGCGGTCAGTCCTTTCTGCATATCGCCGACGTGGCGGCGCCCGGCCTCGCGCTCGCCCACTCGATCGGTCGGATCGGCTGCTTCATGGTCGGAGACGACTACGGCCGCCCAACCGACAGCTGGGTCGGGGTGGCCTTTCCGGAGGGTTACCCGCCGACGACGGCCGGAAACCTCAGACGGGACTTCGGAGCCGATGTCCCCGCCAGCATTCCCGATTCGAGGGTGCTGGAGGTTCACCCGACGCAGCTCTACGAGAGCGCCCTGCTCTTTCTGATCTTTCTGACGCTCTGGAAGCTGAGGAAGCAGCCCCGCGCCGCCGGGTGGCTCTTCGGCGTCTGGATGATCCTCACCTCGACGGAACGCTTCCTGATCGAGTTCCTGCGGGCAAAGGACGACCGCTTCATGGGTCCGTTCACCCTCGCACAGTCCATCTCCATCCTGGTTCTTCTGGTCGGGGTGTCCCTGGTCGCCAGCCGAAGCCGATTGCGACCGGAGCCGACGAAGACGGCTGCGGACGAGGCTGCCGGCCGTCAGGAGCGACCAGCCGAATCGGGCGCCTGAGTCGAGTCGCCATGCCGAGCATCCTCCACGTTTCGGATATCCACTTCGGCCCCCCCTTCCTTCCGGATCGCGCCGCCGCCGTCCGGCAGATGGCCGATGTTGCGAAGCCCGACCTGCTCGTGGCGAGCGGCGACTTCACCCAGCGGGCCAAGCGACCTCAGTTCGAGGCGGCCGCGGAGTACCTGCGCTCCTTCGATCCCCCGATCGTCGTCACGCCGGGGAACCACGATGTCCCCCTCTATCGGGTGTGGGAGCGGATCTTTTCGCCTCACGCGCTCTACCGGGAGCACATCCGGGACGCCCTCAACGAGGTCTACCGGTTCGAGGGCCTTACCGTGGTGGCCCTGGATTCGACCCGGCCTTCCCGTCCCACGAACGGGAAGCTTCGCCGTGGCCAGCTGGAGTTCGCTCGCCGGGCCTTCGCCGACGCCCCCGACTCGGACCTGCGCATCGTCGTCACCCACCACCACCTCGCCCCGCCCCCCGATTTCGAGCACGACCGCGTGATGAGTGGCGCCCGGGGGGCTCTGAGGGTCTTTACGGATATCGGGGTCGATCTGGTGCTTGCCGGACACCTGCATCGCGCCTACATCGGCGACTCGTTGGACTTCTTTCCTGGCGAGAGGCGCGAAACGGGGATCGTGATCGTTCAGTGCGGCACGACCACGTCCTCACGGGGCCGGGGCCGGGAGAGGCTCAAGAACAGCCTGAATTGGATCGAGGCGGACCGGGAGCGAATCCTCGTGAGGCATTACCTTTGGTGCGATGTGGGGCGGCGTTTCCGGCCCCACAGCGAGCATCGATTCGGCTCCCGTGCTTTGGCGTGGCTGGAACGGGGTGACGGCGCTGAGACCGCCGGCGGGGAGGCGAGCGAGGCGAAGATTCTCTCGAGTCGAGATCGGAGCTGACACGTGACGTACTACCGTCGGCGGGACATGACGGACGCGGAGTGGGCGCTCGCGGGTGCCCTTGGCGCGGCCGTGGGAGCGGTCACCTTCTATCTGGTCAGTGTCTGGCTCCAGCGGGAGACCCTGCCGGAGGGTCCGCCGGAGCCCGTGGGGCCGGAGGACGAGCCGGAGGCCAAGCTCGAGCCGGCTGACCCGGCTCACGAGCGCCAGGCGCGGGAGGCGGACGTAGCACCCGACGTCGAGGGAGCGGAACGCCCGCTGCAGTGATCAGCGTGAGGTCACGCGCTCTCCTGGTCGCGCTCCCGCTACTCCTCGCGCCAGCTCGGCTTCTTGGCCAGGCGCCTCCCGAGCGGGAGCTGACCAAGCTCGCTTTCGAGGGGAACGAGGCGTTCTCCGACAAGGCGCTCGCGGCTGCTATCGTCAACAAGGCCACGTCCTGCAAGACCTTCCTGTTCGTGGCCCCGATTCCGCTTTGTCCGTTCACCGACTGGGGTATCGCGCACAACCGTCGGAACCTCAACAGGAGGGAGCTTCCGTTCGACATGCTCCGGCTGCGCGTCTTCTACCGGCAGCGGGGATACCGCCAGGTGGCCGTCGACACCCTCGTTGAGAGCAGCGAGGGGGATTCGAAGGTTCAGGTTACCTTCCTCATCGACGAGGGAGCCCCCACGCGGGTGAGATCGCTCGGCTTCACGGGTCTGTCCGACCTTCCCGACACCGTGGGGCTTCTCGACGGGTTTTCGCTCAAGCCAGGCGATCCGTTCGACATCCTCCAGCTCCAGCGCGGCAAGCAAGCCATAGAGAATCGACTGCTGAACACCGGTTTCGTCAGCGCGGCCGTGCTGGACGAGTACTTCATCCCGCGGATGGAGCTGGAAGCCGACGTGACGATCACCGTGATGGCCGGGGACCGCGCGCGCATCGGCTCGATATCGATCGAGGGGACGGAGAAGGTCGATGAATCGCTCGCCCGCCAGTTCCTGGCCTTCCGCAGCGGGGAGTATTACAGCGAGCAGAAGATCCGAGAAAGCCAGCTCAGCCTGCTCGACGTGGCCGCCTTCCGCTTCGCCAGCATCGAGGCGATTCAGCGGGAGGACGTCGACACGCTCGTGGACGTTACGGTGACGGTGACCGAGGCCGACCTGAACGCCGTGCGTGCGGGTGCCGGACTCAGCACGACGGAATGCGGCGTCCTCGAGGGGGATTTCTCGCAGCGCAACTTTCTGGGCGAGGGACGGCTTCTGACTCTCAACGCCCGGGTGGGCAACATCGGAGCGGAGGCTCTGGGCGGCAGGTTCCCCTGCAGCGACGTGGGGGACGACCCCGTCTTTCAGCAGCTCACCTGGCGGGCCGGTGCCTCCTTCGACCAGCCGTACTTCATCTCCGGTAAGAACCGACTCCTGGGCGAGCTCTTCTTCGAGCGCGAGAGCGTGCCGAACATCTTCGTGAGCACGAGCGCGGGCGCCGCGATCGGCGTCAGCCGGCGGATCAATCCGCGTCTGTCCGCCACCTACTCGTACCGGCCCCAGCTGACGTCCTTCGATCCGAAGTCCACGGACATCTACTTCTGCGCCAGCTTCGGGATCTGCGATCCCGACGACATCGAGGTGCTCACCGAGCCGCGCTGGCTGTCCCCGATCGTCGCGACGTTCGTCTACGACCGCACCGATGTCCGTCTCAACCCGACTCGCGGCTACCGGGTTACGCCGCAGGCGGAATTCGCGGCTTCGTTCACGGGCTCCGAGTACCGCTACGTGCGCTTCGCGCTCGATCTGGCGGCCTTCCAGCAACTGAGCCCGCAGTGGGTGTTCGCGTTCCATCTCAGGGGCGGCGTCGTCGAGCCCTCTCAGAGCATAGCCTTCGGATCGAATGGAGAGGCGACGAGCGACGAGATCGTGAACCCGGCCAAGAGGTTCTACGGCGGCGGGGCGAACAGCGTGCGGGGGTACCGGCAGAATCTCATGGGACCAACCGTGCTGGTGATGGACTCGACGACCCAGTGCGGGGACGCCCCGCTCCAGCAGTGCGCGATCGCGCTCGCGGACACGGCGGCCAACGAGTTCGACGAGCGTCCGAAAGGTGGGAACGGGTTGATCGAAGGCAGCTTCGAGTTCCGCTATTATCTCACTCGCCGCTGGCAGCTGGTCGGTTTCCTGGACTGGGGCGATGTGTATGACGACGTGACGACGCTGGAACGACCGTCGTTCACGCCGGGCGCGGGAGTCCGGTTCTCCAGTCCGATCGGGCCCATTCGGCTGGACCTCGGGTACAACACGCAGGGTCCACGGCTGCGCGAGGTGGTCGCCGAGTTGGACGACGGCTCGCTCTCCCAGGTTCCGCTTCCCGTCGTGTACGACCCGGTGGGCTTCGACGATCCCAGTCTGTTCAAGGAGTTCTTCAGGAGACTGAGGGTGCACTTCGCGATCGGTCAGGCGTTCTGATGGTACCGGTGCCGGAACCCGTGCATCTAAGGCGCGCAGCCGGTTCCAAGCGTGCCGAGGAGGCCGGTTGAAGTCGCCCCGTAGCTGGCTGAAGAGCGTGCTGAGAGCGCATGGGATTGCCGCTACCTACCTGGTGCGGGCAGCCGGCGTGCTGGCCGGCTTCCTCAGCCTGGCCGCCGCCGTCGTGCTCTTCCTTGCCACGCAGACGGAGTTCGGGCGCAACAAGGCACTCTCGTACATCCAAGGCGCTCTGACCGGCGCATTCAACGGATCGGTCGAGTTGGGTCCGGTCGTCGGGGGCAATCTGCTGACCCGCGTCAATCTGGAGCGTGTCAGGATCTCGGGACCGGACGGCGAGCTGTTCGTGGAGCTCGATGGCGTGCGCCTCTCCTACAGCCCGTTCGGGATCCTGAGGGGCCGGTACACCTTTCGGAGGCTGTCCGCCGATCGCCTGAAGCTGATACTGCGCCAGCATCCGGAAGGGGACTGGAACTTCGACCGCATCTTCGGCGGTGGGCCGGATACGATTCCGGAGCCGCGGGTGCAGATCCCCGCGCCCACGCCCTTCCCGCCGCCCGTGCCGACGCTGGAGCCGGAGGGCGTCCGCGTGGCGATCGTAGACGGGCAGGTCCGCGAGGGCGAGGTCTCCATGATCTGGCCCTGGGCGAATGACCTGACCGGAGAGGCGTACGAGGAGGCCGTGAGCGCCGCTCGCCGTGGCGAGACGGTGTGGAACGTGGAGCCCGAGGGAGACGGGTTCGTACGGGCGATCCGCGTGACGGAGATGTCCGGACGCTTCCCGCTCGTGCGCATCGCCGAGCCCGGAAGACCGTTTCGGATCGACCTGGAGGAGATGAGCGCTCGGATCCGGGCGGTCAGCCAGCCACTCGACTTTCGCCGCTTCGACGGCTCCATGGTGTTCGAGGACAGCATCCGGTTCGAGGTGCGGGAGGCGGAGCTGGGCGCCAGCCAGCTCACCGGGCGTGGTTGGATCGCGAGCGGAGACAACACCGAAGCCGGCGAGGGGACGGACTTCCGCTTCGACCTCGACGGCGATCCGATCGGGTTCGCGGATCTCCAGTGGCTCCCGATCCCCATCCCGCGAGAAGGCGGTGGACCGGGCCAGGTGGTGATCCGCTCGCAGGGCGGCGAGGCGTTCGTCGAGCTTCGAGACGCGGAGGTCCGGGTACGGGATTCGCGCATGAACGGTGGCATGGTGGTGGGGTTGGGTGCGATGCCGCGTTTCGACTCTCTGAGCGTGCGGTTCGATCCCCTCCGAATCGCGCTTGTCGATGAGATCCTGGAGCGGGAGGCCCTCATCGACGGCTACTTGAGGGGACCGCTATCCGGCAGCGGGCCGATGGATGCCATCGACCTCGTCGCCGATCTGACTGCCGAGAGCCTAAGCGGTGAGGCGGAGCCGTCCCGGGTGAGAATGGCCGGGAAGGCCGGGATCGTGGAGCCGCGCCTCATGAGCGGCCTCGTGCTCGACCTCGAGACGTTCGAGCCTCGCTGGACGGCGGTGGTCGAGCTTCCCAACCGGCTCGAGGGACGCCTCGACGGGCGAGTGGTCGTCGACGATCTGGCGGACGACACGGTTCGCGTGTCGGCCGACATCCTCCACCGCACCGCGTTGGGCGAGGTCTCCCGGCTCGAAGGCGGTCTGCAGATCCACAAGCCGACGCGGGCCGTCGACCTGGATGCGAAGTTGAATCCGCTCGAGCTGATCGCCCTCGACATGTACATCCCCCGGGCGACCCTCATCGGCTCGGTCCGCGGTGCCATCGCACTCTCTGGCCGGATGGACGATCTGAGCGCCGAGGCCGATCTCCTCACCCCGAGAGGAAGCCTGGCGTTCAGCGGCAGCTTCGACGTCGCCTCCGAGCGAAAGACTTACGACGCCAGGCTGGAGGCGAGCGACATCCAGCTGCGCGAGTGGATCGAGGGCGGGCCCAGCACCGACCTGGCCGTGAGCGGACGCGTCCGTGGGGAGGGAACCGACCCCGCCGACGCCGAGGCGACGTTCGATCTCGCCGTCCTGCCCTCGATCGTCGAGGGAGCCCGGATCGACACGAGCCTCCTCCGCTTCTCGGTTCGGAGCGGGGTCGCGGAAGTGGACACGTTCGCGATCCGCAGCGAGCTGGCAAGCATAGACGGCCGTGGGACTTTCGGGCTCGCCGCCGACACCAGTGGAACGCTTCTGCTCGACGTGAGCTCGAATCTCTCCCGGTTCAACCGCTGGCCCGCGTCCGATCTGATGCCCGACCTGCCGGCCGACGCGAGCCGGGAGGTGGAGGAGGATCTGCTGGCGGACTTCGCGCCCTCGCAGACCGCCGTGGGCGAGGCGGCGGACACCACCGCCGGCACGCTCACAGGTGCAGGCGCCCTCTTCGGCAACACGGGGCGTCCCGGCATCCGTCTCGGGCTGCTCATCGAGGAGGGCAGCTACCGTGGATACTCGGCAGACTCTCTGAGGGGAACGGTACAGGTGGCCAACCTGCGGAGCCGAGACACGCTCGCGCTCGACGCGACCGTCTACGGGCTAGCGGGAGGCCCCATCGGGTCACAGCCGCTGGACCTTCTCAGCGTGCAGCTCGGGCGTCAGGGAGGTGACTGGACGTCGTTCACGGGCCAGGCCGAGCGGCTGCCGGCCGTTTCCGTCGTGACGGAAGGCGAGTTCCGCAACGACGCCTCTGGCGCGCAGGGTGGAGAGGAAGAGGAGGCGGTCGAGCTCGAGCAGACCGCTTTGAGGATTCGTAGGCTGGACGTGCGAGTCCGGGAGCGCACCTACCGACTGGAGCAGGCGGCGCGGGTCGTATACGGAGATTCCGGCCTCGTCGTCGACGAGCTGGCTTTCGCGGACGGTTCCGGTTCCCGCGTGACGCTGGATGGCGAGATTCCCGCCTCGGGAGGCGCCGATTTTCGCGTCGAGATCGCCGAGCTTCCTCTGGCTCCGGTCCTCGAGCTCGCTCCCGGCAACGCGCACATTGACGGGCTCATGCGCGGGACCCTGCGGGTGCGCGGGACGGCGGAAGCGCCACTCATCGACGCGCGGCTGGTCGCGGAGAAGCCCCAGCTCGATTCGACATCCTTCGCACTGTTCACGGCGGACCTCGCCTACGCGGACCGACGCCTCAGGGGAGGGCTCGAGCTCATGGGCGAGGGCAGGGCGGCGATTCGGGCGGAAGGGGAGGTCCGCGCCGATCTCTCCTTCCGCTCCGTCGAGGATCGAATGCCGGAGAACGCGGTCGACGTGAACGTGAGAATCGAGGAGCTTCCTTTTGCCCTGGTCCGCCTGATCAACTCGGACATGACGGAGGTGCAGGGTCGGCTGGACGGAACGATTCACGTCCTCGGCCGACCGGGGGGCTTCCGCTATGAGGGCGGCCTCGATCTCTCGGACGGTTCGGCCTGGATGATTCCCCTCCAGGTCCGGTACACCGACATGCAGGGGCGGGTGACGTTCGAGGGTCAGAACGCTCGGATCGAGAGTCTTCGTCTCCGGTCGGAGCTGGGCGGCGAGGGGGTGGCCACCGGCACGCTGGGCGTCGCCGCCTTCAGCGACCCGACCTTCGACCTCGATCTTCGTCTCGATGGGTTGCGCGCCATCGACAAGCGAGAGTTGAACTTCGCCGTGACCGGAGATGGGGTGCTTGGCGGCTCGGGAGCGCCGGCTGATAGAGCGCGAGCGACGGTCCTTCCTGTACAACCTGCGTGCGGACCTGGACGTGGAGGTCGGGCCGGGTGCCTGGCTCCGGTCTCCCGACATGGACGTGGAGCTGGGCGGAGAGATCGACATCGTCATGCACCCGGCCGAGCAGGACCTGCGGATCGTCGGGCGTCTCAACCTCGTACGCGGCAACTACCGCTTCCGCCTCCAGGGCCTCCCGAGCAGCCGCGACTTCAGGATTCAGAGTGGCACGGTCGAGTTCATTGGCGGGTCGAGTCCGAACCCGCGGCTGGACATAGTGGCTACCCACCAGACCCGAACGGACCGCGGCAAGCTGGACATCGAGGCGCGGCTCACGGGCACGATCTCCAACATGGATGTCACCCTCACCAGCGACCCGCCTCTCAGCGAGTCGGACCAGATATGCTACCTGACGCTCGGCGGGCCGTGCGGAGCGTTCGCCACGGAGAACCAGGGGGCGGCCACCGCCCTAGGTCTCGGCCAACAGGCCACGCTCGGTCTCTTCGGGTCTCAGCTGCAGCCGTACTTCGTCGGCGATCTGGGGCTGGACCTCTTTCAGGTGCGAACGGCCGGCGCCGACCAGCTGCGATCCTCCAACGCCAGCTTCTTCGCGGGCGCCGAGGTGGAGGTGGGGAGCTACATCGGGCCCGACGTCTTCTTGACCGTCACTCAGCCGCTCGACGGAAGACGGCCCGACGTATCGCTGGAGTGGTACTTCGCGGAAGGTTGGACGATGGAGGCGCGCTACGAAAACCGCTTCCAACGGCTGTTCTCGGCGGGGTCCAACCTGGAGACCCAGCAGAGCCTCGGCCTCTTCGTCTTCCGGGAGTGGTCCTACTGACCTGCCGATCAGATGCTCGCTTCAGAGAATCCGCCCACGCCCGGACGGGCGCCGCTCAGCGGACCGTCGCGGATCCGACAGGTGTAGGACCCGACGCGAGCGACGGATAGTCCGATTGGGATGACTGACACGGTGGCAGAGACCTCATGAGTTACGTGAAGACTTTTGGGCTGATGGCGGTTCTGACGATGTTGTTCGTCGGGATCGCGGGCTTCTTCGGCGGCTCGAACTGGATGGTGGGGGCCCTCCTGTTCGCGGCCGTCTTCAACTTCGGCAGCTACTGGTTCAGCGACCGGATCGTGCTCCGCATGTACAGGGCGCAGGTGGTGGGGCCCGAGGAGGCGCCGGAACTGTACGCGATGGTGGACGTGCTGAGGCGGCGGGCGGACCTGCCGATGCCCAAGGTGGCGATCGCGCCGAGCTCGCAGCCGAACGCCTTCGCCACCGGCCGAAGCCCGGAGCGCGCCGTCGTGTGCGTCACGCAGGGGATCCTCGAGGGCCTGAGCCGCGACGAGCTCGGCGGCGTGCTGGCCCACGAGCTGGCCCACATCAAGAACCGCGACATGCTGGTCGGCACGGTGGCCGCCACGATGTCGGCCGCGATCGTCACGCTGGCCCGCGTCGGCTTCTGGTTCGGCGGCGGCCGCGACAGGGGTGCCATGGGCGCGATCGCCGGGATCCTCATGCTCATCCTCGCCCCCCTCGCCGCGATGCTCGTGCAGATGGCGATCAGCCGCACGGGGGAGTTCCGGGCCGATCGGGTGGGCGCCGAGATCTCGGGCCGGCCGCTCGACCTGGCCAGCGCGCTGCGTCAGCTCGAGAAGGGAGCCCGCCGAATCCCGATGCAGGTGAACCCGGCAGCGGCCCACCTGGCGATCGTGAACCCGCTGCACGGAGGGACCGGTGGGGCGTTCGCCGCTCTCTTCCGCACCCACCCGCCAACCGAGGAGCGGGTGAGGCGTCTGGAGGAGCAGGCCGGCCGAGGTGCCTGAGGTTCCCTACCCGAGCGACGAGCGCTTCCTCGTCCTCATCAACCCGTCCGCGAGCGGCGGCCAGTCGCCGGTCGTCATGCGCCGGCGGATCGCGGCTGCGTTCGCGGAGCACGACGTGCCGTTCGATCTGGTGACGCCCAAGGATCCAGCCGAAGCCCTCGAAATCGCGAGAGCCGCCGCCGAAGAGGGGGTGCGTGCCGTCGTGGCAGCGGGCGGTGATGGCACCGTCGCCCAGGCGCTGCGCGGAACGGCCGGAACGGAGGTCCCGGTAGCGATCGTTCCCCTCGGCACGGGGAACCAGTTGGCGAACAACTTCGACATCCCCGCCTCCGTGGACGGAGCTGTCCGGGTGGCGGTCGATGGAGAGGCCGAGCAGATCGATTTGGGGCGAGTCGGTGACGACGTGTTCGCTCTCATGGCCGGTGCGGGCCTGGACGCCGAGCTGATCGCCGCTGCGACGCCGGACATGAAGAAGCTGCTGGGGCCGGCCGCCTACGTCCTCGGAGGCCTCAAGAGCGCGTTTGCGCCCACTTCGTCCAAGTTTCGCCTGACCGTGGACGACCGCGACCTGGAGGTTCAGGCGTCGATGATCCTGGTGGCGAACGTCGGGCAGTTGGCCGTCTCGCCCCTGCCGGTGGACATCAAAGTCGCACCCCGTGCCTGCTTTCAGGACGGATTGCTGGACGTCTGCATCTTCGCGGCCCGGAACCTCTCGGACTGGGCCGCCATGCTCTGGAGGGTCGCGCGCGAGCAGCACGCCGGCGACGACCGCATGCTCTTCATCCAGGCGAAGCGGGTGAGGATCGAGGCGGATCCGCCGGTCGCGGTGCAGATCGACGGCGAAGCTGCGGGAGCGACGCCGATCGAAGCCGAGGTGATGCCGGGCGCCGGGCGAATCATGGTCCCGCGCTAGAATGGGGCGGCGGAAGAACGGTGCGGGCTCGGCGGTGGCCGAGCCGGAGCGTGGGACGACCCCTGACGACGACGCCGGCACGGGCGGGAACGCATCGTCCGGCCACGCGGAGGGCCCGACCGAGTCGGGGGTGCTCGTCGTGCGCGGCGCCCGCGAGCACAACCTTCGGAACATCGACGTGGAGATGCCGCGCGACAGCCTCGTGGTCGTGACGGGTCTCTCGGGCTCCGGCAAGTCCTCGCTCGTCTTCGATACGATTTACGCCGAGGGCCAACGCCGGTACGTGGAGTCGCTCTCGGCGTACGCCCGACAGTTCCTCGGCGTCCTCGAGAAGCCGGATGTGGATCAGATCGAGGGGCTTTCGCCGGCGATCGCGATCGAGCAGCGCAGCGCGAGCCGGAACCCCCGCTCCACGGTCGGAACGGTCACCGAGGTCTACGACTACCTGCGTCTCCTCTGGGCACGTGCGGGGACTCCCCACTGCCCCGGCTGCGGTCGGCCGGTCCGCCCGCAGTCGGCCACCGAGATCGCGGAGCAGGTCCTGACCTGGCCCGAGGGGACGAGGGTCGAGGTGCTGGCCCCCCTCGTCAGGGGCCGGAAGGGGGAGTTCCGAGACCTGTTCGAGGAGGCTCTGAAGGAGGGGTTCGTGCGGGCGCGGGTGGATGGCGAGCTGGTGCAGCTCAGCGATCCGCCGCGGCTGAACCGTCGCGCGAACCACGACATCTCGGTGGTGGTCGATCGGCTGGCCGTTCGCCAACGGGATCGGGAGAGACTGGCCGATTCCGTGGGCATGGCGCTCCGGATGGCGGCCGGCACGGTGGAAATGCTGCAGGTGGATGCCCCCGAAGACGGACGGCACCTGTACAGCGAGCGCTACGCCTGCCCGGCGTGCGAGCTGAGCATCCCCGAGCTCGAGCCTCGTCAGTTCAGCTTCAACTCGCCCTACGGGGCCTGTCCGGATTGTGACGGTCTCGGGGTTCAGAAGCGGCCCGATCCCTCCCTGATCGTGGGGGGTGACCCGATCTCCATCATGGAGGGCGTCATCCTACCGTGGGGATCGCCGACCGGGCGGCTGAGGCGGCGGATTCTGCCGGCCCTGGCCGAGAAGCACGGCTTCTCGCTCGGCACCCCCTGGGGCGAGCTGGCGGATGCGCAGCGGGAGGCCGTTCTCGAGGGCGACGCCGAGCTCGATTGGGAGGGTGCGGTCGCCGACACCGCGCGACGCTACCGCGAGGCGCAGGCCGACCGCGCCCGGCTGGCCCTCGAGGCCTACATGGTCGCCTCGCCGTGCGAAGGGTGCGGCGGCGCCCGCCTGCGGCCCGAGAGCCTGGCGGTCACGGTGGGCGGACAGCGGATCTCGGACGTGCTCGAGCTCCCGATCGACGAGACGCTGGAGCTTTTCGAGGGGATGCTGGATCGCGCCACCGACCGGACGGCGGACGTCGTCGTGCCGATCCTCAAGGAGGTCTGCTCGCGCCTCCGCTTCATGGCGCATGTCGGGCTCGGCTACCTCACGCTGTCGAGAGCGGCCGAGACGCTATCCGGGGGTGAAAGCCAGCGGATCCGGCTCGCCACCCAGATCGGCAGCCGGCTGGTCGGCGTGCTGTATGTCCTGGACGAGCCGAGCATCGGCCTCCATCCTCGCGACAACCGACGCCTGCTGGACACGCTCGAGACGCTTCGCGATCTGGGCAACACGCTCCTGGTCGTGGAGCACGACGAGGAGACGATCCGCTCCGCCGACTACGTCGTGGACATGGGACCCGGCGCCGGCCGCCACGGCGGCGAGGTCATCGTGTCCGGAACGGTGGAAGATCTGCTGGGCGACGAGGCGTCCCTGACGGGCGCGTATCTCCGGGGTGATCGGTGTATCCCCGTGCCCGAGCAGAGGCGCTCGCCGGACGGACGTCCGAGGCTGGTCGTGAGGGGCGCGCGCCAGCACAACCTGCGAGATATCGACGTCGAGTTCCCGCTCGGACTCTTCATCTGCGTCACCGGCGTCTCGGGGTCGGGGAAGTCCACCCTGGTCGAAGAGATCCTCTATCGCAGGCTGGCACGCGAGCTCTACCGGGCCCGCGCCGTACCCGGCGATCACCAGGCGATCGAGGGGCTGGAGCAGATCGACAAGGTGATCGACGTGGATCAGAGCCCGATCGGCCGCACCCCGCGCTCGAACCCCGCGACCTATACGGGGCTGTTCACGCCGATTAGGGAGCTGTTCGCGCGGCTGCCCGAGTCGAGGATCCGCGGGTACGCGCCGGGGAGGTTCAGCTTCAACGTGAAGGGCGGGCGCTGCGAGGCCTGCCGCGGCGACGGCCTCGTCAAGATCGAGATGCACTTCCTGCCGGATGTCTACGTGCCGTGCGATGTCTGTCGGGCGAAGCGCTATAACCGCGAGACGCTGGAGGTGCTGTACAAGGGGAAGAGCATCGCCGACGTACTCGACATGACCGTGGAGGATGCGCTCTCGTTCTTCGAGCCGGTGCCGACGATTCGCCGCAAGCTCGCTTACCTACACGATGTGGGGCTCGGATACATCCATCTCGGACAGCCGGCCACGACCCTGTCGGGCGGCGAGGCGCAGCGCGTCAAGTTGGCCACGGAGCTCTCCAAGCGGAGCACCGGCCGGACCCTCTACATCCTGGACGAGCCCACCACCGGACTTCACTTCGAGGACATACGCCTGTTGCTGCGCGTCCTGCACAAGCTCGTGGAAAAAGGCAACACCGTCCTGGTCATCGAGCACCAGCTCGACGTCGTCAAGACGGCCGACTGGGTGATCGATCTCGGGCCCGAGGGGGGAGGGGCCGGCGGGCGGATCGTGGCGGCGGGGCCGCCGGAGGTGGTGGCCGCGGCCGATCGCAGCCACACTGGAACGTCCCTGAGGCGAATTCTGTGACGACGGAGCCGAGGGCGGCCGGAGAGACGGGTCTAAGCGAAGGGGCTTAAGTGGCCTTCCGGGCCTTGACTGGCGGCCTGGCTTATGCGATACTCCCAAAACCGTCCCGTCCCTGATAGCAACGGTATGTGGCACAAGAATCTGCGGATCGTGGGGAGCCGCGACCGCAAGGCGGTAGCCCGGCGCTACGGAGGTTCGCGTGCGCGCGACGTTGCAAATCACAATTCGGCCTGCGATGTGCAGGAAATTTTTGTTCTGACGGAACCTTATTGCCGAAGCCAAGCCCCTTGCTGTATAAGGGACTTGCGGATAACTTCGGGCTGCTGAACAGGGCCAGCGAGCGTACAGCGACGGCTTGGAGAGAATGATACGTCAACGGCGCGTTCACGTAGTCTTGTCGCCCTGTCCATTGGCCTGATACTTTCGTGAGGACTGCTTTCGCCCGAGAATGGGGCGCGGAGTAGAAATCAGTTACAGGCAGTACCGATTCAACGTGGGGCGGCCATTGGGGTCGCATTAACTATTGGAACCGCAGTACTGCATCCCTTAGGAGGAGTGCATGATGAAGCTGAGAGCTACCAACCCCCTGGTGTTGTTTGTCGGGGCGCTGGCGATCGGCCTGGCGGGTTGCGCGGACGACGTGATCATCACGGAGCCGCCGCCGCCTCCACCGCCGCCCCCGCCAGAAGCCGCGGAAATCTCGATCTTCGGGATCCTTGACGCGGAGACCGGTGCCGAGTTCACGGGTGACGTGGTCGAGGGCCGGCTCCAGGTCCTCGTCAACATCGACACGGGCGGCTTCGAGGCCGCCGCGGTCGACCTGCTGATCGACAGCGACGTCGTCGCTTGTCAGAGCTTCTCGGGTCAGGCCGCCGTCGGGCTGAGCGCCGACGTGCAACAGGTCGTCTGCTCGCTGGACACCGACCAGGGCGTCGGAGCGTGCACGGGTCAGACCCAGACGGGTCGATGGGACAACGGGGCGCACACGCTCGCGGCGGAGCTCACGCTCCAGGACGGAAGCAGCGTCAGGGCGACGCGCGCCAACGACCTGATCTTCGCCAACTCCAACTACGTGAATATCGTTCCGAACGATATCGGCCCGCGCGTGGTAGGCCTCAATGAAGAGGGCTGGTGGGGCGGACC
>JARRMU010000008.1:0-26811 GCA_037385645.1 Gemmatimonadales bacterium
GAATCCTCCAAGATTATCGTGAACTCGTCCTCGGAGGTCCGGGCGATCGTGTCTGCGGGGCGTACCGCGGATTCCATGCGGCGACAAAGGGCGAGGAGGAACTCCTCGGAGGCTCTCAGCCCCAGTCGGTCTCGCACCTGCTGCAGTCCTTCCAGGCCGACGCAGGCCACCGCGAACTGTAGGTCCGGGTTCCTCTGCCGGCGGCGCAACGCTTGTTGAAGCCGGTCCAGCAGAAGGCGCCGCCGCGGAAAGCCGGTCAGCGCATCGTACATCCCGTCGCCGCCTTGAGCGCCGCCGTCCCGGAGCCTCACCGCCATCTCGTTCAGCTCTGCGGCCTGCGCTCGAGCGTGTCTCGCGGCCACTCGCACCGCTCGATCCGCCCGCTCGCTGCCGGCCACCACCTCGAGCTGTCGGAGCGCGAACTGAACGGCCTCCGCCAACGGTTGGGAAAGCGGTCCCGGTTCCTCGGCGAAGAAGGCGATCACGGCCACGACCTCGCTGCCGAAGAACACCGGAAACGCGAACGCCGCTCGCAGGCCCGACTCGAGCGCCGCGCCGGCTTCCTCGAGCGCTTCAGCCTCGATCTCGTCCAGCATGGCCGGAAGGCCCGATTCCAGCACGCGACCGACGAGGGTCCCGGCCGTCTCGGTGTTCGGCGCCGAGTCCCATCCTGCCGGCCGGAGATGGCCATCCCGTTCTTGCCAGCGACCCAGTGCCTCGCGGAGGCCGCCATATCGGCCGTCTTCCGCCGAATGCCAGGTCTCCGTCCGTGAGTCGGCCAACGGATCGACCGATGCGTAGCCGGCGGCGAAAGAGGCGAAGCCGCAGAAATGCTCCAGCGCCTTCGAGACGGCCTCGGCGAGATTGGCAGCCTCCAGTAGGTCGGTAGCCAGATCCTGGTACAGTCCGATCATCTCGGCGGCCCACTCATCGGACGCGTCGATCATGGACTCTACCGACTCCTCCGGCGACGGCGTCGCTTGGGCCGTCGAGGCCGTGGGATCCTCGGCCAGGGTCTTTGCGCCGTCCTCGTCGCTACCGGCGGTCGCGGCACGCCGTCCCTTGGCCGACTTGGCCGCCTTCGCCGACTTTGGGGCCTTCGGAGTCTTGGGGGCCTTGGGAGCCCGGGCGGCTCGGGAGGCTGTCGGCGCTCTTGAGCCGCCGGAGGCCCGAGCACCCCGTGCGGATCGCTTCGCGGAGGAGTCGGCGCTCTTCGCGGAGCTCTCGCCGCTCCCGGCGCTCTTGGACGTTGCCGTGCGCTTTTCCTTGCTCATTCGGCGATCGTGCCCATCCTTCGCTTTTCGCCGCGATCCATGCGAGTTGCCGCAGGATTCGGTCGACAATGCCACCGTCGAGCGGCATTTCCCGAGCAGATTGGCGGGTTGCCGCGCGGTACGAACGGACGCTGGGTAGGGACAGTGCAATCTCGGTTCCAGCCGGCCGACGCGGAAAGGCATCCACCGAAGTCGTGGCGACGCGCGGACAGGAGTGGTGGAAAGGCCTGGCTAAGGTCTCGGTGACTCTCGAGACATCTGCTCTACGGCTTCAGGCGGGTCATGAGCCGAGGGAAGGCGATCGCCTCGCGAAGGTGGTCGAGCCCGCAGATCCAGGCCACCGTCCGTTCCACGCCGAGGCCGAACCCGCTGTGGGGGAAGGTCCCGTAGCGTCGAAGGTCCAGGTACCAGTCGTATGCATCCTCGGGCAGCTTCTCCTCGCGAATCCTCGCCAGCAGCCGATCATAGTCGTCCTCACGCTGGCTGCCGCCGATGATCTCACCGTATCCCTCGGGCGCGATGAGATCGTTGCACTTGACGGTTCGCGGGTCCTCCGGGTTCTCCTTCATGTAGAACGCCTTTGCCCGCTTCGGATAGTCGTAGATGAAGACCGGCACCGAGCGCCCCTCGGCAATCTTCGTCTCGTCTTCCGCGCCGAGGTCCGACCCCCACTCGATCTCGCTACCCCCTGCCTGGAGGGAATCGACGGCCTCCGTATAGCTGACTCGGTCGAAGGGCGGACGGACCGCCTCCAGGTTCTCGACTCGCCTCTTCAGTACCTCGAGATCGGCCCGTCGGTGCTCCAGCACACGCGACACGATGAAGGTGATGAAGTCCTCCTGGAGGCGCATGTTGCCCTCGCTGTCCAGCCAGGCGACCTCCGGCTCCACCATCCAGAACTCGGCCAGGTGCCGGCGGGTCTTGGATTTCTCGGCCCGGAAGGTCGGTCCGAAACAGTAGACCTTGCCAAGCGCCGCCGCGGCTGCTTCCAGATAGAGCTGTCCGGTCTGGGCGAGGTAGGCCTTGCCGAGGTCGAAGTACTCGGTCTCGAACAGCGTGCCGGCCGATTCGCCGATCGCCCCGGTGAGGATCGGGGTGTCGACCAGGATGAAATCTCGCTCGTGGAAGAAGTCCCGAATCGCGCGCACGACCTCGTCTCGGACCCGCATGATCGCGGCCTGTCGCGGGCTTCTCAGCCACAGGTGTCGATTCTGGAGCAGAAAATCGGTGCCGTGCTCCTTGGGCTGGATGGGGAATTCCAGGGAGGGTCCGAGCAGCTCGACCCGGCGTCCGGTGATCTCATAGCCGGAGGGAGCGCGTGCGTCCTCCCGAACCACGCCGTCGACCTGGATGCTGGCCTCGTAGCCGAGAGCCTCCGCCGTTTCCCAGCTGGCTTCGTCCACCTCGTCCTTTGCAAACACGATCTGCACCTCCCCGGTGCCGTCGCGCAGGATGACGAAGAGGATCTTTCCGCTCGACCGATGCCTCCGCACCCAACCGCGCAGCCGGACGGTCTCGTCCGTGTGGAGGCTCAGATCGCGGATGTCGACGCTGTCGGCGGAAGCCGGCCGGGATGTCGTATCCTCGTGGGACATCGCACCTGTCAGAAGCTAGGAGCGGATAGGGGACGCTCCACTCTGCGCGCGGGCCGATCCACGGTCAAGGCCGGAGCCGCTCATCCCACTTCGTACAGGGACTCGCGCCGGCCGTACCGTTCGGCGAGCTCTCGGGCGAACGGGCGGTGTGGACGCGCGCGAAGCTCGGGATCGTCAGTCACGATCTCGCGCGCCCGGCGCCATGCGTGCTCGAGGAGATCGGTGTCCTTTTCCAGATCGGCGAACCGGAGCTCGGGCGCCCCGTGCTGACGCTCTCCGAACAGGTTCCCCTGGCCTCGCAGCCGGAGGTCCTCTCGCGCCAACTCGAAGCCGTCGGTGGTGCGGGCGAAGATCTCCAGCCGCTCCGGCGGCTCCTTCCCGGAATAGAAGGCCGCGCAGTAGCTCGCGTGCCGCCCTCTCCCGACCCGGCCCCTGAGCTGGTGGAGCTGCGCGAGCCCGAATCGCTCCGCGTCCTCGATCAACATCACGGTCGCGTTCGGCACGTCGATCCCGACCTCGATGACGGTGGTGGAGACGAGAAGCTGCACGTCACCCGCCACGAACCTGCGCATCACGCTCTCCTTCTCGGCCGCCGCGAGACGACCATGGATGAGCCCGACCTCGAACTCCTTGAAGCGCTCGGCCAGCCGCTCGTACATCCGCGTCGCAGCCTTCACGTCGAGGACCTCGGATTCGTCGATCAGAGGGTAGACGATGTAGCCCTGGCGGCCCTGCTCCAGCTGCTCCTCCAGGAAGTCGAACGCCGCCTCGCGGCTCGTCTCGCCGCGCACCCCCGTCTTCACGGACATGCGGCCCGGCGGCATCTCGTCCAGCACCGAAAGGTCCAGATCTCCGTGCAGGGTCAGCGCCATCGAGCGTGGGATCGGCGTGGCTGACATCACGAGGGCGTCGGTGCCCTCGCCCGCTTCGCGCAGGGTTCGCCGCTGTTCCACGCCGAATCGATGCTGCTCGTCGATCACGACGAGTCCCGGCGCTCCAAAGCGCACCGCATCCTGGATGAGCGCGTGCGTGCCCACCACCACGGCCGCCTCGCCGCTCTCGATCTCGCGGAGGGCGCTTTCACGGCGAGAGCCGGTGACGGATCCGGTAAGGATGAGAGGCCGTACGCCAACGCTCTCCAGCAACTCCGACAACGTGCGATGATGCTGCTCGGCCAGGAGCTCGGTCGGAGCCATGAGCGCGGCCTGACGACCGTTCTCGGCGGCCTTGAGCATCGCCAACGCGGCAACGACGGTCTTTCCGCTTCCCACATCGCCCTGGAGCAGACGGTACATGCGCGACTCCTGCTCCATGTCGGCCTCGATCTCGCCCCAGGCGCGCTGCTGCGCCGCCGTCAGTCGGAACGGGAGCGCGGTCAAGAATTGTTCGCTCAGCGTCCGATCGCCCGAGAATCGGATCCCCTTCTGGGTCATGCGCTGTCTGTGCCGGGCCCGGGAGTGAAGGAGCTGCAGGTAGAAGAGCTCCTCATACGCCAGCCTCCGCCGAGCCGGCTCGACCTCGGAGAGGGAGCTCGGGCCGTGCAGCGTGGCGAGCGCATCCCTCAGTCCGGGGACTCCGAGCTCCGAGCGCCAGCGCGCGTCGAAGACCTCCCTGCCCGATGCGTCCCGAAGCAGGCGGGAGAGGTTGGCGTGAATGATCGCTCGGATCTGACGGTGGGAAAGCCCCTCCGTGGCCGGATACACGGGGAAGACCTGTCCCGAGGACCCGGTCTCGCCCTCTAGCTCGTCCTCTTCGGCAAGAACGGTGTGCTCCCGCGGCTGCATCTGGCGTCCGTGATAGAAGCGGACGGGACCGGTGACCAGAAGGAGCTGCCCTCTGCGTATGGAGCGGTCCAGCCAGGGGCGGCCGGGCCAGGCACACTCGACCTGACCCGTGTCGTCCCGCAACACGGCGTGAAAGACGCGAAGGGACCGTCGCGTGCGGATCACCCCTTTGGAGACGACGCGCCCGATGATCGTGGCCTCGTCGCCCGGCTCCAGCGAGGAGATGCTCGCTACGGTCGTCGCGTCCTCGTACCTGTGAGGGAGGTGAAGGAGGAGATCGAAGGCGCTGCGGATGCCGAGGCGAGTCAGGGTCTCGGCGCGCCTCGGCCCGACTCCTTTCAGGTATTGGACGGGCCGGTAGAGGATCGTGCCGCCGCTCGAACCTGCCGACTCCCCGCCCGGACGCGTCGATCCGCCGTGAGGCTCCACCGATGCCTGTCTCCCGCTACGCGAAGATCTTTGCCAGATAGCGGTCCGACCGGAAGAGCTCGAGGTCCTCGGGCCGCTCCCCGGTGCCGAGGTACCGTACCGGCAAGGCGAGCTCGCGCGCCACGGAGACGATCGTGCCGGCTCTGGCCGAGCTGTCGAACTTGGCGACCACGAGTCCTGTAAGGGCCAGGGCTTCGCCAAACTCCGCCGCCTGACTGAGCACGTTCTGCCCGCTTGTCGCATCCACGACGAGGAGGCGCTCCTGAGGCGCTCCCGGCAGAAGGCGGCTGATCACCCGATCGATCTTCTTGAGCTCCTCCATCAGATTGCGCTGCGTGTGCAATCGGCCCGCGGTATCCACCAGTAGGCGGTCAACGCCACGGCCGAGCGCCGCTTCCACAGCATCGAACGCCACGGCCGCGGGGTCGCCGCCTTCACGGCCGCCGACGTAATCGGCTCCCACCCGCTCGGCCCACTGCCGGAGCTGCTCCTGGGCTCCTGCGCGGAAGGTGTCGGTCGCGGCCAGGAGTACCCTCTCGCCCTGTTGGACGAAGCGCCACGCCAGCTTGCCGGCCGTCGTCGTCTTGCCGGTTCCGTTCACCCCCAGCATCAGGGCGATGCCAGGGGCACCGGTGGGGCGCTTCAGCTCGACGGCGTCCGATCCGTTGCGCTCCAGCATGCTGCGGATGCGATCACCCAACAGGCTCCGCAAGTCACTCTCGCTGCCAGCCCTGCCGCGCTCCGCCGCGCGTTCCAGCTCGGCAACCAGCTCCATGCTGGCCTCGACACCGAAATCGCTTTCTAGCAGGATCCTTTCCAGCTCTTCGACGGAGACCTCGTCGATACCCCTATCGAGAGTTCTAGCGTCGGTGAGCGCCAGATCGACGATCTTCTGCCACAGCGAGCGCTTCGGTCGCTCGCTTCGCAGATCCAGACTTCCTCTCTCCAAGCTGCCCTTCCCCTGTTCTTCTCGTGCCTTCTCGGGCTCGGCCGTCGAATCAACGAAGGCCTACTCTGCGGCGCCAGATCCACTCGCCTCCGAACAGCACGACGGCGAGGACGAACGGCCAGACGGCTCGAGATCGGCGCGGCGGCTCGCTCTCGACGCCTCGGACGGAGGCGGAAAGCGCGATCTCGGGACGCATCGGTCTCGGCTCGAGCTCGGTGCTGCCGGAGCGAACGATCAGCGGTCGCTCGATCCTCACCCGGCCTTCGGGGCCCTCCCCCACGGCCTCGAAGCTCGCCGAGCCGACCGGCAACGAGGGACCCGTCACGAGTGGCTCGGGCTCCTCCCAGCGTTGGGCCCACACGACCCTCCCGGCGCTGTCGTATACCGTGATGGCCAGATCGGTGATCCCGGGCTCCACACGCCAGCGGGCCGGAACCAGGCTGGTCGGCACCTCGGCCAGATCCACGGCTCGCCGCTGCACACCCTCGAGCAGCCAGCCGGCGATACCGCCGAACAGACCCTCGTAGACCCGCCGAGCCTCGCCTCCCCTGAACGCCCAACGCCAGTATCCCGAACCCACCACCAGCGCCCAGCGAGCGCCGCCGCCTCGCCCGGCCGCGGCCAGAGGCCGCGCCTCGCCACGCCGGTCCCGCCGGCTCATCAGCGACGCCCACTCCCAGGACCCAGCGAGCAGCGGCAAATCACGAATCGGGGGCAGGTCCTCCAGCCGGAGGCCGCTGAGCATCGCGCTGGTTGGCGTGGATGCCGCCGGCCGCTCCGGATACCACTCCCCGTCCAGCCGGGTAGCGGGCGTCGCGGCAATGCCGGGTACGTCTCCCGGCCCGGTCGCCAGCACCAGCTTCCGCGGATGCCTCCCTAACGCCGCCGAGAGCCAGGCCGGCAGATCGCTCGGGCTTCCCTGGACGGCCAGCAGTCGCGCGGCCGACACGGCCCTGCGCACGGCCGTCGCGTCAACCTGGGTCGGCTCCGTCCCCAGCTGCAGGTAGAGATCGGCGCCGACCTTAACGTACGCGTGTGCGCCGCCGGAGGTTACACGCTCGAGCAGCGGCAACAGGAAGGATGGCTCCCAATCAGGCGTCTCGGAGACGAGCACCGCATCCGCGGCCTCGCTGGTCACCTCGACGAGCAGGGGGAGTCGATCCGCGGCGCCGTACGGATCGGCGCCCTCCGCGAGTGACAGCTCGTACCTCCGCCATTCGGAGGCGACGCCAGGGGAGACGGCGGCAGCCGGCCAACGGATCTCTCCACGGCTCGAGCGCCCGGCGTCCGGCACACCCACGCCGACCTCGAGATCGACATCGGGGCCCCGCAGGAGGACGCGGACGCTATCGGGCTCCCGGGCGTCCGCAGCGCCGGGTCCTTCCGCACCGCCGGTAGCATTCGCTCCCTCAGGCCTCGGGCCTCGACCCCCACCGGTGACGATCTCGAACGAGAGTCGAATCGTGTCGCCGGCGTTCACCCTCTCGGGAGCGACAGCATCATGGATCCCGATGCGCCGAGCCGACGAGGCCACTCGATGTTCTCGCACGCCAAGACCGAACGCTTCGGCGAGCTCGAGAGCGGCGGCTGGATCGTCCCAACCCCCATCGCTTACGACGAGGACGCTGTCGAAGCCTGCGATCCCCGCCGCTTCGATCGCCGGCGACAGGAGGCTCCGAGCCGCGCTGGGCGCAGGAAGCGCGTGGTCCTGGAGGAAGGCGGGTCGATCCCCGAATACAAGGGTCCGTTCCGATGGCAGCCCGGAGAGGAGGGCGCGCGCGCTGTCGAAGCGGGAAGAACCGCCCGGCCGGCTTGGCAGGTTCATGCTCGCCGACTCGTCGAGGAGAACAAGGAGGCCGCGCGTCTCGGGCGCCGGAGGCCGCAGGGCGGGAAGCCACAGACCGGCCAGGAGGAAGAACATCGCGAGGCCTCGAAGGAGGCCCGGTCCGGACCGGCCTTGCACCGGCTCCTCCCGGTAGCCGTAAGCCCAGACTGCGAGTGCGGAAGCGGCGATCGCGGCTAGCGTGATCCACAGCCAGTTCGGCATCCCCGCCTCAGTGCGCTCTGTCCATGATGTCGTGAGATGCCCCGCCGAGGCGTGTGGCGCCAGGGTGCAAGGAGGTGTGTGATGCGTCTACAGCTCCAGGAGGTCGGCGACGTGCCGTGGCAAGTCGCCTTACGGGCGCCGTGGAGACAGATCCAGGGTGGCGAGGTGCGCGGCTATTCGCCTCGTTCCGCCGAGCGCGCCTCCGAACGGGCGTCGGCCAGCCGGGCCACCGTCGGCATTTCCACACCTTCAAGCACGGCCAGAAGCCTGTCCCGCTCGATGTCGAACGCGGGCCGCAAGTCGGGATCGACCGGCTCCGCCGGCGGGAGCTTCAGGCCCGTCGGGTTGCGGTGCCTACCGCGCTGCAGGAACTCGTAGTGGAGGTGGGAGGCGTTGGACAGTCCGGTGGATCCGACGCGGCCGATGATATCGCCCTGGGCAACTCGTTGGCCGGGCCGCACTCCGATCCGGCTGAGGTGGGCGTACCGGGTCGTGAACCCGTTCGCATGGCGGATCTCGATCGCCTTTCCGTACCCGCCCCACCAACTCGCTCTCGTGACGGTCCCATCGCCGGTCGCCCGCACTGGCGTGCCGGTAGGTGCCCCGTAATCCGTCCCCAGGTGCGCTCGGTAGCGCTTGAGCACCGGGTGGAAGCGCCGGCTGCTGAAGCCGCTCGTCACACGGCGAAAATCGAGAGGCGCCAGGAGGAACGCCCGCCGCACCGACTCGCCCTTCTCGTCGTAGTAGTTCGGCTCGCCGTCGGGTGGCTCGAAGCGGACGGCCGAGAGAACCTGGTCACGGTTCCGGAACTCCGCGGCGAGCACACGGACGGCCCGCACCGAGCCATCCGGCCGCACCTCACGCTCCACGAGCATCCGATAGGCATCGCCCGGCTGCACGTCCCGATAGAAGTCTATCCGCCACTGGTAGACCTCGGAGAGCGCCCAGACGAGCTGGCGAACGTCCGAAGACGCCAACCCTGTCGTGTCTCCGCCGAGCCGCGCGTCATACATGTTGGCCTGGATCAGCCCCGCCAGCTTGACCGTGTCGTCGACGACCGGCACGGAGTCGAGTCGTCCAATCCACTCGCCCATCGACGCGTCGAGCACGAGCCGTGAATCCGGGTCGGGCTTCAGTTGGACCCGCTTCGGGGCACTCGCGAGCAGCGGTTCGCCAGACTCGGTGGGGCCCTGAGCGAGGGGCGCGATCAGCTGGATCACCGTCCCTGGACGCAAGGATCTCGGGTTCTTATAGCGGCGCAGGAGGTTGAACACCTCGACCGCCTCGGGCCCCGCAAAGCCGTTGTCGTCGAACAGCTCGCCGAGCGTCTGACCCACCCGCAGGGTGTCGGTGAGCGTCACCTCGGGCGGGCCGGACGGCACGACTACGGTGCGGATCGCCGGAGACGAGAGATCGCCCCGACGCGAGCTCACGCCGAACCAGACGGCGCCGACCAGAACGGCGACGACTGCCGTGCCAGCCGATGCGACCGCTAGCTTCCTAACAGGCAATTTTTCGTCGTGTCAAAGGCCCAAACCATGCCAACGCGAAAACGAAGCTCTTGTCGATTCCCAGCGGCCCGGCAAAGTGGCGCGGCGGCGACCACCGGGCGAGCCCGCCAGGCCGTGATTTGCAAGCCTCGCGCCACGCAGTCTCAGTCCATCTGCCGACGGATGAACGTCGGGATCTCGAGATCGTCGAGCCCGTCTTCGGTCAGCAGGATGGGATCCACCCCGATCGTGCCCTCACCTCCGAACTCGAACTCGCCGCGGAAATCGGCGGCCAGCCCTGTGGCCACATCCGCAGTCTCCGGCTCGGCAACGAGCGTAGGCCCACTGAGACGAAACGGGATGACATCGTCGGTCGGCTCGAACAACCTCTCCTCCGGAGCCTCGCCGAAGCCCGTGGCGATGACGGTCACCCTCAGAACCTCATCCAGCGCCGGATCGTGCACGGCGCCGAAGATGAGCTCGACGTCGTCGCCGGCGGCTTCCTGGACGATCGAGTTGATCGTCGTGACCTCATCGATCGCGAGGTCCGTGCCGCCCGTGATGTTCACCAGGACGCCTGTGGCGCCGTTGATGGATACGTCTTCGAGCAGCGGCGAGCAAATCGCCTGCTGGGCCGCCTCGACCGCGCGGTTCTCGCCGTACGCCTCGCCCGTACCCATCAGGGCGGCCCCTCGATTGCCCATCACGGTCCGCACGTCGGCGAAATCCACGTTCACTTCGCCGGTCACGCTGATGAGATCGGAGATCCCTTGCGTGGCGTGAAGCAGCACTTCGTCCGCCTTCTTGAGCGCGTCGCGAAAACTGGTCCCTTCGACGCAGATGGAGAGCAGGCGCTCGTTCGGCACCACGATCATGGTGTCGACCGCCGCGCGCAGCTCCTGCAAGCCGACCTCGGCGTGCCGCATCCGCCTCTTGCCCTCGAACCGGAACGGCCGGGTCACGATCGCCACGCACAGGGACCCCTGCTCACGGGCCATCTGACCAATGACCGGCGCCGCTCCGGTACCGGTGCCACCTCCCATGCCCGCGGTGATGAAGACCAGATCGGCATGCTCGAGCGCCTGGCGGACTTCGTCCTGGTTCTCGGCGATCGCCTGGCGGCCGATTTCCGGCCGGGCACCGGCTCCGAGTCCGCGCGTGAGTTGCTTGCCGATCTGGATCTTCATGTGTGACTGCGAGTTACGAAGAGCCTGTGCATCGGTGTTGACCGACACGAACTCGACGCCCTCGAGGTTCTCGTCGATCATGCGGTTGACGGCGTTGCCTCCCGCGCCGCCTACCCCGACGACTTTCATGCGCGCATTTCGCGCTGCGCTGTCCTCGAACTCAAAGATCATATGCGCCTCCGCGTTGGATGGTTTGGGTTTCCGCCGCTTCTTCTAGAAGAAGTCCTTGAGCCATGCACTCGTCCTTTTGACGACGCGCCGCATCGGACCTCGGCCGTTCCGCCGGGTTCGCTGGCCGCCGTAGGCGGCGAGCCCGACGGACGTCGCGAACTTTGGCCGCCTCACCGCGTCGGCCAGACCGCTCATCCCGACTCCCGGCTCGCCCATTCTGACGGGCAGGTTGAACACGCTTTGAGCCAGCTCGAGCGTTCCAGGCATCGATGCGCCCGCACCCGTGAGGACGAGACCGGTACCGAGGATCTCCATGAGGCCTTGCTCGTCGAGATCCTCGTAGATGAGCCCGAAGATCTCGTCCATGCGCTGTTCAATGATGTGGGCGAGAAGCTCCGCCGATACGCGACGCTTTGCGCCGGGCATGGGGCCGGAGACCTCGATCTTGTCGTCGGGCTGGGCCAGCTTCGTCAGGGCGACTCCGTATCGCTCCTTGACACGTTCCGCTTCGTCGGGCGGCACGCCGAGCCCTTTGACGATGTCGCCCGACACGCTTCGCGCTCCGAAGGGAACGGTAAAGAGCCGCATGATCCTGTCGCCCTCGAAGACCGCGACCTCGGTGGAGGCCCCTCCGATCTCGACCAGCGCGACACCGCCCTTGCGCTCCCGCTCCTCGAGAACCGCCCGGGCCGTCGCGATCGGGCGCAGGACGATCTCGCGCACGCGGTAGCCGGCTTTATCCACGGCCTTCCGGAGGTCGCGGCAGGCGGTGCTCGCGGCCGTGACGATGCAGACCTCCGTCTCCAACCGGGTCCCCGCCATCCCGATTGGATCTTGAATGCCGGGGCGATGATCCACGGAGTATCCCTGCGGAATCGCGTGGAGCAGCTCCCTCTCCGTGGAGATGGGCACCGCCCGACCGACCGCCTGGACACGACGTACGTCGCCCGTCACGACCTCGGCGCCCGAGATCGCCACGATCCCGGTCGAGTAGGTGAGGTCCACGTGCCGGCCCGAGAGACCGACGAACACGCTGTCGACCTCGCGTCCAGCCATCAGCTCCGCTTCCCTGAGGCACGTGTGAACTGCCTCTCGCGTCGCCTCCAGGTTGGTCACGGTGTCGTTACGCATCCCCTCGGTCGCCGACAGACCGACCCCTAGGACGCGGGCCGCGGTCGGCTCGTTCTCGTGCTTCGCCGTCTCGCTGAGGACGACGGCACAGGTGTGCGTCGATGTGATATCCAGTCCGGTGACAAACCGCTCGCCTGTGATCACCCTCTTTCCCTCGCGCGTAGGACCACCTGTCCATCGAACCGCGCATCGGCTACCGACACCGCCGAATCGGCGGCGTGGCCCAGCGCCAACTCCACGCGACGCAATCCCCTCACGGCATCAGCGGCCGGGAGTAGCACGCGCCCGGTTCGACCCGATTCAATCAGCTCTATCGCCAACGACTCGGCATCCCGCGACCACAACTCCGAGATCTGGCCGAAGAATGCGTCGTCGTACTCCTTGAGGGCCGCCAACGCGCGCAGCGCGCCTCGTGCCCGTACATCGCTCACGCGCCCATCTTCCACCGCGGCCCCACCGGCGAGAACCGGCAGATTGAGACCCCAGATCGATGGGTCCAGAGGAAGAACCCGACCCTCCTCGTCCACCGGCACGAGCGTCTCCGCCATGACGAGAGCCAGCGGCTCGACCTCGGTCACCCGAATCTCGATCCCCCGCATCCCGACGCGGCGGACTCTGGCCTCGCGAACCAGGGCGTGAGAGCGGACTCTCGCCTCCCACACCGACCCGTCGTTCCACACCGACGCCTCGCGCCCGATCGCCGCCAGCTGGAGCACATCGTCACGCTGCACGAAGACGTTGCCGGTGACCTCGACCTGCTCGACACGAAACACCGGCAGCGTTCCGAGCAGGGGGGGAGCCCAGAACGGCGCTCCCAGCCCGAGCGCGCCGGCTGTGCCGACGACGATCATCCTCCGGCGTCCTCTTCTCGTCATGCGCCCCCTACATCGCCGAGGCTGCGGGCCGCAGAAGCAGCATGCCCGCGGAGACCGGTCCGCAGATCATGCAGGCGCCCCTACGGCGCGCAGCTCATCCCTCGTGAAGCCCCACATCCGGATTTCGGGCTCCAAATCGACGCCCAGCTCATCGAGTGAGCGTCGTCTCGTTTCGATCATGAGGCCCAGGATGTCCTCCGCCCTGGCCTCTCCCATGTTCGCTATGAAATTCGCGTGCTTCTCGGTGATCATCGCGTCCCCACGACGGACGCCACGCATTCCGACTCGATCGACGATCTCCCACGCCGACCCGAAGGGCGGTCCGGGGTTCTTCCACGTCGACCCGCAGGACGGGAGGTCGTAGACCTGGGTCGCGACCTTGAGGCGCCGACGCTTCAGGTGCGCCTCCCGAATGGCTGCCGCATCCCCTGGAGGCGCGGAGAACGCGCCTCCCAGAAACACCCAGTCCTCGCGGACTTCGACCCCCCGGTAACGGGGCTTCGCCTCGTCGGCCGAAAGGCGGATGGTCTCTCCCGCGGGCGTCATCGCGTCCACCCACAGCGCCCGATCCCAGATGCCCGTGTCCGCGGAGCCCGCGTTCATCCGCAGGGCACCGCCGATCGTCCCCGGGACGGCCTCGAGAAACAGGAAGCCGCTCCGCGCCTCGTGGCGGGCTTCGTTGACGAAGGCCGGTATCTGCGCGGCCGCGCCTGCCTCGAGCTCTGCTTCGTTCACGATCAGCCGATCGAACTCGCCCTCGAGGATCAGCACCGGCTCCGAGACGCCGGCGTCCGCGACCAGGGTGTTGGCCCCACCGCCCAGGACGCGGAAAGGCTGCCCGGCGAGGTCCGCCAGGAGGCCCCGGAGGCTCGCCGGCGAGTCGGGCCGGCCGAGTCGCGGAGCGGGTCCGCCCACGCGTAGCCGCGTCAGGGGTGCGAGCGGCACCTCAGCCTCCCACCGCATCGGCTCTCTCGTCGACGGCCCGGCGCGCCAGGGCAGTCACATCTCCGGCGCCCATGAAGACCACGGCGGCCGGCCGGGGCGCGCTCCGGGCTGCCTCCAGTGCCTCCGCCTCCGTAGCCAGCCGCACGCCGTTCGCCGCGTCCGCGATCAGACGGGCGTCGACGCCCGGGATCGGCTCTTCCCTGGCCGGATAGATCGGGAGCACCAGTGCCTCGTCGGCGCCCGCCAGCGCCGCCGCGAACTCGCCGGCGAACATCCTCGTGCGGCTGTAGAGGTGGGGCTGGAACACGGCGATCAGACGGCGATTCGGGTAGGCGCTCCTCACCGCCGCGAGCGACGCCTCGACCTCGGTCGGGTGGTGGGCGTAATCGTCCAGTAGCGCGACGCCTCCCTCGTCCGACAGGAGCTGGATTCTGCGGTCGACGCCGTGGAATCCGCCGAAAGCCTGTCGCAGGGCGTCGGAGGTCAGCAGCTCCGCCTCGTGGGGCGGGGCGACTCCGGGCAGGCCGGCTCCGATGTCGGGAGGCCCCGACAACCTGAGCGCTATCGCAAGCGCTGCGGCAGCGTTTTGCGCGTTGTGGAGGCCCGGGAGCTCCAGGTGGAACTCTATCTCGCCGCCGGGAGCGAAGAACCGGCAGAGCTGGCTGCTCCCCTCCGCCTCCAGGACCTCGACACGGTAGTCGGCATGTTCGGCGAACCCGTAGCCGAGTCCCCCGAACAGCTGCCCGATCCGGCTGGCGGCCGCATCGTCCGCGCAGTACAGCACCCCATCCCGCTCCTCGGCGCGGCCCGCGAGCGTCTTGAACGCGAGCTCGAGGCTCTCGACGCTTCCGTACGTGTCGAGGTGCTCCGCCTCCACCGAGCTGATCAGCACGAGCGACGGATCCAGATCGAGGAAAGAGCGGTCGTACTCGTCGGCCTCGACCACGGCCACGTCGCCCGCTCCGGAGCGGGCGAAGCCGCGCCAGAGAGCGACGCGACCTCCGACCGCCACGATCGGATCCAGGCCCGCGGCCGCGCAGGCGAGGCCGGCGAGCGCGGTGATGGAGGTCTTGCCATGCGTCCCCGCCACCGCCGCCAATCGGTGCTCGTTGAGCAACGCCGCCAATGCCCGCGAGCGTTTCATCGTCGGCACGCCCAGGCCGGCGGCCGCCAAGAGCTCCGGATGCTCGGCCGGCACCGCCGAGGTGTGGATGACGAGGTCGGCATTCTCCACGTGCGCCGGATCATGGCCGGAGACCAGCCGGGCGCCACGGGCGCTCAGCTCGACGAGATCCTCGATGCCGGATCGGTCGCAACCGCTGATGCGGTAGCCGGCAGCGTCCAGCAAGAGGCCGAGCCCGCGCATGCCGGCACCGGCGACGCCGACCAGGTGGATGTGGGCGCCGGCGGCAGGGAGGTCCCAGGGTCCGGGTTGCCGAGCGGTCATCGCTCCCCCTCCACCGCCGTGCGCCCCGTGGATTCCGTCGCCGCCGGACGCGTAGGATCCGCGGCCGCCAGATCCAGGAGCTCGAACGCGATCCGTTCCGCCGCGTCGGGTGCGCCGCGTTCGAGCGCTGCCCGTGCCATCCGGGCCCGTCGCCCCTCGTCTGTCAGGAGGCCGCATGCCACGTCCCACAGCTCGCCCGGCTTCAGCTCCGATTCCAGACGCATCAGCGCCGCGCCGGCCGCTTCCACCGCTCTGGCGTTGGTGGTCTGGTGAGCTCCCGCTCCGGGAAACGGCACGAGCACCGCCGGCACCCCCACCGCCTGCAGCTCCGCCAGAAACATCGCTCCGGCTCGCGAGATCGCGAGGCACACCCGGTCCAGCTGTGCCCCCAGGTCCGGGATGAAAGTCTCCACCCGGATTCGGTCGGCGAACGGCAGGTGAGCGACCGTTGCAGCCACCTGATCCCTGTGCGCGGGACCCGTGGCCCAGACCAGGTGAACGTCCTCCGGCCAGGTCGACGTGCCGGTCAGATCCTCTAGCAGCCGGTTGTTCAGGCCCAGAGCGCCCTGGCTCCCTCCCGTCACCAGCACCACGCGGCCCCGCGGCCAGTCGTAGGGCGCGCTGACCGGCTCGATCGCCACCGGATTCCCATACGAGAACACCCGGGTTCTCTCCCCCACCCTCAGGTGCTGCTGCGCCTCGGGGTATCCCAGGTGAACCTGATTCACCCGCGGGGCCAGCAGACGGGTCACGAGCCCCGGCTCCGCGTTCTGCTCCTGGAGCGCCGTTCTCGCTCCGCGCCGAATCGCCCACAGGAGCGCCGGCCCCGACGCGTATCCGCCGGTGCCCACCACCAGCTGCGGATCCCACTCCGAGAAGGCCTGGGATAGACCTCGAAGAACGACCGGCGTCGATGTGAGCAGCCGCCAGTTCCGCCATGGCTGGCTGCGATACAAAGGCTGCATCGGCAAGAGCCGGTACTCGTGGCCGCTCTCCGGAAGGACCCGCGCCTCGATGCCCCGGCTCGCACCGATGAAGTGGAGCCGAACCGCCGGATCCAGCCGGCGCAGCGCACGAGCCAGATTCAAAGCCGGATATAGGTGGCCTCCCGTTCCACCACCCGCGAGAAGGATCCGGAAGCCGGCCACGGCCTAGCATCTCCGCTGCTTCGCGACGTTGACGAGGATGCCGGTGACCCCCAGCGCAAGGACGAGTCCGGTACCGCCGGCGCTGATGAATGGGAGGTTCACTCCGGTCGTCGGGAGAACCCCGAGGGTGACACCGATGTGGGCGAAGGCACCCACGGCCACCATTGCGGTGAGCCCTACGGCCAGCAGCCGGCCGAACAGATCCGGTGCCGAGCCGGCGATGCGCATTCCGATGACCGCCCAGGCGAGGAAGAGCCCGATCACCAACACCGCTCCGATGAGGCCCCACTCCTCGGCGATGATCGAGAAGATGAAGTCGTTCTGAGGCTCGGGCAGGTAGAGGAGCTTCTGCCGGCTCTCCCCGAACCCGACGCCGAACGGCCCACCCGATCCGATGGCGATCAGCGACTGGTTGAGCTGGTAGCCGATGTCGTCAGCGCCCATGCCCGGCTTGAGGAACGCCATCATCCGGTTCATCCGGTAGCCCGTGTTCGCGACCTGATCCCAAAGCACGGGCAGACCCAGCATGGCCAGGAAGAGGAAGTGTCCGAGGCGTCCGCCGGCCGTGAACAGCACGATGAAGGCGAGCGCGCCGACCAGCATGGCGCCCGAGAGATGGGGCTCGAGCAGAATGAGAAGACAGATCGGCCCGATCACGAGCAGAAACGGCGCCAGGCCATAGCGCAGGCTGCGCAAACGCTCCTGTTTCTTGACGGCCAATGCCGCGGTCCAGATGACGATGGCGATCTTGGCAAGCTCGGACGGCTGGACCGTCACCCCGAGCATCAGCCACCGCCGAGCGCCGTTGACCCTCGGCGCGATCGCTTCGGTGCCGGGCAGGATTACGAAGATGAGAAGCGCCGTGGTGGCCGCGAGCAGCGGCCAGGCGAAGTGCCGGTACACCCGATAGTCGACGAAGCTGGCTGCCAGGAGAGCCGCGATGCCCACCAGGGCCCGCGCCGCCTGCTGGACCAGGTAGTAGCTGTCGGGCAGGCCTTCCGATTGGGCGGTGAACGAGCTGGCGCTGTACACGCTCAACAGCCCGAAGCCGACGAGAAGCAGGGTGATCGCGATGAGCCCCGACGCCAGATAGGCGCCGCTCTCCTCGCCGGCCAGATCCAGGGTCGCGAGCGCTCCGCCCTTCCGACCCTGCCGAGAGCGAAGGCCCGCCCAGCGCGAGCCGAGGACGGCCGCAAGACGGCTCATTCCGCTCCCCCTTCGCGATCGAGCGCCTCGACGGCCCGTCGGTAAGCCCTTCCCCGCTCCTTGTAGTTCCGAAACATGTCGAAGCTGGCGCAGGCCGGGGAGAAGAGGACGACGTCGCCGGGTCGGGCCAACCCGTTCGCGGCGCGCACTGCCGATTCGAGACTTCCCTCCACATGGACGGCCGGGACCGAGCCGTTGAGGTCCACCACGACCTGCGGAGCGGCTTCGCCGAAGGCCACCACACCGGCCGAGTGCTCCAGCCAGGGAATCAGAGGCACGAAGGGCTCACCCTTGTGGCGCCCGCCCAGGATCAGAACGATCGGACGCTCAAAGGCCTGAACCGCGACCAGCGTGGCCGCGACGTTGGTCGCCTTGGAGTCGTTGACCCAGAGCACATCCTCAATGATGGCAACGGTCTCGAGGCGGTGGGGCAGTCCTCGAAACTCCGACAGAGCCCGCCCGATGGAGGCGCCCTCACATCCAGCGAGAGCGGCGGCCAGTCCGGCCGCGAGGGCGTTCGACACGTTGTGCCTCCCGAGGATCCGCAGCTCCTCGGCAGCCAGCCAGGTCTCGTCCCGCCCGGGAAGGACGAGGCGAAGCGCCCCATCCTCATCCAGGTACGCTCCACGCTCGACCGGGCCCGATGTCGACGTCAGGTAGCACGGTCCCTCGACCCCTCTCGCCAGCTCGATCACGTCGGTGTCGTCCGCGTTGAGGACCCAGCGGCTGTCGACGCCCGCGTTGCGGAAGAGACGCTTCTTGTCCGCGAAGTAGGTGGAGACGTCGCGGTACCGATCGAGGTGGTCGGGTGCGAGGTTGAGTAGTATGCCGATGTCCGATGTAAAGGCGTCGGTGTCGGCGAGCTGGAAGGAGCTCAGCTCCACGACGACCCAGTCCGGCTGATCCTCGCGCAACGCGATCTCGCACAGCGGAGTGCCGATGTTGCCGCCCGCCAGGGCGTTCAGCCCGCCGGTCTGCAGAATCTGCTCGCACAGCGCGGTCGTGGTCGTCTTGCCGTTCGTACCGGTGATGCCTATGACCCGCGACGTGAGGTTGCGGTATGCGAGCTCGACCTCCGCCACACAGGGCGTGCCGGCATCGCGCAGCGCCCGCCGGACTTCGGACGACGGGGGGATGCCAGGGCTCACCACCACGAGGTCGGAGGCGCATATGCGGTCGAGATCGTGCCGGCCCGCCTCGGCCTCGATCATCTCGGCGCCCAGCTCCGCTGCCGCCGCGTCTTGAAGCTCCCCGGCCGAGATGTCGCTGGCGTACACCTCGGCTCCGTGTGCCTTCGCCAACCGCGCCGCAGCTACGCCCGAGGCTCCGAGTCCGAGCACGGCCACCACATCTCCGGGGCGGACGAGCGGTTCCTTCGGCCTCGGCGTGCTGGAATCGAAGGTCTCGAGAGGAATCAAAGTCGCACCCGGCAGGCTCATCGAATCTTCAAGGTGGCCAGACTGACCAGCGAACAGAGGATGGCGAGGATGTAGAAGCGCACGACGACGCGGGCCTCCGGCCAACCCGATTTCTCGAAGTGGTGATGCAGCGGAGCCATCCTGAACAGCCGTCTACCGATTCCCGTGCGCCACCGGGTGAACTTGAACCACCCGGTCTGAAGCAAGACGGAGACGGCCTCGGCCACGAAGACGCCGCCGACCAGCACGAGCAGGAACTCGGACTTGAGAAGTACGGCCGTGACGCCCAGCGCCCCGCCGAGCGCGAGCGCTCCCGTGTCGCCCATGAACACGTCGGCCGGGGGCGCGTTGAACCAGAGGAAGCCGATCGCGGCGCCCGTGATCGCCGCGCAGAAGACCCCCAGCTCGCCGGCGCCGGGCAGGTAGAAGGTGCCGAGATACGCCGACGTGTCGACGCGGCCGATCACGTAGGCGAAGAGTCCGAACGTGAGCGCCGCGATGCCGCTCAGCCCCGCAGCCAGCCCGTCCAGACCATCGGCGAGGTTCACGCCGTTCGAGCTTCCCGTAACGACGAGGGCGACGAACAGCGGATAGAGGGGGGCCCAGAACACGACGTAGTAGTCCTTGAAGAAGGGCAGCATCGTGTGTGTCGGCGGCCGGCCGGAGAGCGGAAACAGCAGCAGAAAGACGCCCAGCGTGAGGCCGGCGGCCATCTGCCAAACAAGCTTGTACTTGACCACGAGGCCGCGTGGCTCGTGCCGGACGATCTTCAGGTAGTCGTCCATGAACCCGATCGCTCCGAACCAGGCTGTCGCGGCGGTCACGATCACCACGTAGTAGTTGTCGAGACGCGCCCAGAGCAGCGTGGAGAGCAGGACGGTGGCCACGATGATGAGACCGCCCATCGTAGGCGTTCCCGCCTTGTGGAAATGGGAGCTCGGCCCATCCATCCGGACGACCTGACCCCACCCTTGCGCCTTGAGCCAGCGGATGACCGGCGGACCCACCAGAAAGGTGAGGAGCAAGGCAGTGACCATCGCACCCGCTGCCCGGAACGAGATGTACTGGAAGACGTTGAAGATGATGTGACGATCGGACAGCGGGAAAAGCAGACGAAAGAGCACTCAGTCGCCTCCCTCTCCGCCGGGCGCGACGCTCGAGCCCGACCCGAAGGACCGCAGCCGGTCGACGATCCCGTCGAGCCTTACGCCACGGGAGGCCTTCACGAGCACGACCTCATCCCCCGACAGCCTCGGAGCCAGCGCCGCCCATAGATGCTCTACGCTGTCCGCGGCCAAGACACCGGTGCCGTTGCGGCCGATCCGGAGCCCCTCGAACGCGTCGATGAAGTCTCCGGTCGCCGCGACCAGGTCGAAGTGCGCGCGGATCAGCCGCTCGGCGATCTGTCGGTGGGCGGCTCGCGAAGCGGTCCCGAGTTCCAGCATCGTCCCGACGACGGCGACCAGCCGCCGGCCCGGGAATGCCTCCTCGCAGTACTCGATCGCAGCGGCGAACGACTCCGGGTTGGCGTTGTAGCAGTCCGCGATGACGGTCATCTCGCCCACCTGCTCCAACGCGCTCCGCATGCCGAGCGGCTGGTAGGTGCCCAGACCACGCGCTACTTCCGCGGCCGGAACGCCCAGCGCGTCGCCCAGGGCAGCCACGATGAGGGCATCCGCCAAGTGATGGCGTCCTCCGGCGGGCACGCGATACTCGACGCCATCGCGGATGAAGCGAACTTCCTCCGCACCGACGGAATGCTCGTCGGGACGCCAGGATGCCGCATCGCCGATGCCCGCCACGATCGCATCGGGCCTCAACTCCAGGGCCCCGGCCACTAGCTTCTCGGGCCGCTCCCCGACCACGACCGTTCCGTCCGGACTGGCGACCGCAACGAGCGCGAGCTTTTCCTCCAGCACTCGATCGACGGTCCCGAAGAACTCCAGGTGCGCGGGTCCGACGGTCGTGACGACGGCGTCCGTGGGCGCGGAGATCTGGGCGAGTCGTGCGATCTCTCCGGGCTCGCTGCTCCCCAGCTCCAACACCCACAGATCGGCGTCGGCGGGAGCCTTGAGGATGGCCAACGGCAGGCCGACCTGGCTGTTCAGGTTCCCGGCTGTCTTGTAGACCTGGTAGCCACGGCCAAGGACAGCGGCCGCCATCTCCTTCACCGTGGTCTTGCCGGAGCTCCCCGTGATGCCGACGACCCGCACGCCGCGCGCTTGCCGGTACCAGGCGGCTAGATCGCCGAGCGCCCGCGTCGTGTCCGGAACTCCGAAGAGCTCGAGCTCCGTGACGGGGAGGGATCGATCCTCCGGCACAACCGCACCGATCGCACCTTTGGCTTCAGCCTCAGGGAGGAGATCGACCGCGTCGTGACGTTCGCCCTTGAGGGCCACGAAGAGGGCGCCCGGCCGCAGGGTGCGCGTATCGGCGGAGACGGAGGTGTAGCTGTGGCCTCCGCCATCTGGAGGGAGCCCCACCGCCTCGCGGACCCCGTTCGAGGTGAACATCACCCGCTGGCTCACCCCTCCACCCCCACCCCGGTCGATCCGTTCACGCAGCTTCCCCTCTCAACTCGGCCACGACCTGCGCTTCATCGCAGGGGAGTTTTCGGTTGCCCACGATCTGGTAGGTCTCGTGGCCCTTGCCCGCCAGGAGCACGGCGTCGCCCGGAGCGGCCAGCTTCAAGGCCCGGCCGATCGCGTCGCGGCGATCGAGCACGATCTCGTAGACGCTCGGATCCATCCGGGCCACCGTCTCCGCGGCGATCTGTTCCGGATCCTCGGATCGCGGATTGTCGGAGGTGACGATGACGTGACCGGCCAGGGAACCGGCCACCTCGCCCATCAGCGGGCGCTTGCCGGCATCGCGGTCGCCGCCGCACCCGAACACCATGATCAGACGCCCCTGGACAAGCGGCCGCAGGGCCTCCAGCGCGAGCCGGAATGCGTCCGGCGTGTGGGCGTAGTCCCGGACAACGAGGACGGGCTCCCGGCTCAGAATCTCGAACCGGCCGGGAACCTGGGGGACCGATCCGAGTCGCTCGGCCACCTCGGCCGCAGGCATCCCGAGATGAAGGGCGATCCCGGCCGCTGTGAGGGCGTTCTCCACGTTGAACCGGCCGATGAGCGGGAGCTCCACCACGGCGTCCCCGTACTCTCCACAGAGCCGGAATCGGGTGCAGCGCGGAAGCGCTTCCACCGACTCGGCTCTCACCTGCAGACCGTCGCCAAACCCCGTCGTAACGATCTCGCCCGGCCCGGCCTTGAGGGAGTCCCACGCCGGCTCGTCGCCATTGATGACCAGGACGCCGCCGGGCGCCAGCAGCTCCGCGAAACGAAGCTTCGCGTCGCGGTAGCTGGCCATCTCTACGTGATAATCCAGGTGTTCGCGGCTGAAGCTCGTGAAGGCCGCGTAGTCGAAGCGAAGGCCGTCGACGCGGCGCTGGTCAAGCGCGTGTGACGAGACCTCCATCGTCGCCAGCTCCACGCCTCGGTCACGCAGGATCCCCAGGGAGCCGGCCAGAACGAGCGGATCCGGCGTCGTCAGCTCTCCGGGGTGGCGCTGGCCGCCCGCATCCACGATCCCCAGAGTCCCGAGGGTGGCGGAGCGGCCGAGACCGGCGAGAAGATGCCGGACCAGCCAGGCGGTCGTCGTCTTGCCGTTCGTGCCCGTGATGCCGATCAGCCGCATCCCGGCGGCCGGATCGCCTTCCCACAGCATGGCGAGGTCGGCGAGCGCGACGCGGGTGTCGGGAACGACGAGCTGTGGCAGATCCAGGTCGGCGGGGCGCTCCACGACCGCGGCCGCCACCCCCGCCCGAGCAGCATCACGGATGAAGGAGTGGCCGTCGGACCTGAGTCCGGCGACCGCTACGAAGAGATCGCCCGGACCGGTGAGGCGGGAGTCGGCGGTGAGCCGCTCGAAGTCGGCCGGCGACTCCCCCTGCCAGCGGGCCGGCACCCGGCGCAGGCGAAATCGCTCCTCGACCGCCTCACGTGTGATCACTGCGCCTACCCTCCAAGCACCATCGGCCGAAGGCCGGTCGATCCGATCTCGGGCCGAATCGCCGGCCGGCCGCTCTTCTCGTAGTCCGTCGTTCCGCCTCACCCGCCTCGGGGAGGGGCGTCTCGCCACCGCGTCCGCCGGAGCGCCGCCTGCCGTCAACGCAGGAGAACGACGGAGCCGACTGCCACGGGCGACCCGGGCGCCGGCGTCTGGTACTCCACCCTGCCGGAGGCCTCCAGCCTCGTCTGCAGACCGAGCGCGTGGAGCCGGGCCGCAGCGGAACGGACGCTCAGGCCGCGAAGGTCCGGAAGCCGCCTGGCACTCCGGGAGTCCGAAGGGAGGCGCGGCGCGTCCAGCGCGGGATCGACCGGCGTGCTCGTGGACGCGTCCGTCAACACCTGGGTGGATGCGAACTGTACGCCATCCGGCACGGCCGGCGGCACGTAGGGCGTGCCTGGATCCCCCTCATCCGACGGGTTGGCCGGAACTACCGCCTGCCTCCAATCGAAGCGGAACGAGGACGGGACGGCCTTGCCGCGCGAGACCTCGATGCCGCGCGTGGCGAGCGCTGCCTGCAGAGCGCTCCGACTGATCGGTGCCGCCACGGAGCCGCCGTAGAAGGCGCCTTGCGGGTCTTCCAGCTTGGCGAAAATGACCAGGCTGGGATCTTCGGCGGGGCTGTACGCGACGAAGGAGGAGCCGTATCGGCGCTGGTAGCCTCCGGCACTCACCAGGCGGGCCGTTCCGGATTTGCCGGCCACCGTGAGCGTCGTCATGGCCGCCCGCTGGCCCGTTCCGCTCTCCACTACCGACGTGAGAACCTCCGTGATCTGAGCCGCCACGCCCTCATCTATGACACGCCGTATGGTCTGCGGATCCCGGCGCTCCAGGAGCTCGCCCGTGTGGCTTCTCACCTCCTTGATGAGGCGGGGACGGAGAAGCCGACCACCGTTGGCCAGCGCGGCGTAAGCCATGACAAGCTGGAGCGAGGTCACCGATATCTCGTACCCCATGGCCAGCGAGGCCTGGCTCAGGCCCGACCAGCGGTCCGGACGTCGCAGGAGGCCGGATGACTCGGCGGGATAGTCGATCCCTGTCGGCAGGCCGAAGCCGAAATCGCGCAGGTACCGGTACTGCACGTCGTGGGAGAGTCGTTTCGAGAGCCGGGCGGCGCCCACGTTGCTCGAGTAACGCACGACCTCCGCCACGGTCAGTTTGTCGTACGGATGGACATCCCGAATCACCCGGCGGCCGTCCTTGAAGACGCCGTGCATCACGTCGATGCTGTCGGTGAGGGAGACCAGATCCTCCGACAGCAGCGAGGCCAGAAGGAACGGCTTGGCGGTCGACCCCGGCTCGAACGGATCGGTGAACGCCGGCACTTTCTGAGTCCCGTCGTGCCGCCGACTGGCGACGGCGAGAAGGTCGCCGGTTCGCGGATCCACGATCAGCACATCTCCGCCGGAAGCGCCCGACGACTCGATCGCCCTCGAGAGGGCATCCTCCGCGATCCCCTGCAGCTCGGTATCGATCGTCAGGATCACATCGTGGCCCGGAACGGGCGGTGAGACAGCCGCGCCGGGGAGCCGGTAGAGCTCGCCGCGGCCATCCCTCTGTGTAAGGGCCTTGCCCGTCTTGCCGGTCAGCAGCGAGTCGAGCGACATCTCCAGGCCCGATCGGCCATGCCCCTCGGCATCGATGGCTCCGAGGAGGCTGCGCGCGACTCCCTCCGGGTAGACGCGGGCGGCCAGGGGCTCGAAGTGGAGGCCGCGCCGCACGGCGTCACGGAGAAGGTCGCGATCCTTCGCCGACACCTTCCGGTGCACGGCGACCCACCCGCCTTCAGCCGCCCTCAGCTTCGCTTCCTCCTCCGGGGTGAGTCCCAGGATGCGCCCCACGGAGGCGATCGACCGATCCGGGTGGGCCATCTCCCGAATCGCCACGTAGGCTCGAAACTGTCGGGCCGCTAGCGCGAGCGAGCGGCCGTTGCGATCCAGAATGGCTCCACGCTCGGCCGGCAGGTCGACTTGAGTCGCGTACTGGGCGCGCGCGCGTTCGAGCCACACATCATGGTCGAGCAGCTGCAGCTGGACCGATCGTCCGACAAAGACGGCCGCCCCCAGGATCCAGAAGCCGGCCAGCGCGTGCGTGCGCAGCCGGTGCGTTCGTGATCGGTTAGAGCTTTTCTTTTCCGTCATCGAGGCTCAGGGACCTCCGCCGATGTACCCTTTGTTGGTGGCGACACATCCTCTATGAACGTGATCTCCTCGTCGGTGGCCGGCCTCAGCCCCAGCTCGCCGGCCGCGTCCAGCAGTCGAACCCGGGACGAGAGTGAGTCGGCGCGGCGCATCGCCGCAGCGAATCGGGCGCGTTCGACAACTTCGATGGACTCCAGAGAATCGATGGTCACGGCCACGGCTCGTGCTTCAGTTTGCCTCCGCACCGTCCAGACCATGGAAGCCACCAGCACAACCACCCCAAGACCGATCCAGGTCGAGCTGCGCCGACGGCGCGTCCAGAACCGCTGCCGGCCGCTCACGGTGCAGCCACGGACGACACGTCCCCCCTTCTCTCCCATGCCCTGAGCTTGGCGCTGCGTGCTCTCGGATTACGTCCCACCTCCTGCTCGGAGGGCCTCACCGGACGTC
The DNA here is from genome assembly GCA_037385645.1 of Gemmatimonadales bacterium. Classification (GTDB taxonomy): domain Bacteria; phylum Gemmatimonadota; class Gemmatimonadetes; order Palauibacterales; family Palauibacteraceae. The sequence continues at coordinate 25,756 of JARRMU010000008.1, forward strand.
CCGTGAGCGTTTTCCCCAGTGGTTTTCCGCGACAAAGGCACATCGGGAGCTCCGGAGGGCAGACACAGCTCCGGCTCCAGTCACGGAACGCTCTCTTTACGATTCTGTCTTCCAGCGAGTGGTAGGCGATCACCACCAGCCGGCCCTGGTCCGCGAGGAGATCGCGGATTCGAGGAAGCGCGACGTCCAGGGCCTCCAGCTCGCGGTTGACCTCAATGCGGACGGCCTGAAACAGCCGTGCCTTGTCTCCCGCCCTGACGGTCGGACCGAGTATCGCCCGAATCGCGGCGACAAGATCGTCGCTGCTTTCGAACGGTCGCTCGACCCTTCGCCGCGCGATCTCTCGCGCGAGGGCCCGCCACCGCCGCTCCTCCCCGTACTCCCGAAAAACGCGACCCAGCTCCTCGAGGGGAGCCGTGTTCAGAAAGTCGGCTGCGGGCCTCCGTCCGCCCGTTGTCCCGCCCATCCGCATTAACAACGGTGTGCCCGGACGAAAGGAGAACCCGCGCGCCGTCTTGTCGAGCTGGTACGAGGAGACGCCCAGATCGAGCAGCGCTCCCTGCAGCTCTTCTATCTTCAGAGTCGGTAGGATCTCGGGCGCATCTCGGAAGTCGGCTTGCCTGAGCCGCACCCGGCCTTCGTATCCTGCCAGCCTCTCTCTTGCCGCGTCGATCGCGTCGGGGTCGCGGTCCAGGCCGACCACCATTGCGAGCTCACAGCGCTCGAGGATCGCGGCTGCATGGCCGCCACCCCCCGTCGTGCCGTCGAGGTACCAACCGCCCCTCTCGGGCTCGAGGTGCGTGAGCACCTCGTCCACCATCGCCGGCTCGTGCCTGAAGCCCACTCTCTCGTCGGGCGAGCCAGGCGAGCCTGAACCCTCAGGCGAAGATCGATTCGATAAACGGATCGAACTTCGGGTCGGGAGCTGCCGTGCTATCCCGGAACAGCCTCGGATCCCAGATCTCGATCTTGTTCAGGGCTCCTACAAACAGGGCTTCTCGATTCAAGCCCACCAACTCCCTCATGCGGTCCGGTATCAGGATCCTTCCCTGCTTG
>JARRMU010000009.1:0-3545 GCA_037385645.1 Gemmatimonadales bacterium
GATGTTCTCGAACACGGTGCCGGAGAAGAGCGTCGGCTCTTGGGGCACGAAGCCGATGGCTCCCCTCAGGTCGGCCAGGGCGACTTCCCGGATGTCCAGCGCGCTCCAGGATACCCGGCCGCGGGTCGGGTCCCAGAAGCGGAGGAGCAGGGCGGCGACCGTGGACTTGCCGGCTCCGCTCGGCCCCACGAGGGCTACGACCTCTCCTGGCTTGAGCCTCGCGCTCACGGCCTGCAGAGCCCAGGGCTCCTCAGGGCCATACCGGAACCACACGTCCTCGAACTCGATTTCCGGAATCGTCGTCATCGGGACGGTGACGGGCTCGGGCGGGTCGGCGATCTCAGGCTTCACCTCCATCAGGTCGAACACCCGGATCGCGGCTCCCTGGGCCTGTTGGTACGAGCCCCAGAGCGAGGCGAGCGCCGTAATCGCCGCCGCCACCTGCACGGCGTAGAGCAGGAAGGAGACGAGCTCTCCGGCCGTGATCTGAGCGGCCAGGACGAGCCGCCCCCCCTGCCAGAGTACGGCCGTGATTCCGCCGAACGCGACGAAGGCCAGCACGCCGAAGAACAGCCCACGGGCCCAGGCGCGGCTGATGGCGGCGCGCAGCGACTCGTCGATCCGGGCGGCGTAGCGCCGTGCCTCCCAGCCCTCCCGAACGAAGCTCTGTACGATCGGGATTTGCCCGAGGGCCTCCTCGGCGACCGCGTTCGCGTCAGCGAGCCGGTCCTGCACCTCGGTGGATTTCCGGCGGACGTAGCGCCCGAAGAATATGGCGATCGCGACGACCAGCGGGGCTACCGCGGCCGTCGTCAGCATCAGCTGGGGGTGGAGCGCTGCGAGCAGCGTCAGCCCACCCACGAGATACAGAATCTGACGGAACAGCTCGGCCACCTGATGGCCCAGGACGGCCTGGAGGGTGGAGCAGTCAGAGGTGAGGCGGCTGGTCAGCTCGCCCGAAGTCCGCTCCGTGAAGAAGCCCGGCGAGAGATCCAGAAGCCGGGAGAAGAGTCCGGTACGGAGCCGGACGATCACCTGCTCTCCGGTCACCCCGAGCAGGTAGACCTCGAGGAAGTTGAGGACACCCTTGAGGGCGAACAGGATGAGCAGGCCGACGGCGATCGTGTTGAGGTTGGCCAAATTCCGGGTGACGAACGCGGCGTCCAACAGAAACCTGACTACGAGAGGGAAGGCGAGACCGATGGCGCTGCTGAACAGGAGGGCGACGCCCGCGATCGCCACTTTCCCGCGGTGCGGACGCACGAGCGGCCAGAGCTTGCGCAGGGCGAACAGCGACAAGCGGGCTCTCGGCCGGCCCTCGGTTCGGCCGTCTGTCCGATCTCTCGGGCGAGACGTCCCACGTCTGGCGTGGCGTCCCTCCTGACTCGCCTCTATCTTGCCGCCCTCCTGTCGGGATGCACGATTTCGCGTTGACTGCAGTGAGGCCATATCGGCGTCGACTGACGCCAATTGATTCATGAACGATCCGACTCGCAACGATACGAGCGGTTGGGGGACGCTGGCCGCGGTCGCCGCCGTGGCCACCTACGCGCTCATCGTCTTCGGAGGGATCGTCCGCATCACCGGCAGCGGCATGGGCTGTGGCGACGATTGGCCGCTGTGCAACGGCCAGCTCATCCCGCCGATGGACTTCGACACGCTCATCGAATACGGCCACCGACTGGCCGCTCTCACCGTGAGCCTGCTCGTCGTGGCGCTGGCCACGGTGGCTTGGTGGCCGAGACGAGCCGCGGTGAGGCGACCGCTGCTCGCCTTGTCGGCGCTCGCCGTCGTGTTGCTGGTCGTTCAGGTGCTCCTCGGTGCGGTGACCGTTTGGCTGGAGCTGCCGCCGACCACGGTCGTCCTGCACTTCGGCACGGCGATGGCCTTGTTGGTCGTTCTGGCCGTCGGGGCGTGCGTCGGCCTGGGAGGCGCCGAGCGTCCGGCCGTCCGCCGTGACGGTGCGACCCGCACGCTGATGGCGCTGGCGGCGTTCGCGTTCGGCGTCGCGCTGCTCGGCGCGTTGGTGGCCAACCTGGATGCGGGCCCGGCCTGCCTGGGCTTCCCGACCTGCAATGGGGGCTGGATGCCACGCGGGGGTGGCCTCGTGCACGTGCACTGGACCCACCGGCTCGCCGCCTACCTGCTGTTTCTGTTGCTGCTCCCGCTACCCACCCTCGTGCGGCGATGGAGGCCCGGGGATGGCGCCGCCCTCACCTGGTCCGCTCTCGGCCTCCTGGTCGGATTGGGTCAGGTCGGTGTCGGCGCCGCCATGGCGCTCACCCTCTACCCGGGCGCACTGAAGGCCATCCACCTGGCCATCGGGGCGGCGCTGGTCGCTGTGATCTTCGTGGCTGCCTGGCTTGTCTCGAGGCCGCGAACCGTCGCCTAGACGCGCGGCATCGGTCACGCCACTCGACGAAAGAGAAGTGGGCTGTAGGCGTCTTCTAAAGCGGGGCGAGCCGCGCCGTGAAGTGACGGAGCTGCGGCGGCTGTTCGACGATCCGGTACCCCTTCAACTCCAGGCGCCGCGCGGCGACCGCCTGCGCCACCTCGAGCACGTAATCGATGTGGCTCTTCGTATACACACGCCGGGGTACGGCCAGCCGCAGGAGCTCCAGCGGAGCGACCCGCTCCTCGCCGGTCGTCGGATCGACACCTCCGAACATCAGCGTCCCGATCTCCACGCTGCGTATTCCGCCCTCGAGGTATAGCTCGCACGCCAGGGCGTGAGCCGGGAATTCCAGCGGCTGGATGCCAGGGAGGAAGGCGCCGGCGTCGATGTAGATCGCGTGTCCACCCGGGGGCTGGACGATCGGGTACCCGGCCTCGGTCAGACCTTCTCCAAGATAGGCCACGGACGCCGTTCGGTAACGCAGGTAGTCCTCCTCCACCACCTCATTCAGGCCGACGGCAATCGCCTCGAGGTCGCGTCCTGCCATCCCGCCGTAGGTGGGGAACCCTTCGGTGAGGATGAGGAGGGCCTCCTCCTGCTGGGCGAGCTGGTCGTCGTTCGAGCCCAGGAAGCCGCCGATATTGGCAAGGCCGTCCTTCTTCGCGCTGAACGTCGCCCCGTCGGCCAGTGAGAAGATCTCCCGTGCGATCGACTCCACGCTACGGTCCTGGAACCCCTCCTCTCGCTCCTTGATGAAGTAGGAGTTCTCGGCGAATCGGCAGGCGTCCAGAAAGAAGGGGATGGTGCTCGCCCGGCAGATCTCGCTTGCCGCCCGGATGTTGGCCATCGAGGCCGGCTGCCCGCCGCCCGAGTTGTTCGTGATCGTGTGGATGACGCAGGCCACCTCATCCCCGGAATCGGCGAGGATCCGCTCCAGGGCGCCGAGATCTATGTTTCCCTTGAACGGGTAGACCTGGTCCGGCGTCAGGGCTTCGGGGGTCGGGATGTCCACCGGCCGGCCGCCCAGGAACTCCACGTTGGCGCGTGTCGTGTCGAAGTGCGTGTTGCTTACGACGATTCGATCCCGCACTCCAAGGCAGGAGAACAGGATTCGCTCGGCGGCCCGGCCCTGGTGGGTCGGGATGATGTG
>JARRMU010000009.1:3598-30319 GCA_037385645.1 Gemmatimonadales bacterium
TACCAGGACCGGGCGCCCGCATACGACTCGTCGCCGCGCATGATGCCGGCCCATTGCTCCGCCGACATCGCGCCGGTGCCGGAGTCGGTCAGCAGGTCGATCAGGATGTCCTCGGCCGCGATGCGAAAGAGATTCCACGAGGCAGCCTCGAGGATCTGGCGTCGCTCACCTCGGCTGGTCATGCGCAGCGGCTCGACCGCCTTGATTCGGAACGGCTCTATGATCCTCTCCATACCGGCGAGTGTCCCCTTCTTCGGGTAGGTATTGGCAGCCGGCCCTTGCGGGCCCAGCCTAGACGGCTTCCAGAAGCGCGACGTGGCCGAGACCGCCGGCCGCGCAGACGCTCACGATCGCCCTCGAGCCCGCCGACAGGTCGGCGAGCTCCAGGGCCGTCTGCGACAGGAGGCGCGCTCCCGTCGCGGCGAACGGGTGGCCGAGCGCCACGCTCCCTCCGTTCGGATTGACGCGGTCCATCGGGACGCTCCCGAAGTCTCGGTCGATCCCGGCGCGCTCACGCCGCCACTCCTCGTCCTCCAGCGCCCGGACGGTGGCGAGGACCTGTCCGGCGAACGCTTCGTGGATCTCCCACAGGTCGATCTCCTCGTAGCCGAGGTCGTGACGGGCGAGGAGACGTGGGATCGCGATCGCCGGCGCCATGAGGAGTCCGTCGCGCGCGATGTCGACGGCCGCCTGCTCCCAGTCGACGAGACGGGCCCGCGCCGCCCGGTCGCTCAGGCGCGCCAGGCCGGCCTCGCTCGCCACCCAGCAGGCCGCGGCGCCGTCGGTCAGAGGCGAGGAGTTGCCCGCCGAGAGCGACCCGTCCGCTCCGAAGGCAGGGCGGAGCGCCGCCAGGCGGTCCAGTGAGGTGTCCTTGCGTGGGATCCCGTCGTCGCTGATCGGAAAGGTGCCGGGCGAGACGAGGAGCTTCCGGTAGAAGCCCCGCTCCGTGGCAGCAACCGCCCGGAGGTGACTCGCCAGCGCGAACCGGTCCTGTTCCTCTCGGGGGACGTTCCAGCGTCGGACCAACTCCTCGGTGTGCTCTCCCATCGATTTCGCTGTCGAACGCTCCTTGGCTTGCGGCACGGCGAGGCGCAGGTCCCTGGGGCGGACGCCAGCCAGCGTCCCCATGAAAGCACGCGGCCCGCGCGAAGATGCGGCGCGGCGCACCGTCTTGCTCAGATCCTTGGAGAGCCCCACCTGCGTGTGGGTCATGGACTCCACGCCTCCGCAGAGCGCGAGATCGATCTTGCCCGCCCGGGCCTGCGCGGCTGCGTGCGTCGCCGCGGCCAGGCTGGTGGCGCATTGCTGCACGATCGTGAGCGCCGGCACGCTCTGGTCGAGGGCGGCGTCCAGCCACACCTCGCGTCCCCAGTTGGCTACGGCCAGGGATGGAATGACAGAGCCCCACACCACCAGGTCGACCTGCCGATCTCCGCCGATGCCGAGCCCGATCTCTCCCACGACCGTCTGCTGTGCGACCGGCACCGAGAGCTGAAGGGCGTCAAACGCCTCGAGCTCGCGATCGATCCTCGAGAACGGGCTCCGCAGGCCTTGCACGATGTAGGTGGCGGGGTCGGCCATGGCTTTTTCCCGGCTCCTTTCTTGGCTGGGTCGGGCTTCGCTCGGCGGGTGACGGGCTTCTCGTGGCTGGCGACGGCGAAACCGACCCTGCAAGATGCTTGGCTCGGAAACCATGTCGCAACGCACGCAGCGAGGGAGACTTTGAGCGAGAACCCAGCACCGAGGGTGCGCTTCGCCCCCAGCCCGACAGGCCATCTGCACGTCGGCGGAGCTCGAACCGCGCTGTTCAACTTTCTCCTCGCCCGGCATTCCGGCGGCACTTTCGTCCTCAGGATAGAGGACACGGATCGGGCTCGGTCGAGCGAGGAGATGACGCGTTCTATCCTCGACTCGATGGCTTGGCTCGGACTGGATTTCGACGAGGGACCCCTCCACCAGGCCGACGGGTTGGAGCGGCACCGTTCCGACGCTTTCCGTCTCCTCGAGAGTGGAGCGGCCTACCGATGCTTCTGCGCGCGGCCGGAACCGGGTCAGCCGAAGGAAAGCGAGACCGGGGTCTGCGGGTGCGGGCGGATTCCGCGGGGCGAGGCCGAGCGGCGCGCCGAGGTGGGGCAGGCGTACGCGCTCCGCTTTCGGGTACCCGCCGGCAGGACGAGCTGGGAGGACGCCGTGCACGGGCGGCGGGCGGTCGAGAACGAGCACGTCGAGGACTTCGTCCTGCTTCGCTCCGACGGGACGCCCGTCTACAACCTGGCCGTGGTCTCCGACGACATCGCGATGGGTATCACCTACATCCTGCGTGGCGATGACCATCTCTCCAACACGCCCAAGCAGATCCTGCTGTACGAGGCGCTCGGGGCGATGCCGCCGACCTTCGCTCACGTGCCGATGATCCTCGGGCCAGACGGCAAGAGGCTATCCAAGCGGCACGGCGCGACCTCGGTGGAGGCGTACCGGGATCAAGGCATCCTGCCGGAGGCGCTGTTCAACTTCCTGGCCCTCCTCGGGTGGTCGGCCGGGGACGACCGCGAGGTCATGGCGCCCTCGGAGCTGATCGACGCGTTCAGCGTGGAGCGGATCCTCAAGAAGAGCGCGGTCTTCGATCCGGAGAAGCTTACCTGGTTGAACCGGCAGCACATCGAGCGCCTGCACATCGACCGGCTCGTCGACCTGGCCAGAGGGCCGCTCGAGGAGGCTGGCGTCCCGACGGCCTTGATCGATGGGTCGGCGGGACGGGTGAGGGAGGTCCTCGATCTCGTGCGGGAGAGGGGCAACACCGTCGAGGCCGTGGCGCTGCAAGCCGCTCCGTTCTTGACGGATGAGGTCGCCTACGAGCCCGAGGCCGTCGCCCGGTTCTGGAAGCGGCCCGCCGAGGCCGCCGAGATCCTGCGGGCGGTGAGCGATCGGCTCTCTGCACTGGACGACTTCGAGCCGCACGCTCTGGAGGAGGTGATCCGACAACTGGCTGCCGATAAAGAGGTTGGAGCCGGAAAGGTCATCCACCCTCTCAGGGTCGCCGTCATGGGAACCGGGGTGAGCCCCGAGATCTTCGCCGTGCTCTCACTCATGGGCCGCGCGCGCACACTGGACCGGATCCAGCAGGCGCTCGGCTATCTGGACGCGATGGGGGCGACGCAGGGTTGGGAGACCCCGTGATCTGTCTGGCGGACCGGGGTGACATGGCGTGCGACCGCGGCGCCGCGGGGTGCCGGTGAGCGACGGGGTCTCTGACGAGCGCTGGATGCGCCGAGCGCTCGATCTGGCGGAACAAGCGGGGCGAGCGGACGAAGTACCGGTCGGGGCGGTCCTGGTCGCGCCCGACGGCCGAACGTTCGAGGCACACAACCGCACCCGCGAGCTGAGCGATCCGACGGCGCACGCGGAGACGCTGGCGCTGCGGCAGGCCGCAAAGGCGGAGGGAGACTGGCGCCTACTCGGCTACGAGCTCTACGTGACTCTCGAGCCGTGCGCCATGTGCGCCGGGGCGATCGTCCTCGCTCGCCTCGATCGACTGGTGTTCGGGGCCGCGGACCCGAAGGCCGGGATGTGCGGCTCGCTCGGCAACCTCGTGCAGGACTCCCGCCTCAACCACCGCGTCGAGCTGACCCCAGGCGTGTTGGAGGAGGAGGCCGCAGAGCTCCTCCGGCGGTTCTTCCAGGAGCGACGCTAGACGGAACGCCGGCTAGCTTGGACAGAGAAGAGAGGCAGCCCCGAACGAGACTGCCTCTCCCCTTGCTGTGCGGTTCATCCGAGTGCAGCCGGCACGATCGGCCGACACGAATCGCGTGTCACGGGGCGCCCACCGCGGCTCCGGCGTTTACCCGCCCATGGCTGAAGTAGACGTCGGCCCCCGGCTTGCCGAGGTCATCCGCCGTGTTCTTGAGCCTCGTCTTGAGCTGTCCGGCGTTCATCGAGCCTCCGGCCTGGCCGTCCACCAGAGCGGCGACGCCCGACACCAGTGGCGCCGAGAAGCTCGTGCCGATTCCCGGGTACGCGTAGCTGTTCGTAGCGCAAGTGAAGGGAAGGACGATGGCATAGGACGAGCAGACGGATATGATGCCGCCTTGAAAGGAGGGGGGCAGCACACAACCGGCCAGCGGCGGGTTAGGATTCGTCAAGTCGCCGCCGCCCGCGCCGACATACGAGCCCGAGCGCCCGTAATTTGAGTAGGCTGCCAGGTCGCCGTTGACATCTCCCGCCCAGGCCGCGATTCCGGAGCCCGCCTGGGACGGCAAGTGCACGAAGTTGGCGTCGTTGTCGAGGTTGGCGCCGTCTCCGGATGCCTCGTCCCCTTCGTTGCCTGAGGATGAGACGACGAGGACGCCCCTGGAGGCGGCGTAGTCCACGGCCTTGGCGATGGCGCCGTTCAGCAGACCGCCTCCGAAGGCGCTCTTCGGGAAGTACGCCCCGAGGCTCATGTTGATGACGTCCACGTTGAGGTTGGCGGCATACACGATCCCGGCGACGATGTCTCCGAACGTCCCGGAGCCCAGACAGTTCAGCACTTTGACGCCGATGATCGTGGCGTCCGGCGCAATGCCGGTCACTCCGAAGCCGTTTCCGGCGATGATCCCCGCCACGAAGGAGCCGTGGAACCCGAAGTCGAGAATCGTTCCCTGGTCGGGCACAAAGTCGTCGCAGATGGACGGGCTGCTCAGCATGCTCGCGCTGTTGGCAACATCGATGCGTCCGGCGAGGTCTTGATGGTCGGGATCGACACCGGTATCCAGGACAGCCACCGTGGCTCCGGCACCGAACTCGTCCGCGTCCCACGCGCCCGGGCCGTTGCACTGCGCCATGTTCCACTGGCAGGGGTAGAAGAACGCCGTTGTCGGGTCACTGACCAAGTGCCCTTCGGCGTCGGCCTCGCCCGAGGCCTGTAGGTCCATGTCCTCGGCGCGGGGCGTCCACTGGACAAGGAGGTCTCGAGTGACGGACTGAACGCCCGTCGCTGCCTCCAGAGCGGATGCGCCGGCATCGTCGAGGTCCGTGACGGTCGCGATGCCTATCTCCGGATGGGCACGAAGCAACTGGCCTCCGACCTTGGCCACGGCTGCTTCGAGCATACTGGTCCTGCCTCTGAATGCGACGACGTAATGGTCGGCTTCCGTCCACTGCCCCGCGTTCATTCCGCTCATTCCTCGCGCTGCGGAAAGCCGAGGCTGGGCGATCCGATCTTGGGCGGGTCCGGTGGTGGTGTCGGGCTGGCAGGCCGCGGCGACAAGGGCCACAGCGCTAGCCAGCAGGAGGGTCGGGGCTTGCTTGAACATGAGACCTCCGTTGCTCCGTTACAAGCTGATGGGTGGGCTGACTGCAGTTCTCGGAAGGTCACGTTCCACACTCACAAGCGCAAGTCCATTTATCGCGCAAGGCGCTGAGCCGTAACGGGATACTACCGGCGAGGTTGACCTATCTTGGACTTCGGGTCCGGCGTGAAGTCTCGACCTGGCATCCTCCGCTCAGGTCGCCGCCTCGGCACTGGGCCGGCCGACGAAGCGCACGATGGCATACAGGGCAGCGACCGCGAGGGCGTAGGAGACGTAGAGCGGCAGCCCGAACGCCGTGGCAAGATCACCCAGCAGCAGCGCGACCAGCGCCACGACAAGGGCGTACGGTAGCTGGGTGCGCACGTGGTCCACGTGGTCACAGGCCGAGGCGAGCGAGCTCATGACGGTCGTGTCGGAGATGGGGGAGCAGTGGTCGCCGAAGATGGAGCCCGCGAGCACCGAGCTGATCGCGCCGAGAGTGAGCGTGTAGTGCCCTCCTCCCTCGAAGCCGACCCCTCCGCCGAGCGCCACAGAGAGCGGCACGACGAGGGGGAAGAGGATCGCCATCGTGGCCCAAGAAGTTCCGGTCGCGAACGCGATCAACGCTGCCGCCACGAAGACCAGGGCGGGCAGAAGCGCCGGCATCAGGGTCTCGCTCAGGATCCCCGTCAGGTAGGTCGCCGTACCCAGCGCGGCCGTGACCTCTCCCAGAGACCACGCCAAGGTGAGGATGACGGCCGCGAGCACCAGGGACCGCATCCCCCCCAACCAGGCGTTGATCGCCTCCTCCAGGGTGAGGATCCGCTGCCCGACGGAGAGGCCGATCGCGACCAGGCATCCGGCGAGCGAGCCCCAGAGCAGGGCCTTGAAGGGGTCGGCCGCTCCGAAGATGTCCCACAGTGTGGCGGAGCCGACGGACGCTCGGCCGCTGAAGAAGAGGCCGAGGAGCACCACGAGGATCACGGTCAGCACCGGGAGGGCGGCGTTGTACCATCGTGCCGAGACCCCATCCTTGGGCTCGATCGTGCGATCGGTCGTATCCGCCAGAAGGCTCGCGCCGTCGCGGTAGAGACCCTCTCCTCTCCGCGCCCGGCGCTCCGCGGCGAGCATCGGGCCAAAGTCCCGCTGCGATATCACGAGGAGGCCGACCATGACGATCGCCAGGACCGGGTAGAAGAGGTACGGGATGGAGTGGAGGAAGACGGTGAACGGACTGGCGCTCGCAAGGTCCGCGGCCACCGGCGGTGCCAGGCCGGGCTGGGTCGCGGCGATCGCCAGGGCGTCGCCGATGAGGGAGATCTCGTAGCCCACCCAGGTGGAGACGAAGACGATCGCCGCCACCGGGGCGGCCGTTGAATCCACGATGTAGGCCAGCTTCTCCCGCGAGACATGCACGCGGTCGGTGATCGGCCGGAACGTGTTCCCGACGAGGAGGGTGTTGGCGTAGTCGTCGAAGAAGATCGCCAGACCGGCCAGCCAAGTGGCGAGCTGCGCCCGCCTCGGGTTGGTGGAGAGCGGACGCAGCGTGTCGACGATGCCGTTTGTCCCGCCGCTCCGGGACATGAGTCCGACCATGCCGCCCAGTAGCAGGGAGAAGACCAGGATCGACACGTGATCGGAGTTCGCCAGGGCCGGCACGATGAAGCGGTCGACCGTGCGCCAGAAGGCCGCTAGCGGGTTGAGTCCGGCGAAGAAGAGCGCGCCCAGCCAGACCCCGAAGAACAGGGAGGCGACCACCTCCTTGAGCGCGATCGCGAGCACGATGGCGATGAGCGGAGGTAGGAGGCTGACCCAGCCGGGAAGCCACCTAAGCTCGATGGATTGGCCGCTCCGGGTCACGATGGGTGCGCCGGGCGGTCCGTACTCCAGTCGGAGCGGCAGGTCGTCCCGCCCCTCGAGGTTCAGCTCGTCCAGCCGCTCCTCGGTTCCCGCCGCCAGTCGTCCGGAGGCCAGCTCGCGGCCCGTGGCCGTCAGGAGCCGGTACTCGACCCACGGCCCTTCTTCGGGGACGCGCAGGGTGAGCCGGACGGGAACGGCCGAGAGGGCGACGAGGGGCGCCTCGACCTCGATCCGGGTTTCGGCCTGGGCCCCGGCACCGCCCTCGCTCCGGAGCGCGGCATCGCCGATGTGGGCGCCCACGGCTCCTCCGGAGCTCCCGAGGAGGGTTACGAGGACGAGCCCGGCCGAATTCATCGCCCCAAGCTAGAGGGGGCCGGGAAGGCCGACAAGGAGCGTGTTTTCAGGGATTTTGGCGCTTTGGCGAGGGTCGCGCCATCCCCGAGCGGCACGTATACTTGGCCGGGCGGTCGACTTCCCCGCCATGATGTCACCACCATAGAGGCGTCGCTCTCCCGCGACGAGTCGGGCATGCCGGTGGCCTCAGAGGCCGAGGTGCTCCTGGATGAGGAGCAAACAGATGCCACGCTGAAGGATCTCGCGCGCCAGCTCCTGGAGCGCGAACCGGATCCGGCCGAGCTGTTGCTCGTCGGGATTCGACGTCGGGGCGTCGAGTTGGCCGAACGGCTCGCCACGGAAGTCGAAGCGCAGGGTGGCGTGGCCATCCCCACCGGGTCCCTGGACATCACACTTTACCGAGACGACTTCGCCCAGATCGGCCCCAAGCCCGTGATCGGTTCCACGGAGCTGCCGGTCGAGATCACGGGCCTGCACGTGGTGATCGTGGATGACGTGCTCCACACCGGACGCACCACGCGGGCCGCGCTGAGCGAGCTTTCCGACTTCGGACGCCCGAGGAAGGTCGAGCTCTGCACGCTCGTGGATCGAGGTGGGCGCGAGCTCCCGATCCAGCCGGATTATCTGGGCTGCCGATTCGAGGTGGCCCCCGGCGAGGAGATCGCGGTGAGCGTGCCCAGCATCGACGGCGAGTTGAGCGTTCGACGCGTCCCGGTCGAAAGGAAAGAATGACGGCTACTACTTCCAGCGGCGGCACCGACGGACTCGGCCTCGGAAAGGACCTGACGGGGCTCCAGCAGCTCTCCTGCGAGCAGATCGAGGGGATTCTCGATACCGCCGAGCCGTTCAAGGAGATCAGCGAGCGCCGCAGTAAGAAGGTCCCCGTTCTCCGCGGGAAGACCATCGTCAACCTGTTTCTCGAGCCCTCCACACGCACTCGGATCTCGTTCGAGTTTGCCGAGAAGCGCCTGAGTGCGGACACCGTCAACATCGCCTCTTCCGGCTCCTCGGTGGAGAAGGGGGAGAGCCTTGTCGACACGGCTCGCAATCTGGAGGCGATGCGGATCGACATGGTCGTGATCCGGCATGGCTCCTCAGGCGCGGCGCGGTTCCTTGCAGACCGAATACCCTCGAACGTCATCAACGCGGGAGACGGGCAGCACGAGCACCCGACGCAGGCTCTCCTGGATCTGCTGACGATCCGGGACCGGTTCGGCTCGATCGCCGGTCGCCGCGTATGCATCGTCGGCGACGTCCGCCACTCGCGCGTGGCCCGCTCCGACATCTGGGGGCTCCTGCGATGCGGCGCCGAGGTCGCCGTGTGTGGGCCGAAGACCCTCATCCCGCTTGGCATCGAGGAGCTTGGAGTGACCGTGCTCTCACGGGTGGAGGAGGCCATCGAGTGGGCCGAGGTGGTCTATGTCCTGCGGCTTCAGCTCGAGCGGATGGACGCCGGCTTCGTGCCCTCGCTCCGAGAGTACAACCGCTTCTTCGGCATCTCCCGGGCGCGGCTCGAGCGCGCACCCGGAGAGATCACGGTCCTCCACCCGGGGCCGATGAACCGCGGCGTGGAGATCGATTCCGATGTCGCCGATGGCCCTTGGTCGCTCATCCTCCCGCAGGTGACCAACGGGGTGGCCGTGCGCATGGCCGTCCTCTACCTGCTCGCCGGAGGAAGTCCGGAGCGTGCCGAGTCGGCGAAGGAGGCGGGAGAATGAGCCGGCCGGTGCTGCTCACGGGCGGAAGGCTGTTGGATCCCTCTCAGGAGCTGGACGGACCGGGCGCTCTGCTGATCAGGAACGGTCGCATCGAGGCCTGCGGTCCGGACCTCGTTGGCCCGGATGAGGCCGAGATCGTCGACGTCGGCGGCCTCGTGGTGGCTCCGGGCTTCATCGACGTCCACGTGCATTTCCGCGAGCCTGGTGATGAGCACAAGGAAACGATCGAAAGCGGCGCGAGAGCAGCCGCCGCCGGCGGGTTTACCACCGTCTGGACGATGCCGAACACCGATCCACCGATCGATGATCCGGCGGCCGTCGGCTTCGTGCGGGCCGCCGGCGAGCGGGCCGGTGGGGCCCGGGTCTACCCGGTGGGGGCAGCGTCGCGAGGGCTCCGGGGAGAGAAGATGACCGAGGTCGGCGAGCTGGTAGCCGCCGGCGCCGTCGCCGTCTCGGATGACGGGAATCCCATCTGGAACGCCGGACTCCTGCGTCGTCTTCTCGAGTACACCCAGACCTTCGACATCCCGGTGCTCCAGCATGCGGAGGATGGCGAGCTCTCGTGCGGCGGGGTGATGAACGAGGGGAAGGTGGCCACCGCGCTCGGCCTGAAAGGCGTGCCGAACGCCGCGGAGGCCGGCATGGTGGCCCGCGACTGCTACGTCGCTGAGCTCACGGGCGGGCACCTCCATGTTTGCCACGTGTCGACGAGGGAGGCGGTGGAGCAAGTGCGACGCGCCAAGGAGCGCGGAGCTCATGTCACGGCGGAGGTTACGCCACATCACCTGGCCCTCACCGAAGACGCCGTCCGCGGCTACCGCACGGAAGCCAAGATGAACCCTCCATTGCGGACTGCGGAGGATCGGGAGACCCTTCTCGATGCCCTCGCTGACGGGACGATCGATGTGATCGCGACCGACCACGCTCCGCACCACTATGAGGAGAAGGAGCGGGAGTTCGACGATGCTCCCTTCGGCGTCGTAGGCCTCGAGACGGCTCTCGGCGTGGCGCTGATCGAGCTTGTCGAGTCGGGACGGCTCTCGCTCGGTGGGGTCGTCGATCGGCTCTCGTGCGCCCCCGCGCGCATCATGGGCTTGGAGGTGGGCACGTTGCGGCCTGGTGCCCGCGGCGACATTGTCGTCTTCGATCCCGCGGAGAGATGGACGGTGGATGCGTCGACGTTTGTGTCCGGAAGCCGAAACACTCCCTTCGCCGGGAAGGAGCTGGTGGGCCGGGTAAGGGCCACCTGGGTCGATGGGAAGCGTCGCTACGAGCTGCCGAAGGAGGCGTCGCCGGTCGGCGAAGGAGCCCCACCGTACGTGGGACAGAGCAGTGTCTAAGACGAGGACAACGCGCCGATGAACGAGAAGGCGAAATCGCAGGAGGTCATCCCGAAGGAGATCACACAGCTCCTCGAGCATAGGGCCACCCTCGGGAAGTGGCTGGCCAAGCTGGAGGAACTGTCCGGCACGGTACGTCCGGAAGTCCACGACCGCGTCCGCACGGACTACGAGGAGCGACTCCGGACCCAGGAGACGGAGCTGGCGGCCCACCGATCCGAGATGGAGATGGCGCTCGAGGAGCGTCAGACGCGGGTGACCCTTCTCAAGTCGGATCGAGACGAGAGGGCCGCCGAGTTGGAGGAGGCGGAGCTGCGCTTCGCCGTGGGCGAGTTCAAGGAGGCCGAGTTCAAGACGCGCAAGGCGGAGCACGAGGAGAGACTGGCCACGCTCGACGCCGAGTTGAAGTCGGACCAGGACGCCCTGGCGAAGCTGGAGGAGGTCGCAGGAGTGCTGAGCAGCCTGCGAGAGGGCACCGCACGTGGCCGGCCTGAAAAGGGGGTCGAGGGCGCCGGCGAGAAAGCCAAGTCGGCGGCCGCAGCCGTCGCGGTGGCCGTTGCCGATACTCGCGCCGCCGGAGCCGCGGAAGTTGCGGGCCTCGAGGCCGAAGAGGCCGGCCCGAAACCCGATGAGGCCGAAACCAGGTGGCGCGAGGCGATCCAGGCGGCGAAGCCCGCGGAGACCGTAGCTGCGGGAGACGAAGAGACGGCGGAGACCGCGACGGAGGAGGCGTCGGCGGGAGCCGAGCCCGCCGAGGAGGCCGCAGACAGCTCCGCCGAATCGATCGTGGAGAGTTCGGCCGACGCCTCGGCCGAGGCAGAAGGTGACGACTACCTCGATGACCTGGAGTTTCTAGAGTCCCTATCGATGGATGAGATCGATCGCCTAGACGCCGTGTCGGCGATGCTGGAGGACGAGTCCGCCGCCGAGGGAGACAGGAAGGGTACGGAGGAGAGCCGTTAGGGCGACCGTTCGCTGGGCCGCCCCTCGGCGATCAGGCGGAGAGCTGCTCGACGTGGCGGGCCAGCTGGGCCTTCCTGCGGGCGGCCGTGTTGGGATGGAGCACGCGGCGCGCGGCGGCGCGGTCGAGCATGGAATACAGGTCGGAGAGAGCGGCCTGCGCTTCGTCCGGGCTCTCCATCTCGAGCAGCGTGCGCATGCGGGTGCGGATCGCCGACTTGACCTGGCGGTTCTGGAGGCGCTTCCTGGAAGCCTGCCGCAGCCGCTTCCGGGCGCTCATTGAATTCGGCACTTGGTCTATCCTCTTTGGCGTTACTTCGCGTTTGAACAAACGGCAAAACGGCCGCGAATTATATCGGCGGCGCGGGGCGAGATCAACGAGATCAAGAAAAGCCGCGCGTGATGGCCTCTTACGACGCACTACTCCTGTTCGTTCCCGTACTGCTGCTCTCCGTCGTGGCTCACGAGTACGCCCACGCCCGAGCCGCCGTCTCCCAGGGCGACTCGACGCCGCTCATGCTGGGCCGCCTGACCTTGAACCCGCTGCCGCACATAGACCCCGTGGGCACGGTGCTCGTGCCGCTTCTCCTCTTCTTCAGTCAGGCTGGCTTCATCATCGGATGGGCCAAGCCGGTACCGGTGAATCCCCGAAACTTCCGGGACTACCGGAGGGGGGACATCCTCGTCTCGATCGCCGGCGTGACCGCGAACTTCATCCTCGCGCTGGTCTTCTTCCTGGCGGCGTTCGGCCTGGCGGCGGCCGGGGTGGAGGCGAGCACGCCAGGCCTGGCCGGTGGGCTCCGACGGATGTCCGAGTTTGGGCTCTTCCTCAACCTTCTGCTTGGGATCTTCAACCTGATTCCGATCCCGCCACTCGATGGCTCGCATCTGCTCTATCATCTGCTGCCACCGGGTCTGGGCGCGCGTTACCGCGAAGTCGGACGCTACGGCATGGTCCTGCTCTTCGTGGTCATCCTCGTCCCCGGATTGCTGGGGACGCTGCTCTATCCCGTGCACTTCCTGATGGAGATCGCGCGCGGGTTGATCGACGGCGTATCCTGAGGGCCTGCCGATGACCGGATCAACGATCCAGGCGATCCCCCGGCCGCGTGACCTGGGTGGAGCCGAGCCCTTCGTCGTCGATCTCGAGCGCTTCAGCGGTCCTCTGGATCTGCTCCTGCACCTGATCCGATCCCAGGACATCGATATTTTTGACATCCCGATCGCTCGAATCACCGATCAGTTCCAGGCCGCGCTCGATGAGGGGATCGAGCAGCTGGACCTGGACAAGGCCGGTGAGTTTCTGGAGATGGCGGCTACGCTCGTGCGGATCAAGGCGCAGCTGCTACTTCCTCGCTCGGGCGAGATCGAGTGGGACGAGGATCCGCGCGCCGAGCTGGTCCGGCGGCTGCTCGAGTACGAGCACTTCCGGGAAATCTCCCATGTCCTCTCGAGCGCAGAGGGCGACCGGTCCCGCCATTTCGGGAAGGGCTATGTCGAGCCGCGGGTCGTGCAGCAGGACGTCGAGCGCGAGGTCGACATCGGGATCGTGGACCTGATGGAAGCCGCGCGCCGGGCACTGGAGCGAGCGGCGGCCCGGATTCACCGGGCACCGCTGCCGGGGGTGAGCGTGGCCGAGAAGATCAAGCTCGTTCGGCAGCTTCTCCGGAAGGGAAAGCGCCTGGCGTTCACCAAGCTGTTCGAGCCCTGGGGTACCCGACAGCATGCGGTCGCAGCACTGCTCGCGAGCCTGGAGCTGGCGCGACGGCAGGTGATTCGGCTCGAGCAGGTCCGCGCGTTCGGCACGATCTTCCTGCTGCGCGGAAGGCGGGTGACCGAGATCGCCGAGGAGGAGAGATGAGGCCTGCCCAGATCGTCGAGGCCGCCCTGTTCGCGAGCCAATCACCGCTCACGCCGCGCGACATCGCGCGTGCCGACGAGTCGTTGACCGTCGAGATCGTGCAGGACGCTCTGGGCGAGTTGCGCGATGAGTACGAGAGGAGCGACCGGTCGTTCCAGATCTACAACCTGGGCGACGGATATCAGATTCTCACCCGTCCGGAGTACGCACCCTACCTGGAGCGATTCGACTCCGTCCCGCGTACGTACGGCCTCTCTCCGGCCGCTCTGGAAACGCTGGCGATCATCGCCTACCGACAGCCGATCAGCCGCGTCGAGATCGAGGACATCCGAGGGGTGGGCTCGACCACGGTACTCCGGACGCTCCAAGAGTGGGAGTTGGTGGACGTCGTCGGGCGAGGCGAGGGCCTCGGCCGGCCGCTCCTGTACGGGACGACTCAGCGCTTGCTGGACCATTTCGGCTTACGAGATCTTGCCGATCTGCCGCGGCTCGAGGACCTGCCCGTAATCCTGCAGGCCGAGCGCACGCTGGAGGTCCCGCCCGAGACTGAGGTCGAAGCGACGGCAGGTGATTCGGAGACGCCGAGATCGGTCGAGACGAGCCCAGCTCCCGACGATGAGGCTGATCAGGCCGACGACGCGGCACAGCCGGACACGCACGAGCCCGCCACCGTTTGATCGAGGAAATCAGGCTGCAGAAGTACCTCGCGCGGGCGGGAGTCTCGTCGAGGCGAGCCTGCGAGGAGTTGATCGCCGCCGGCCGCGTTCGTGTGGACGGCAAGGTCGTCATCCGTCCCGGCACGCGCGTGAAGCCGGAGAGCGTCGTCGAGGTGGACGGCCGGCGGGTCGAGCCGTTCCCGCCGCGATGGATCGCGCTGCATAAGCCTCCCGGCTACGTATGCTCGAGGGAGGACCCCCAAAAGCGGCCCACCGTGTACGACCTGCTGCCGGCCGAACTGCGCCCGCTGTTTCACGTCGGGCGCCTCGATATTATGAGCGAGGGGCTCCTGCTCCTCACCAACGACGGAGAGGCCGCTCATCGGCTCCTGCATCCGAGTTCGGAGACACCGCGCCGGTACCAGGTCGCTCTGGTCGGCCCGCCGCCGGCCCACTTGACGGATCGGCTGCTTGCCGGCGTCGAGCTGGAGGACGGTCTCGCCGCCGCCGACGAAGCTCGGCTGGATTCCGGGAGGGGCCGGCGAGGAGCGACGCTGCAGCTCGTGTTGCACGAAGGGCGAAACCGGGAGGTCCGCCGCATGATGAAGGCCCTGGGTGTGAAGATCCGGTCTCTGACACGGCTTTCCACGGGCCGATCGAGCTCGGCGAACTTCGGCCGGGAGAGTGGAGAGATCTCTCCGCCAATGAGATCGCCGCGCTGCGTCGCGACCCGACAGAATGAGGACGTCGACTCGACGGGCTGACTCGACATAGACAGAGGGGAGTGAAGTGTGGACATAGCTGATCGCGTCGTCGTGATCCTCGGCGGATCGGGGCTCGTCGGCTCGGCGATCGCGCGCAGGTTAATTCCGATGAAACCCGCGCGAATCGTCATCGGCGGTCTCTGGGAGGAAGAATCGCGGGAGGCGGTGGACGCGTTGCGAAGCGTGCCGGGCGCGGACGAGATCGAGATCATCCCCGAGTGGGGAGACATCTTCGTCCGGCGCGAGCACCGCGAACTTTCGCGGAAGGAGATCCTCGGCTCCGATGAGCTCCGGAGAGAGCTCGTCGATGACATCTTCGGAGAGCTGAACGAGGAGGCGTTCGAGAACTCGACGCTCTTCTCCCTGCTCCAACGCCACCGGCCCCACATCGTTATCGATTGCATCAATACGGCGACCGCGATCGCCTACCAGTCTCTCTTCCAATCGGCTCAACGCCTCCGCGAGGCGGCGGCGGAAAAGCGCGTGTACTCGGCGGAGGTCGAAGCCCACCTGACGATGCTCTATCTGCCGCAGCTCATCCGGCACGTGCAGCTGCTACTGGAGGGAATGCGGCGGGCGAAGACGAAGGTCTACCTGAAGATCGGAACGTCGGGAACCGGCGGCATGGGTCTGAACGTTCCGTTCACGCACTCGGAGGAGCGTCCTTCCCGATCGCTGCTCGCCAAGGCGAGCGTGGCGGGAGCGCATTCGCTCCTCCTGTTCCTTATGGCGCGGACCCCGGATGCACCGGTGGTCAAAGAGGTGAAGCCCACGGCGGCGATCGCCTGGCAGAGGATCGCGTTCGGGCCGGTGCTGCGCGGCCGGCGGCCGATGCCGCGTTACGATGCGGTCGCACCGGTCGTCCTTGAGGAGGCGCTGGGGCCGCCAAGTGAGGCGGTCTGCGAACAACTGGAAGAGGCGATTGAATCGGTCTGGCTGGACGCCGGGGAGAACGGCTTGTTCAGCCTGGCGGAGTTCGAGGCGATCTCGGAGCTCCGGATGATGGAGATCATCACGCCGGAGGAGATTGCCGAGACGACGATCGATGAGATCATCGGGCGAGCGACGGGCCGCGACATCGTGGCCGCGCTCGACGCATCCTCGTCCGGGCCGACCTACCGTGGCGGTATGATGCGGGAGGCGGCGTTGCGGCGCATGGAGGCGCTGGAGCAGGAGCACGGAGTCCGGTCGATCGCGTTCGAGATGCTGGGCCCGCCGCGGCTCAGCAAGCTGTTGTTCGAGGCGGCCATACTGAAGGAGCTGTTCGAGGACGTGCGGTCGGTCGCGCAGCTCGACGAGAAGGAGACGGCCGAGCGGGCGGCGGAGCTGATCGCGACGGATCGCGACCTTCGCTCGAGCATCGTCTCGATCGGGCTTCCGATCCTGCTGCCGGACGGCAGGCGGATGCTTCGGGGCCCTGAAATCAAGGTCCGGCCGCCGCCGGGAGAGCCGCTTCGCGACTCGCGTTACGCGAGCCGAGGCTGGGTGGATCTTCGCGCGGTGTCCTGGGTGAAATGGCGGGAGCGCGCCGCGGCCTTCGTGCGCGAGCAGGTCGACGGCGCGGGTGCCGAGCGGGGGTCCGAGCGCGACTTGGATCCTCGGGCGCGAACGGGAGCGATTCGACCGGGAGCGCTAGCGGCCTACGTCTTCCGAGTTGAGGACAAAGGGGCTCGCGCCACACGCTGAGGTGATGTGTAGGGGGGTGTATTTGACGGGTGTTGGCGAGACCAGAAAGGGGCATGCGCCCATGGATGTGATCGGATGACGGAGCAGACGGGAGTAGCCGAGCGGCTGTCCGAGGCAGAGCTCGCCAGGCTAACGGGCGAGATCGGCGATGCCGCGGGCTTCCTGACGGATATCCGGGAGGCGGTGGCAGCGCGAGTGGTCGGGCAGCGGCAGATGGTGGATCGTCTGCTGATCGGACTCCTGACGGGCGGCCACGTGCTCCTGGAGGGCGTGCCGGGCCTGGCCAAGACGCTCGCGGTGCGCACCCTGGCGGACGCGCTCCACGTGACCTTCCGCCGCATCCAGTTCACGCCCGACCTGCTTCCGGCCGACCTGATCGGGACGTTGATCTGGGACGAAAAGACCGGCGAATTCGTCCCGAAGCGCGGCCCGATCTTCAGCAATCTCGTGCTGGCCGATGAGGTGAACCGCGCGCCGGCCAAGGTCCAGTCGGCTCTCCTCGAGGCGATGCAGGAGCGCCAGGTCACGATCGGCGACACGAGTTATCAGCTACCCCGGCCCTTCCTCGTCCTCGCGACGCAGAACCCGATCGAACACGAGGGCACGTACCCGCTTCCCGAGGCCCAGGTCGATCGCTTCATGTTCAAGGTCCACGTGGATTACCCGAGCCGCGAGGAAGAGCGCGAGGTGATGCGGCGGATGGTGACGGAGCGGCTGGCGCCGATCGACTCGGTCGTGCATCCGGAACAGATCCTGGAGGTCCGCGAGAGGCTCCCCGGGATCTACCTCGACGAGCGAATCGAGGACTACATCCTCGACCTGGTGCTGGCGACCCGCGACCCCGAGGCAGCGGGGATCGCCGGCGTCAAGGAGTGGATCGAGTACGGCGCTTCCCCTCGCGCGAGCATCTATCTGGCCCGCGCCGCCCGCGCCTACGCCTTCCTCGAGGGACGACCCTACGTGCTCCCAGAGGATGTGCAGCAGGTCGCTCGAGACGTCCTCAGGCACCGCATCGTACTGACCTTCCAGGCCGAAGCGGAGCAGGTGAGCTCCGAGGCCGTGCTGGACCGCCTGCTGGAGACCGTTTCCGTGCCGTGATCGGGCTGTGGCGGAGAAGCGCGACCCATGACGATGCACCGGTTCGGAGTTCCGAGCTGGCGGCTCGGGCCCGCCGTCTGGAGCTGAAGGCGAGAAGACTCGTCGACGGACGTGCGCTCGGCGCGTACGACTCCGTCTTCCGAGGTCATGGGATCGAGTTCTCCGAGGTTCGCGCCTACCAGTCCGGCGACCCGTTCAGCTCGATCGATTGGAAGGTGACGGCCCGGATGGGCAAGCCTTTCGTCAAGCGCTTCGTCGAGGAGCGTGAGCTGACGGTTCTGTTGGTGGTCGATCTCTCCCCATCCACCGAGTTCGGGACGCGTCGCCGCCTGAAGCGCGAGCTGGCGTACGAGGTGGCGGGCGTGCTGGCACTGGCGGCAGCCCGTAACAACGACCGCGTCGGCCTGCTCCTGTTCACCGACCGAGTGGAACGCTTCCTCCCGCCCATTCGGGGCCGTGGCCGCGTGCTCTGCCTGCTGTACGAGCTCCTGCGCTTCCGGCCCGAGGGGAAGGGAACCGATCTGGATGCGGCGCTGGATGCCGCGAATCGCTACCTCAAGGTCCGGTCCCTCATCTTCGTGATCTCCGACTTCCTGGGCGAGAGGCCCGAGCGGGCGCTGCGCGCCGCGGCGGGACGACACGACGTCGTGGCTATCGAGATCCATGATCCAGCCGAGTTCGATCTCCCGCGGTCAGGCCTCGTGGAGGTCGAGAACCCGGAGACGGGTGTGCGCGAGATCGCGGATCTGGCCGATGCCGGCACACGCCGCCGCCTCCATAGCATGGCGGATGAGCAGCGACGTGAGACGAAGCGCGGGATCCGCCGATCGGGGATCGACCAGATCGAGCTTCGGACCAACGCCTCGTACGCTCCTGAGCTGGCGGCGTTTTTTGGCGCGCGGGCGCGAGCGAGGCGTCGATGAGACGCCCAGCCCTTGCATCCCTCGCCCTCACCGCCGCTCTGGTCCTGAGCTTACCCGGCGCCTCGGCCGGCCAGGATGACGTTCGTGCCGCCGCCGCCCTGTTCCCGGACACGGTCCACGTGGGCCAGCCGTTTCGCATCGGCGTGACGGTGACGACCCCGCGAGGCGCCGAGGTTCGGCTGCCGGGCGTGCTCGAGGCGACCGAGGACCTGGAGCAGGCCGGCGAAGCCGAGATCGGCCGCCGCAGGCCGCGCACCGGGGCCTCCCGCGCCTATTACCGGATGGTCGCATGGACGGCGGGCGAGCATGAGGTGCCGCCGATCAAGGTGCAGGTGTTCCTTTCGGAGGGGGAGGCCGAGCCGCTTGAGATCGTCGTGCCCGTGCCGAAGCTAACGGTGGAAACGGTGCTACCGGCTGAGATCGCAGGGCTCGAGCTCCGGCAGGCGCTTCCCTACCTGCGCCCCCTGCCGTTCCCCCTGCTGCTCATCCTGGCCTTGATCGCCCTGCTTGTAGGGCTCTGGGCCTATCGGACGTACGGAAAGCGGGAGGAGGAGGATCCCGAGGAGGCTCCGCGGGAGCTGACCTCCTGGGAACGGGCGCTCGAGGAGCTCAAGAAGCTGGTGTCGAGCTGGGGTGCCGGTGAGTTGACGCTCGAGGCCTTCTGCGATGGCCTCGAAGCCGTGCTTAGAGGCTATCTGGAGGCCACCGAGTCCTGGGCGCCAGGGGTCCCGACTCGCGCGGTCGTGAACGGCAACCGGGCTCTGGCCGACGCCCTTTACTTTTCGGCGCGCGTGCGCTTCGCGCGGTTGGGCGGCGGCTACGGCGGCCCGATCGAGGCCTCGGACGCGTGCGGGGCCTGGATCGCGTCCCGGCACGAGCCTCCTGAGCTCGGCGAGGAAGAGACCTCATGAACGGGCTCAGCTTCTCCGGCTGGGGCTTCCTGCTCCTGTTGCCGCTCATCCCCCTGGGCTGGTGGCTGGCCCACCGGCGGCGCGTTCGGGTGCCCTACACGCAGACGTCGTTGCTGCGTTCCGCGTCGAGTCCGCTTCGCTGGCTCTGGTGGTACTGGCAGCCGATGCTCCGCACCGCCGCCCTCGTCCTCATCCTCGCCGCGCTTCTACAGCCTCAGCGGCTGTTTCAGAAGGTGGAGGAGGTGACGGAGGGGGTCGCGATCGTGCTCGTCGTCGACATCTCGAGCTCCATGTTGGCCGAGGATTTCAGGCCCGAGAATCGTTTAGCGATTGCGAAGCGGGAAGTGCAACGCTTCATCGACGGACGCGAGGAGGACTGGATCGGGCTCGTGAGCTTCTCGGGCGAGGCGCTGACCGTCATCCCGGGGACGCTGGATCACGATCTCGTGCTGACGGCGGTCGAGGAGCTGGACGTGGGGCAGTTGAGAGACGGCACCGCGATCGGCGTGGCGCTCGCGACGGCGGCCAACCGGCTGCGCGGGCTCGAGTCGAGCTCGAAGGTCGTGATCCTGCTTACCGACGGGGACAACAACAGCGGCACGATCGCGCCGTTGGATGCGGCGGGGGCGGCCGAGGCGCTGGGAATCAGGGTGTATACGATCGGAATCGGCCGGGACGGCGTGGCTCCCGTGCCGATCGCCAGAACGGCTTACGGCTACCAGTACGCCAATGTCCAGGTGCGGGTGAACGAGGAGCTGCTGGAATCGATCGCGAGCTCGACGGGGGGTCTCTACTTCCGCGCTACGGATCCGGAGGCTCTCGGCCGCATCTATCGGCGGATCGACGAGTTGGAGACGGCGCCGATTCGTGAGATCAGAACCGTAGAGAGCGTCGCCCTCCGGCCGGAGCTGCTGTGGCTGGCCGTGGGGCTTCTTCTCCTCGAGCTGGCCGGCGCGGCGACGCGTGGCCTTCGGGTGTTGCACGCGTGAAGCCGGCCCTCGTCGTTCTGGCGGTCATGCTGGTTCTCGCGCTCCGCGGGACCGCGATCTGGCGGGCGCGCCGGGAGAGGCAGCGGCTCGCCGACCAACGGGTCATCCGACTTCTCATCGGCGAGCCGTCCCCCGTGCTCACCGTCCTTCGCGGCGTCGCGCTGGCGGTCGGGATCGTGGCGCTCGGCTTCGCCGTCCTCGGTGATCGGCGGGACGATGACGAGCAACAGGACCCGGCCAGCCTCGAGACGGTCCTCGTGCTGGACGCCTCCAACTCGATGCTGGCCGACGACCTGACGCCGACCCGCCTCGCCGTGCAGCAGCACCTGGCGCAGCAGTTCATCACTGCTCTCCCGGGACGTATCGGCATCGTCTACTTCGCCGGTCGCGGGTATGTCCTGTCCCCGCTCACGACCGATCGAGATGCGGCGCTGATGTATGCCGAGAGCGTCCATCCCGCCGTGGTCGGACGCGGCGGCTCGGCGCTGGCGTCGGGCCTCACCCAGGCGCTGCAGGTGCTGGACGGCGGAGAGGAAGACACGCGCAAGGCGATCGTGGTGCTCACCGACGGTGAATCCACCGAAGGCGATATGGAGGAGCTCCTCGAAGCGACCGATCGCGCGTCGAAGGATCGCGTCGAGATCCACGCGATCGGCCTCGGCACGTCGGACGGGGGACGGATCTCGGCGGCGGCCGCCGTGGGCCTGGCGGGTCGGCGCGCCGGCCCTCCGGGGAGCTACCTGCGAGGTCCCGACGGAGAGATCGTGACGACTCGGCTCGAGGACGCGTCACTCAAGGCGATCTCCCGGGAGACGGGGGGCTCCTACGAGGAGGCTGATGAAGACGTTGTCGCGCGGATCGTCTCCAGGCTCAGCCTCGCGGGCGTCGAAGACCGCCCGACCAATGCAGGCGCCGCGAACATCTTCCTCGTGCTCGCTTTCCTGGCGCTCTGGGCCGAGGGCTTCGTGGCGAGGAGGTGCTGATGATAGGGATGCTCCGGCGGGCGATGTCGGCGCCGAGATTGGCGATCCCCGGAATGGCCGCCCTTGTCCCGGCCGCGCTCGCGCTGGCTTTGTTCCGTGCTGCGGTACCGGCGCGCGCCCAGGAGGATGGCGTTCAGTCCGAAGAGGCTCGGGTGGAGCGTGGCGTGCCCTCCGACGTGATCGAGGGTCGCGACGAGGCCGCCGACAAGATCGCCGAGTACCGTGCCCGAGCGGAGAACTCAGAGCACCCGCGGGATTGGTACAACCTCGGCACCGCCTACCTGGCTGCCGAGCAGTGGCCGGAGGCCCGGACTGAGCTGGCCCGCGCAGCCGAGGAGGCGCAGGGCAAGGTTCAGCGCTTCTCCCGCTACAACCTCGGCGTGGCCAACGCTATGGAGGGGCATCCCGAAGGGGAAGCTCCCGATGATGAGAGGCGTCAACGCTTGATCGCGGCCCGGGACGCGTTCAGAGAGGTCCTGCGCGAAGATCCGGAGGACCCCAACACGCGCTGGAATCTGGAGCTCGTCAACCGCTGGCTGGAGGAGGCATCCGCAGGTGGGGGAGGGTCGAGCCAGGACGAGGATCAGGACCAGGGTGGCGCCGGTGGGTCGGCCGGGCAGCAGGGCCCCGCCGAACCGGGCGGCCAGGCGCCGAGCCTGACGCGCGAGGAGGCGGAGCAGCTGCTTCGCCAGGCTGCGGGGGCCGAGGACGACGTCCGCGACAAGACGCTGAGACGAGGCCGGCTGCGAGACCCGGTGGTCGAGCGTAACTGGTAGTAAAACATTAGCCTAAGGTTATTCACATTCTGCTCCACCTGATGTCCGCCCTCCGGACTCCCCGGCGGGCGGCCGGGCCGGCGCTTCGGACTCGATGAGCGGGACGAAGCGGGCTCCTTCGATCGGCTCCCGATCCAGCTCGCCGTTCACGTCGCGGTACCGGTAGATCGTCTGCAACCCGTAGCTTCCCACGGGCGCCACGATCAGGCCTCCCGGTGCGAGCTGCTCCACGATCGCGGGTGGGACATCGGGGGCGCCGGCTGTCAGAATCGCGCGGTCGAAGGGCGCCTCCTCGGGCCATCCCTTGCTGCCGTCCCCGACGCGAAGGTGCACCCGCTCGAGGTAGCCGGCCGCCGCCAGGTTGCGGCGTGCGCACGCCGACAGCTCGGGGATGCGCTCGACCGAATAGACCTCCAGGCCGCAGGCCGCCAGGATCGCGGCCTGGTACCCCGAGCCCGTGCCGACCTCTAGGACTCTGAGGCCCGCCGCCGGCTCGAGCAGGCTGGTCATGAGGGCGACGATGTAGGGCTGCGAGATCGTCTGGCCGTAACCGATCGGGAAAGCGTGGTCGCCGTAGGCCTCGGCCACCCAGTGCGAGTCGACGAACAGGTGACGCGGCACCTCGAGCATCGCGCGTAGCACGGACTCATCCCGGAGCCCGCGCCGGCGGATCTGGTGCTCCACCATCTCTTGCCTTAGCCGGTTCTCGTCTCCGCGATCCCGGCTTCTGTGCCACTTCATCGGTCTCGCGTTGCAGGCGGCTTTGCGGCGTCTGTAGCTTCCGGCATGAATACGCCTTCGGCTGAACGCGTTCGACTCACTCAATACTCTCACGGAGCCGGGTGAGCGTGCAAGCTGGGTCCGGAGGACCTGCAACACGTTCTGGGGTTCGTTGAGTTGAGGGAAGATCCGAGTCTGCTCATCGGACTCGAGTCGCCCGACGATGCCGCGGTGTATCGCCTCGGAGATGACCAGGCGATCGTCGCGAGCCTGGACTTCTTCACGCCGATCGTGGATGAGCCGGAGGACTTCGGGGCGATCGCGGCGGCGAACGCGCTGAGCGACCTGTACGCCATGCGGGCCCGCCCTCTCTTCGCGCTCAATGTGCTGGCGGTTCAGCTCGACCGGCTGGGTGTCGAAGTCGTCGGCGCGATTCTCAGGGGCGCGGCCGACAGCTGCGCGGCGGCGGGTATCTCCGTAGCGGGTGGGCACTCGATCGACGACCCGGAGCCGAAGTTCGGCATGGTGGCTCTCGGGCTCGTCGATCCGGAGCTGGCGTGGCGAAAGAGCGGAGCGCGCCCCGGCGATGCGATCCTTCTCGGGAAGGCCCTGGGTACGGGGGTCATCTCGACCGGCTTGAAGCAGGGAGTGGCGAGCGATGAAGACGTAGCCGAGGCCGTGCGCTCGATGCGTCAGCTGAACCGGGAGGCGGCGGAGATCCTGAGTGGGCACGCTGTCCGCGCGGCGACGGACGTGACGGGCTACGGCCTCCTTGGCCACCTGGCCGAAGTCTGCCGGGCCTCGGCTGTAGCCGCCCGAATCTATTCCACCGCTCCGGCTCTGCTGCCCGGAGCGCTCAAACTGGCTGGCGAGGGGGTGCGGCCCGGAGGGACGGACCGCAATCGGCGATCGGTCGAGGAGTGTGTAACCTGGGGAGCCGGCGTCGAGGAATCGCTTCGGGTGCTCCTCTCCGATGCACAGACGTCGGGAGGCTTGCTGGCCTTCCTTTCGCCAGAGGAGGCGGACGTGGCGGCTGATAGCCTCGGGGCGGCCGGGTACGCGGCGAGTTTGGTGGGAGTGATCGAAGCTGGCGAGCCCCACATCTATGTGGAAGAATAGGCGAGGTAAGGACAAGGTATCCGAGGTCGAGAGGTTGAAAGGAGACGAGCGCTGGCTGAGACACACGACTTTCCGAACCTGACGGTGATCGGTCACCCGCTCCTGAAGCACAAGATCTCGCTCTTGCGGGACGTCAACACGCAGAAGAAGGAGTTCCAGGAGCTGGTCGATGAGATCGCGATGCTCATGGCCTACGAGGTAACGGCGGGCCTGAAGACCGAGGAATACGAGGTTGAGACGCCGCTCGAATACACGAAGGGCCACCGCGTGCGCGGCCGTCGGATCACGCTCGTACCCATCCTGCGTGCCGGCCTGGGGATGGTCGATGGCGTCATGCGCCTCCTTCCGACGATGCGGGTGGGACACATCGGCCTCTACCGGCATCACGACACGCTCGAGCCGGTGGACTACTACTTCAAGATTCCGCCGAACCCCGAGGAGAGGAGCTTCATCGTCACCGATCCGATGCTGGCCACCGGGGGATCGGCGAGCGCGGCTATCTCCTTCCTGAAGGAGAGCGGGGCAGGGGGGATCCAGCTGATGTGCATCGTCGCGGCGCCGGAGGGCGTGCAGCGGCTGCTGGATGACCACCCCGAGGTGCCGGTATTCACCGCCACGCTGGACCGGGCGTTGAACGAGCACGGGTACATCCTGCCCGGGCTGGGAGACGCGGGGGATCGGCTCTACGGCACGCTATAGCGGCGGTGCGGGAGCCCGGGGAGCGGCTGCGGGGTTCCCTCCGTCTCGCTTCCGGCGCCTATCCTCGGAGCCACCCCGCTTCGCTACGGGGTCTCCTAGGGGCGCCTCGAGGCTCGCTCCGGGAATCCCCGCGGCCGCTGAAGGCTCCCGCCAGGCGCTTCGGTCAGCCGAACGGTCTCGGCGAGGTGGTGAGGGCCGACGACGTCGGCGTACGGTACGGGGCCGTAGCTCAGTTGGTCAGAGCCGGAGGCGACCAAGAAGAAGTACAAAGGAGCCGCCGTACACGCTCCACGACATGATGGTGCCCTGACGGACCCGTTCCTTGTGGATCGGCTTCCACAGGTCCCGCTCGACCGCCAGATAGGCGTCACCGCCGCCCTCTGGGACCTTCATGTAGTCCACCTGGAAGTAGAGGGTGCCTCCCTCCTCCTGAGACACAGCGCTTCCGGGGACAGCCAGCGCGGCAAGCAGTGGCAAGAGCAGAACGCGTCTCATCCGAGCCTCCTCGTGAGTGGGAAATAGGGACAAGCCGCTACGATGCATGTCTCGTTACTTTGACGCGATGGCTCGCTATGCACAGCGTTTCGGGGACCGCGCCGCGAGGACGAGGTCAGGAGCGTGGAGGGGCCGCGTTTGCTACAGGTGTAACGGATAGATGCAGTTAGAGGCGGCCCCGAAGGAACCGCCCCCTGGCTGCAGGTTAGTCGTGGGCTAGCGGCACAATCGAGTTCTTAGGGCGACCACGAGGGGTCGCTGTCCTCAGCCGCGAGCTCGTTAGTAAGGTTCACCCGGTCCGGTCGGCCCAGGGGTCGACCCTCAGAACAACCCGGGGCCGCATGTACGCTGATATGGCCTTTGGCCGAGCCTCGCGTGAGCTACCTGCTTAGAGGAGCGATGATGACGAATCAACTGGATCCCAGCCACATCATGCATACCGCGACGGCCTTCTGGGCGTCGAAGGTGTTGCTCACGGCCGTCGAGCTCGACCTGTTCACCGCGCTTGGTGATGGATCGATGACGGCAGCTGAGCTCGGCGAGGCGCTCGAGCTGCATCCGCGAGGCACGTACGACTTCTTCGACGCCCTCGTGGCGCTTGAGTTTCTCGAGCGCGACGGCGACGGACCGGACGGGCGGTACCGGAACACCGCGGCGACGGCTGCCTTTCTGAACAGAAGCCGCCCGACGTACATGGGCGGTATCGTCGAGCACCTCAACACACGTCTGTTCGGCTTCTGGAACCACCTGGGGACTGCGCTGAAGACGGGAGAGCCGCAAAGCGAGGTGAGAGTCCACGGAAAGGCGTTCTTCGAGGAGCTGTATGCCAGCCAGACCCGGCTTGGCCAGTTCCTGGAAGCGATGTCGGGCATTCAAGGGGAAAACTTCCGCCAGCTGGCCGAGAAGTTCGATTTCACTCGGTATGACACCGTGACCGACGCCGGGGGCGCTCTGGCCCTGCTCTCCCGCCTCGTCGGTGCGCAGCACCCACACCTTCGCTTCAAGAGCTTCGATCTACCGCCGGTCGCGCCTCACGCGCAGAAGAAGATCGACGCGGCGGGCATGGCCGACCGCATCACGACCGTCTCGGGCGACTTCTTCGAGGACGATCTTCCCAAAGCCGACGTCGTCACCATGGGGAACATCCTGCACGACTGGAATCTCGAGAAGAAGAAGATCCTCATCCGAAAGGCCTACGAGGCGCTGCCGGAGGCCGGTGCGTTTATCGCCGTCGAGAACCTGATCGATGATGCACGGCGCGAGAACGCCTTCGGACTTCTGATGTCGCTCAACATGCTCATCGAGCTCGGCGACGGCTTCGACTACACGGGCGCAGACTTCCGGGAGTGGTGCAGCGAGGCCGGATTTCAGCGCTTCGATTCTATCCCGCTTTCGGGTCCGACGAGCGCGGCCGTAGCCTACAAGTAGTCGCGTACTCAAAGGGGCGGCCCCGAAGGGACCGCCCCTCGTCGCCCATCCTATAAAGAAGCGCGCTGCAAGAGCGGGCTCCTTGCGTTCAGCACGACGTAGGGTTGGGCGTAG
>JARRMU010000009.1:30338-35602 GCA_037385645.1 Gemmatimonadales bacterium
TCGCGCGCTCGATCATCTCTTGGAGCGTCGCGCCCGGGTGGGTTGCTTCCAAGACATCGGGATCGAGCGGGGCCACGATGTCCGCGAGGTTCTCGAAGTAATCGACGGTGCCGAAGTTGTAGTGCATCACCTTGCCGCTGGGGAAGGCCAGACCGTACACGCCCCACCCGCTCCTCAAGCCTGCGTCGATCTCGGCCTGGTGCAGAGGCTTCCAATCCTCCTGCTCCATTGAGACATACTCTGATTCGCCCCCCACAGGTACGAGCATGTAGTTGACCAAGATGTAGCGCCCGGATGGCCCTGACTCGCCTGCCGCCTGTGCCGCGTCGATCGCCTGCCATATCTCGGTGTGCACTTGCTTTCGAACCTCAAACGTGCGCTCCCAGAATCCTTCCGGGACTCCGGCTGGAAAGGCTGCCTCGAAGGTTCCCTCGGGAAAAGGATTCTCCAGCTTGGCGAAATCGTCGAACACCGTCACGGTAACGTAGTTGTAGCCGGAGTGCGGAGCGCCTGCGCGCACGCCGTACACGCTCCACGACATGACGGTGCCCTGGCGGACCCGTTCCTCGTGGATCGGCCTCCACAGGTCCCGCTCGACAGCCACGTAGGCGTCGCCGCCACCCTCTGGGACCTTCATGTAGTCCACCTGGAAGTAGAGGGTGCCTCCCTCTTCCTGAGACACAGCGCTTCCGGGGACAGCCAGCGCCGCGAGCAGCGGCAAGAGCACAATGCGCCTCATCCGGGCCTCCTCGTGAGTGGGAAATAGGGACAAGCTGCTAAGATGCATGTCTCGTTACTTTGACGCGATGGCTCGCTATGCACAGCGTTTCTCGGACCGCGCCGCGAGGACGAGGTCAGGAGCGTGGAGGGGCCGCGTTGTTGCGCACGTCACAGATGTAGGTTGGGGGGGCCGAAGAAACCGCCCCCACAGGCCCCTTGACGGGCAGTGGAACGGCTCGGCGCGCCTGCGGCTAGGCTCAACGAGGGTGTCGCTCCAGCCATTCAACGAGCTCTTTATCGAACAGCTCTGGTTCCTCGAACATCGGAAAGTGGGCGCTCTTGTCGAAGACGTGATAGGACAGGTTGGGCAGTAGATCTTTCGCTTCTTCCCACAGGGTATGCGGAACCGAGTAATCATACCGGCCCAACGCCAGGAAGACGGGTGCCGTGATCCCAGAGAAGGTCTCTCGCGGATCGTAGCCGGGAAGAAGGACTTCAAAGACGTGCTTCCCAAAGATATCGAAGCTCGGTCTTCCGGCAATGTGCCAATACGGATCGTACCCAGGATCGTACCAGTAGATCGGGGCCATATTCTTCCACGACATGGGGAATCGATCCTGCGGCGCTAGCTCGTCGATCTCCTCCTCCGGCATACGCTCCCAGTTGCGCTGAAGCATCGCCTTGCGCTCCTCGGAAGCATTCACCTGCCAGAAGTCATCATTGTCGTAAAGTTGATGTGGAGGCGTGCCGATCATGATCGCGTGGGAGATGCGATCCGGGTACGCCTTCGCGTATTCCAGCGACCAGTACCCAAGGACCGAGGCGCCGATAACGCAGATCCGCTCGAAGCCGAGGGCGCGGCGCACCTCGTCCAGTTCGTCTACCAGGTCCGCCATCGTCACCTGGCTCACATCGACCGTCGTATCGGCCCTCCACGTGTTCTTGAAGTCCACCAGCACGAACTGAATGTGTTGTTTCAGGTCATCGGAGAAGAACTGCGAATAGAAGAACGAGGGGCCAACAACGATGCACGGTACGCCTTCTCCTTCCAATAGGTAGGGGCAAGGAACGCCTCCAAGCTCGATGATACCGGACGTCCGCTGGACTTCGGTGCGCGTGGGCTGTGCGCTCAGGAGCGGGGGAATGGCCAACCAGACGGCTGCGAGAAATGGCGCAAGGCGGTTCACGGTGTCACCGTCTCCTCGCCGATGATAGGTAACTGCGCCTGCCAAGATCTCGTCAGAGGGTAGGTGGCAGACACCAGAGTGGTGGCGTGCCATCGGCTCTGCACGTCACGGCATCACTCGTCGGATGTGCTTCGGTGGCGAATCGGGGGTGCGGTCAGGCAGGCGTCCTACTTGGGGCGTCTGCTCGGCGCAGTCCAGACCACCGAGCAGCTTCTGGCCTTAGCCTACGACGGGATCTCTGCCCCGCAAGTCAGGAGAACCTCTATTCTGCGGCGTATGGTCGGAGGACGAGATCAGGAGCGTGGAGGGGCCGCGGAACGCGCGTAACAGATAGATGCAGCTAGGGGGCGGCCCGAAGGAACCGCCCCCGATGCAGGTAACGTGTGCGTGAGCGGCATGATCAGAGTATTTAGGACGACCAGGATGGGTTGGTGTCCTCTGCCGCAGGCTCGTTAGCAAGGCTCACAGGGTCGGAGCCGTCGGCGTTCATGACGTAGACCTCGTAGCTGCCATCACGCCCGGTCACGAACGCGATCTTTGTTCCGTCGCGCGACCAACTGGGGCTGAGGTCCTCAGCCGGATCGTTAGTCAGGTTGACGGGATTGGAGCCGTCAGCGTCCATGACCCAAACATCGCCCGGAAAGCCGTCAAGGAACGCGTCCCCGTGAGTGAAGGCGATCTGTGTTCCGTCGGGTGACCAGGCGGGATTTCCGTCGAAGGCCGGATCGTCCGTCAGTCTGACCGGGTTGGAACCATCAGCTTCCATCACATAGATCTCATCGTTGCCGTCGCGGTCGCTAACGAAAGCGATCTTTGTCCCATCGGGCGACCAGGCCGGCTCGCCGTCTGAGGCCGAATTGTTGGTCAGGTTGACGGGATTGGAGCCGTCGGCCGACATGACATACACGTCGAAGACTTCGCCGAAGAATCCATCCCCATGTGTGAACGCGATTTGCATTCCGTTCGGCGACCAAGCGGGGCAATTGTCTACAACCGCG
The DNA here is from genome assembly GCA_037385645.1 of Gemmatimonadales bacterium. Taxonomy (GTDB): domain Bacteria; phylum Gemmatimonadota; class Gemmatimonadetes; order Palauibacterales; family Palauibacteraceae. The sequence continues at coordinate 33,244 of JARRMU010000009.1, forward strand.
TCGGTCAGGCGCACCGGATTGCCGCCGTGCGCCTCCATGACCCAGATGTCGCCGGTAAACGCGCCTAGGTCAGCGCGCACGAAAGCGATCCTCCCGAGAGCCTCGAGGTCAACGAACTCACACTCAATCTCGAAGCTCGCTGGAACCGACCCCCCCGTCACGACCGTCACGATCAGCGGGTTGGGGCTGGTTACGGTGCAGTTGGTTGTCAAGCCAGCGAGCTCGAACTGGTGTTCGCCTGCCTCGACCGCGCTGAGCGTGACCGTCTCGTTGACCCCGACTGCCTGTTCCTCCCCTCCATCAACGGTGAGGACGTAGCCATCCGGGTCGAGCGAGGCTCCCGTGGTGACGGTCGCCACCTCAATCGAGCCTGTGACGCTCGGGCCGGTGGAATCCGAACAGCCTGAGAGCGCCAACCAGGCAAGCGCGAACATTGTCCAAATGGGGCGAAGGGAGGCCGCCTGTCCAATAGGCGGCTTCATGGGACGAATGCGGATCATTGGTGCCTCCCGCTTGTCGTGAAGCGTTCGGGTGATGTTAGATCGGTCACGGAGGGATACAGAGTTGCGACGGCCGGATGACCGGCTCGATTACGGTAGGGAGTCTCCTTCGGTACCTCACAAAACGCCCATGGAAGCTGGTATTCAGTTTCGCTTCCTTACTAACACGCCTACTCAAAACAGCAGGCACCGTCAACTATACGAATACGTATGGGCGCGTCGGTCCATCTGCCGTCATCGGGACGAGATCAGAAGCGTGGAGGGGCCGCGTTGTGACCCCAGTCACAAACAAGCAGACGTAGCGAGGGGCGGCCCCAAAGGAACCGCCCCCCTCGTTACCGAAGAACCACTCCCCCGGAACTCAGTCCTGTCGTGCTAGAACTCGGCGCGTTGCTTCGGAAATCTCATGGTAGTCACATTCCAGGCCCAAGTGCCCGCAGTCACTGGAAAGTACAAGCGTTTCTGCACCTAGGAGCTTCGCGAACTCCAAAGACGGCCCTGGGGTCACCAAGTGATCCATAGGCGTTACGATCACGAGCACTTCCGCTTGAACCCTGGCCGCGGCCCTCTCAAGGGAATCACCATACGGGGCAGCAACGTTGTGATTGAGTCCTGCCACGACTTGGGCCCTCAAGTTCGGCTTCCATGGCGAAAGCGGGATGTCAGCCATCCGTTCGAGAATGCGCGGAACGCTATCCCGCGGGGTCATCCGGTCGTGGTATACCGGGCTGCGACCCATGAGAATAAACAGAAGGTTTCCAAAGACGGATACCGCTTCGCGACACTGGCATTGCTCATGCAAATCTAGGATCTGGAGCACGGTCTGCCAGAGAACGAGATTATACGCCGAGGTTCTCGGAGAGCCCTCGATCGAAATCACTTTTTTGGCAAATCCTGGATAGCTGACAGCCCACTCGAAGGCCTGGGCCCCGCCCATCGATGCGCCGATCACCGCGTGCAGCGAAGAAAGACCGAGCACCTCGGTAACGAGCCGGTGCTGGCTCGCTACCATGTCTCGGATAGCAATTTGAGGAAACGCGCTGTCAGGCTGGACGGCACTGTTCGACGGCGAAGATGAGACGCTGTTTCCAAAAGCGTCCACTGCGATAACGAAATGCTTTGCGTCGTCGACCCAGCCTTCTGGACCGATGTCCTCGGCGAGATTCTCTGAAGTCCCACCCAAACCGGTCGTGAAGAGGACTGCATTGGATCGAGTGGCATCCAACTCACCGAAGGTACGGTACCCCACCCGACAGTCTTGAAGCACCTCTCCGCTCTCCAGTAGGCACTCACCGAATTCGGCTATTTGTAGCTTCGGCTGGGCGGCGGTGGGCGCTGGAAAGAAAGCGGACGAAACGAGGGCGAGTAGGGACACGCGAAGCATTGTGACCTCCGACTGCACGAGGGCTATCCGGCGACGAGCCGTCAATAGCACACCTTAGACCTTCGCACACAAGTGTACGCCCTATCCCTTATGGTGGATTCTAGTGGTCGTAGAGACGAGATCAGGAGCGTGGAGGGGCCGCGTTGTGACCCCAGTCACAAACAAGCAGACGTAGCGAGGGGCGGCCCCGAAGGAACCGCCCCTACCGCGTGTGTTCTGCGGGCCACTCCCGTCTCAGCCAGTTGCCCAAGTCGCCTCCGCAACTGCTCGTGGTGGGCGGCGGGGAGCTGCGGGAGGTGCAGGGGTAGCGGGGCAGGGGGAGAAACGTGCACACTTTACGTACACAGTCGGCACTTTCGGGGCTCATCGGAGCCACGAGGTCGCCGCCGGTGACAGGCTGGACCGGACCTGCCGATGGTTGTTCCCAGTCGGCTACCTGGCATGCCTGGGGCTGACGGTGGGCTACTACCTATTG
>JARRMU010000010.1:0-26579 GCA_037385645.1 Gemmatimonadales bacterium
CCATCTGTCGGGATCTTCCCGGCACGCCTGGTGGTGGAATTCCCTCATTGGGCAGCAACCACCTCGGCGAATCTGCACGCCTACGTGCATCCCTCTTCGGACTCTGGCCCTCGCGCTGTTCCGTCGGGGCATACATCCGGAAGGTGTCGTCGTCCAGCGTGACCGCGACCTCATCAGGATGCCGATACAACGATACGTGACGCACGTGCCAGCGAGAAGAGGAGCGAGCCTCGCGGCGACGAGGCGGAAACCGTGGCCATGCCGCCGCGCCCGATCATCCGCTCGATCGCGTATCGCTTGCCCAACGCCGGCTCACCGGGCGAGGCAACCTGCGGGACCTTCCAACCCCGCTGAGGTTGTAGTAGTTAGAGGGGCGCGCGAAAGTGGCGGAATTGGCAGACGCGCCAGCCTTAGGAGCTGGTGGCCCTAGGGCCGTGGGGGTTCGAGTCCCCCCTTTCGCATCCAGAGGGAGCCTATGAATCAGACAGATGCGCAGGGATCGGATCCAATCGACGTCGCCGTCGAGGAGCTGGAGGCGTGGAAGAGGCGTCTCACGATTACCGTTGACGCCAAGCGCGTTCTACAGGCCCGAGCGGGGGAGCGGAAGAAGCTGTCGAAGAAGCTCCGCATCAAGGGATTTCGCTCCGGCAAGGTCCCCACGCACATCGTGGAGCAGAGGTACGGCGACCTCGTGGATCAGCGAACCGTTCAGAGCCTGGTGGAGGACGCCTACAGGGAGGCGGTCCGACGGCAAAGCCTCGATCCGATAGGAGCCCCGGAGTTCGGGCAGGTGAACTACGCCCAGGGCGAGAACCTGACCTTCCAGGTTGACGTAGAGATCATGCCCATTCTCAATCTGAAGCGAACGGGAGGATTCAAGATCTCGCGACCCGAAGTTGCGGTGACCGACGACGAGGTCGACGGCGTGCTCCAGCGACTTCGCGAGGAGCGAGGCGTGTGGGAGCCTTCCGAGGCGTCACCGGAGGAAGGCGATCTCGTCGCGGTGCGGATCACGAATCTGGACGATGCCGCGAGCGAGGACCCCTCGGAAGAGAGCGGCGCGCCGAGCGTCGGGGCCGGAGCTTCAGGAGAAGGAACCGAATCGGCGGAGGCCGGCGGAGAGCTGTATCGGTTTCCGCTTGGCGGCGGATACGCCATCGAGGATGTGGAGAAAGCCGTCAGGACCCTCTCGCCGAGCGAGAGCGGCACGTTCTCCGTTCGCTTTCCGGAGGACTTCGGAGATGCGGCCATGGCGGGGCAGACTCGGCAACTGGAGATCGATCTGGTCGAGTCGAAACGCCGCCGCCTGGCCCCGCTGGACGACGACTTCGCCTCGCAGGTCGGCGAGTTCGAAACGCTCGAGGACCTGAGGCGACAGATCCGAGAAGATCTGCTCAGGCATGGGGAAGAGGAAGCTGAGCAACGCGTCCGCGACGAGATCCTTGATTCCATCGTCGAGGCCAACCCGTTCGAGGTGCCGGACTCGCTCGTGGAGGGATACCTCGACCGCATTCTCGGATTGGACGGCGAGGACGCCAGAGCCCGGGACGCCGAAGCGGCGGAGGCCCGGCAATCGGTGCGCCCGATCGCCGAGCAGCAGTTGAAGCGCGAACTCGTGCTCGAGCATCTCATCCAGGATCTCGACGTCGAGGCGAGCGATGCGCAAGTCGACGCGCATATCGCCAAGAACGCGGAGCTTCGTGGGGTGGACGCAAAGGAGCTCCGCCGCCAATGGCTCAGGCAGGGCGGGCTGGACTCGGTGCGTCGGCGCGTCGTCATCGACAGCGTTTTTGAGCAGCTGAAGGGGCTTTCCAAGGTCGAGTGACCGCCGTCTCTTCCCGCTTGGAAACTCGCGAGGCGGAGCGGGTAGCACCCTGGACACGGGCCGATCGCCACGGCCGGCGCTGGCGCGCGCAGCGGCGCGCCGCTTGCGCTGAGGACGAAAAGGTCCACATCGTCAGACGAAGAATCTGAAGCGTAACAGGATAAGCCATGCCAATTTACGCTCCGTATGTAATCGAGCGTTCCAGTCGCGGTGAGCGGACGTACGACATTTTCTCGCGTCTTCTCATGGACCGGATCGTCTTCCTGGGCACGCCGATCAACGACGACGTCGCGAACGTCATCATCGCTCAGCTCTTGTTCCTTCAGGCAGACAACCCGGACAAGGACATCAACATCTACATCAACTGTCCGGGCGGAAGTGTCTACGCGGGCCTGGCGATCTACGACACGATCCAGTTCCTAAGCGCGCCGGTGTCCACTATTTGCATGGGAATGGCCGCGTCCATGGGGGCGGTGCTTCTGTCCGCGGGCGCCAAGGGCAAGCGCTCGGCGCTTCCCAACTCGCGGATCATGATCCATCAGCCCTCCAGCGGCGCACAGGGAACAGCGGCCGATATCGAGATCCAGGCGAAGGAGATTCTGCACGCGCGCGAGCGCCTGAACTCGATTCTCGCTCACCATACGGGACAGTCGACCGAGCAAATCGCGGAAGACGTCGATCGGGATCGCTTCATGTCACCTCAAGAAGCGGTCGAGTATGGGCTCATCGATCGGATGATCGAGCGCAACGACGCATTGGCGGGGAACGGCAAGCTCACCGAGGCCAAGGTCGAGAAGATCGAGGTGGAGGCCTAGGCAGGACGGAAGATGGCAGAGAGGCGATAGCATGGCGGGCGAGAAAAATCTACGCTGCTCGTTCTGCGGGAAGTCCAAGGAGAGTGTCAAAAAGTTCATCTCCGGACCGAACGTCTACATCTGCAACGAGTGCATTGCGCTCTGTAACGAGATCCTGGCGGAAGAAGAGGAGCGCGAAGCCGCCGGCCGCTTCACCGACATCCCGCCGCCCCTCGAGATCAAAGACATCCTCGACGAGTACGTCATCGGCCAGGAAGAGGCGAAAAAGAGCCTCTCGGTCGCCGTTTACAACCACTACAAGCGCATCAATAACCAGGGTCTCGTCGACGAGGTCGAGATCGAGAAGTCGAACATCCTCCTCCTCGGTCCGACGGGCGTCGGAAAGACCCTGCTGGCACAGACGCTTGCCCGCATGCTCCAGGTTCCGTTCACAATCGCCGACGCCACGACCCTTACGGAGGCAGGCTACGTCGGCGAGGACGTCGAGAACATCCTGGTGCGTCTGCTCCAGGCCGGTGACTACAACGTCGCCGAGTGCGAGAGGGGCATCGTCTACATCGACGAGATCGACAAGATCGCCCGGAAGAGCGACAACCCCTCCATAACGCGAGATGTCTCGGGCGAGGGCGTGCAGCAGGCGCTCCTGAAGATTCTCGAGGGCACCGTAGCCTCTGTTCCGCCTCAGGGCGGGCGGAAGCATCCGCAGCAAGAATACATTCAGATCGACACCAAGAACATCCTGTTCATCTGCGGCGGAGCGTTCGACGGGCTCGAGGACATCATTGAAAGCCGGCTGGGCAAGCGGCTGATCGGTTTCAGCGACCTGGAGGAGGACGCACGCATCAGCGACAACCCGTTCGAGCATTGCGAGCCCGAGGACCTGTTGCGCTACGGGCTCATCCCCGAGCTGGTTGGACGCATTCCCGTCGTGGTCGCGCTTCATGAGCTGGATGAGGGCGCTCTCGTCGATATCCTCCAGAAGCCCAAGAACGCCCTCATAAAGCAGTACGCGAAGATGTTCGAGCTCGAGGGCGTAGGCCTCACTTTCGACCCGGAAGCTCTCCGAGCGGTCGCCAATCGAACGATCGACCGCGGCACGGGAGCCCGCGGGTTGCGAGCCGTCCTCGAGGACGTGATGCTCGAGGTGATGTTCGAGCTTCCCTCGCGCCAGGACGTGCGCGAGGTGATCATCACCCGCGAGACCATCGAGGAAGGTCAGATCCCGCTCCTGATCCTGGAGCCGGAATCCGAGCGCAAGGAGGCCTGACCGGCCACGAGCCGGCCGGACCTCACCGCTGGCTGCCGCCCTCGTGCCCGTCCGAACCGCCGAGTTTGTCGGTGCGATAGCGAAGCCGGACCAATCCCCTCCTGACACGCTGCCGCAGATCGCCGTCGCTGGCCGGTCCAACGTCGGGAAATCCAGCCTGATCAACGCGCTGCTCGGTAGGAAGAAGCTGGCGCGGGTGTCCAAGGACCCCGGCCGCACGCGAGAGATCAACTTTTTCCGCATCGACGACCGGTGGCTCCTTGCGGACCTGCCGGGCTATGGGTACGCCAAGGTTTCGAAGGACGTACAGCAAAAGTGGGCTCCGCTCATGGAGGCCTACCTGAAGAACAACCCTCGCCTCCTGGGGCTGGTGGTCCTGATCGACTGTCGGCACGGAGCCACGAAGACGGATCGTCGCCTGATCGAGTTCATCAGCGACGTCGGGGTCCCCGTGTTGTTCGTGCTTACCAAGATCGACAAGCTGAATCGGGCGGGGCGTGCGCGCGCGGTCCTGCAGGTCCGCGAGCAGCTCGATCTGCCGGAGGATCAGGTGCTGGCCACGTCGGCGCGCACGAAGGAAGGCTCCCAGGAGCTGCTCGACAGCCTGGAGCACCTGCTCGACGCGGGGGCAGCAAGCTAGACGACCCGGCGCGCTAGGTCTTCTGAGCGCACCACGTCGTCATGCAGCGCACGTTCTGGACGTTGGTCGTCTTGATTGGATCGAGCAGCGTGCCGCCCAGGCGCTCCGTCGTTCTCAGCAGGAAGGCCTCATCCACCAGGAGCCGCTCACTTCCGTCCGGCAGCGCGAACCTTCCTCCGCCCAACGGCTGAACGCGATTCTCTATCCCTATCGTCGTCGCCAACCGCGCGAAGAAGAGCCCGCCGGGAGCCAGCACCCGCCACAGCTCCGCGAGCATTGATATGAGGTGATCCTCATCCTGGGCGAAGTGCAGGAGCGCGTTCGCAATGACGGCGTCGAAGAAACCGTCCGGGAAGGTCATCGACTCGACCGACTCGGCGCGGAAGTTCTCGGAGGGGAGATCCGGCGACAAACGGCCGGCGAGCGCGCGAACCTCGCGGATGCACTCGGCATCCCGGTCGACGCCGTATACATCGCAGCCGGCGCGCATCAGGTAGACCAGGTTCCGGCCACCCCCGCACCCGGCATCCAGCACCCTCAGATCGGGTGTGATCCGCCCACGCAGCAGCTGGTCGAACAAGTAGACATCGATCTCGCCGAACAGCTCGGCCAGCTCCGCCGCACCTCGCGGCACCGATCCCCTCACCCCCACGGTCTCCACCGGACCCTCGTGCGGACCCTTCTCATGCCCACCGTCCAGCCCCTGTCGGTCGACAGGAGCGCCCTCCAGGGGCCGGCGATTCTCCGAAGCGCGCATCGGACGTCCTGAGGAGACTCCGCGGCATAGCGAAGCTCCCAAGATCAGGCATCCGCCAGCACTCTTGTGGAGAGCGCCGACCCCACCCTGGCACGTCGGGCGAGTCTACAGATCGATCTCGTACTCCTTGAGCTTTCTGTACAGAGTGCGCTCGCCGATCTGGAGCTTCTCCGCCGCCTTCCGCCGGTTGCCGCCGACGCTTCTCAACGTCGCGACGATGGCCTCGCGCTCCAGCTCGGACATGCTCATACCCGGGTAGAATCGGATGCCGGGCGGCTCTTCCGACACGGCCTCGCCTTCGGTCAAAGGGGCGGTGTACTCACCCCGGAACTCATCCAGGCCGTGAAGGCCGCGCTCTGCTTGCATCGGCACCTCGATGCCCGTCCCCGGCAGCTCCGCGCCCTCGCCGAGGAATTCCGGGTGCTCGGCCCGATACCGGTCGAACTCCCGCCTCAGATCATCCACATCCATCTTCAGCTCGACCAGGGTCCGAAACACGAACTCCATCTGCGGGATGGACATTTCGCCGGCCATTGCCGGTGCCGGCAGGCCTGAGGGCTGAGCGAGCAGCAGCGCTCCGCCGCTCCCGGTCCGGATCTCGTCGGGGAAATCCTCGGCCCGAATCACCGATCCGGGGGCCAGTACCACCATAGACTCGATGAGATTCCGCAGCTCACGAATGTTTCCGGGCCACTCGTAGCGCATCAGGATGCTCATCGCCTCCGGGGCCAGTCCCTTGAACTCCCGGTCGTGTTGTCCGCTGAGCTCTCGAATGAAGCGCTGGGTGAGCACGGGGATGTCCGCGCGGCGCGTCCGCAGCGGCGGAAGGTCGATGTCGAGGACGTTCAGCCGGTAGTAGAGGTCGCGACGGAACTGGCCCATCTGCACAGCTTCCTGCAGATCACGGTTGGTGGCTGCGATCACCCTCACGTTCACTTCGATCTCGGTGCTTCCACCCACACGCATGAACCGGCGAGACTCGAGGACTCGGAGGAGACGCGTTTGCGTCGCGGGAGGCATCTCTGCGATCTCATCCAGCAGGAGAGTCCCACCGTCGGCGAGCTCGAACATGCCGCGCCGTAGCGACGTCGCGCCGGTGAAGGCCCCCTTCTCGTGACCGAACAGCTCGGACTCGAGCAGCGACTCGGGAAGAGCGGCACAGTTTACCGCGATGAAAGGCTTTGCTCGCCGGGGCGACAGGGCATGGATCGCGCGCGCCACCAGCTCCTTCCCGGTCCCGCTCTCCCCCGTGAGCAGGACCGTGGTGCCGACCGGCGCGATCAGGTTCACCTTCTCGAGCACCGCTCGAATCCCATCCGTGCGGCCTACGATTCCCGTCTCGAGCTGGAGCTCGTACCGCTCGAGCTCCTGGGTCAGGACGACCTGTACCTCTTCGGCCGTGGGCAGCTCGGGGAGGCAAGCGTCGACGCTCAGGGTTTGCCGGAGCCGCATGCAGCCATCCGTCTCCGGCGATTCGAGGGCGAGGATCGGCGGACGGGGGATTCGGGCGTCCATCAGCATCCGCATCTTCTCCGCCCCGGGACTGTCCGGGTCGCGGGTCAGGATCAGCGCGATGGTCGTCTCGTCGAATCGAGCCTCGATCTCGGCCGCCTGCTCGATCATGAGCGCGTCGTGTCCATCGGCGAGCACCGCTTCACGGATCGGTACCGCGGCTTCCAGCTTCGCCGTGTCGATGAAGACGAGCGCCATCTACTCCCCTTCGGCCTCGGGACCGTGGCAGGTTTCGCCTCGAAGGAGCCCGGCCGCATGGTCGACGACGTCCGATAGGACCGAGAGTCCATCCGCGACGCCCGATGGACTTCCGGGAAGGTTGATGATGAGGGTGCGCGCCCGAATGCCGGCCAGGCCGCGGCTCAGCGCGGCGTACGGGGTCTTCTCCAGGCCCGCGGCTCTGATCCACTCGGCGATTCCCGGGACTGGCCTCTGCAGCACGGCCGCCGTCGCCTCGGGCGTTACATCCCTGTCGGCTATCCCGGTGCCTCCCGTGGTGACGACGACGTCGGCAGCTCCCTGGTCCGCCCAGTCGCGCAGCGTCGCTTCGATCACCGGCGCCTCGTCGGGAACGATGCGTCGGTCGGCACACGCGTAGCCGCGCTCCCGCGCCCACGCATCGATCCGATCGCCGGAAGCGTCTTCCCGCCAGCCCTCGCTCACGCCGTCCGAGATCGTGAGTATGGCGACACGCAAGGACCGGCCTTCATGGACCGCCGCTGAGCTCATCGGCAAACCGTCATCCCTGCGGCGCACCTCATCGCCGCAACGATCCGTGTGTGTAAAAGGGCATCCGCGTCACCTCTGCGCCGATCTCCTTCTCGCGGATGACGACCGTGGCACGCTCTCCGGGCTCGGCTTCCCGGGGCAGGTAGGCCGTGGCAATCCCGTAGCCGAGCGACGGACCGACCGTGCCGCTCCGAACGGGTCCGGCCGAGCGGCCGTCGTAGACTACCTCGTGTCCCGGCCGTGGAAAGCCTCGCTCCGTGAGCCGTAGGCCCGTCAAGCGTCTCGATACGCCCTCGGACTTCTGCGCCTCGAGCGCGGCCCGGCCGATGAACTCTCCCTTGTCCATCTTCACGAGCCAGCCCAGCCGGGCTTCGAGCGGTGTGGTCGTCTCGTCGATGTCGTTTCCGTAGAGGGCGTAGCCGACCTCGAGGCGGAGGGTGTCACGCGCCCCGAGACCGGCCGGAGTGACCGGCGTCTCCCCGGCCCGGAGCGCCCGCCACACCCGCGTCGCGTCGCCCGCATCGAGGTAGAGCTCGAATCCGTCCTCGCCCGTATAACCGGTGCGGCTGATGACGGCCGGCGCACCCGCGACCTCTCCTTCCGCAAACCAGTAGAAGCCTATCGCGTCCAAGTCCGACTCGGTAAACCGGGCCAGGACTGCCTGTGCGGCGGGGCCCTGGATCGCAATCAGCGCGATCGCGTCGCTCTCATCGTGCAGGTTCGCTTCGAACCGGTCCTGGTACGCGGAGATGTGCTGCCAGTCCTTCGCGATGTTCGCGGCGTTGACGACGAGCCGGAAGGCCTCATCTCCCATTCGGTAGACGATGAGATCATCTACCACTCCCCCGCTCTCCAGGCACATCGCGCTGTACTGAGCCTGCCCGACCACCAGTTGCGCCGGATCGTTCGTCGTGACGTACGACACGAAGTCGAGGGCCTGAGGACCGGTGATCAGAAACTCGCCCATGTGGGACACGTCGAAGAGGCCGACCCCATTACGGACCGCCTGGTGCTCCGCACGAATGCCCGAGGGATACTGAACGGGCATCGCAAAGCCCCCGAAAGGAACGAGCTTCGCGTTCAGACGCACATGCTCCTCGTAGAGCGGCGTCATCTTCAGATCCGCATTCTCGGCCATACTCTCGTTCCTTGTCTGGACTCTAGTGCCGCGCCGCTGCCGGATCGGTCAGTCCGTCATGAGCGTCAGCAGCAGGGCCTTCTGGAGGTGCAGGCGGTTCTCGGCTTCGTTCAGGACGCGCGATCTCGGGCCGTCCATCACTTCGTCCGTGACCTCCTCGCCCCGATGGGCCGGCAGGCAATGGAGAAAGATCGCGTTGTCCGAGACGGCCATGACATCCGAGTCTACGCAGTAACCCCGAAACGCCCTGCGGCGGCGCTCGGCCTCCTCCTCCTGTCCCATGGACGCCCACACATCCGTCGTCACGACATGGGCGCCGCGGGCCGCTTCCAGGGGCTCGCGAGACAACGTGACGGTGGTGGCTCCCAACGCCCGCTCGAGGTCGTCCGCGTTGGGATCGTATCCCTCGGGCGACGCCAGGCGAAGCTCGAAGCCGAAGCGCGCGGCGGCGTTGAGCCAGGAGTTGGCCATGTTGTTGCCGTCACCAATCCACGCGACGATCAAATTCTCGAGCGTCCCGTACTCCTCTCGAGCCGTCATCAGATCCGACATGACCTGACACGGATGGTAACGGTCGGTGAGCCCGTTGATGACGGGCAGCGACGCCGTCTCGGCGAACTCGACGACGTCGCTCTGGGCGAAGGTGCGGATCATCACGGCATCCAGGTATCTGGAGAGGACACGAGCCGTGTCGGATATCGTCTCCCCTCGTCCCAGCTGGATGTCCGCAGACGATAAGAAGAGAGCGTGTCCACCGAGCTCGTACATCCCGACCTCGAACGAGACGCGCGTGCGGGTCGAGCTCTTGGCGAACACCATCCCGAGCGTCCTGCCGTCCAGCGGACGGTCTGTTCCCACCCTACCCGCTTTGACGGCATCCGCGAAATCCAGAAGCCGCTCCAACGAATCCCGCGACCATTCAGCGATCGACAGAAAATGTGCCTCACGACCTCCCGCCACCCGGCTCCCTCCTCGGCCTCTTCGGCCCTCTGTGGTACATCGTGCTTGACTCACCCACTGACGTCATGGCCTGACGGGGACCGCTCGCCCGGTTTCCGCTGGAGGACTTCATCGGGCCTTCAGCTAGAGGATGTAGCGGCGCAGATCCTCGTCCTCGGCGATCTCGGCCAGTCTCTCACGAACGAACTCGCCGTCGATCATCAGCGCTCCGCTGGCGCCTGAGTCCGGAAGGTCGAACATCACATCTTCCAGAAGGGTCGTCAGCACGGTCTGGAGACGCCGAGCGCCGATGTTCTCGGTGCGCTCGTTGACCTCCGATGCGATACGGGCGATCTCACGGATGGCCTCTTCGGTGAATGCGAGCTCCAGATCCTCGGTGGCGACCAGCGCGCTGTACTGAGTGAGCAGCGCGTTTCGCGGCTCCGTCAGGATTCGGGCGAAATCCTCTTCGGTCAGGCTTCTCAGCGCGACACGGATCGGGAACCGACCCTGCATCTCGGGAATGAGATCCGAGGGTTTGGAGACGTGGAAGGCCCCCGCCGCGATGAAAAGCACGTGGTCAGTGGCCACCATGCCGTAGCGCGTCTGTACGGTGGACCCCTCGACGAGGGGAAGCAGGTCCCGCTGCACGCCCTCGCGAGAGACATCGGGGCCCACGCCGCCCCGCTCGCCGGCTACCTTGTCCAGCTCATCGAGGAAGATGATGCCCATGTTCTCGACACGGTCGAGCGCCTCGTCGATCACCTCCTCCATGTCAATGAGCTTGTCCAGTTCCTCGGAGAAGAGGACTCGTCTTGCTTCAGCAACGCTCATCCGACGTCGTCGTGTCTTCTTCGGCATCATGTCCTGGAGCAATTCGCCCAGGTTCCAATCGAGGCTGTCCATGCCCGGAGCCTGGAGATCAAGCACCGGCATTGCGGCTTCGGTGACCTCCACCTCCACCTCGCGCTCCTCCAGCTTCCCGTCCTGCAGCAGGCCCAGCAGCTTCTCGCGCGTTCGGCGGCGCCGTGCCGCCAGCTCGTCATCGACCTCTTCTTCCGCGACGCCGCTCGTTCCGACCAGGAACTTCCTGTGGCCGTCTCCGTCGTCGGCCCGCTGCTCGGTGCCGGCATCGGCGGCGGGCGGAAGAAGCAGGTCCAGGAGGCGCTCCTCGACCCTCCTCGCGGCCGTCTCGCGCTGCTCGTCTTCCCGCTCGCCCCTAACCATGTTGATCGAGATCTCCACGAGATCACGAACCATGGACTCGACGTCACGCCCGACGTACCCGACTTCCGTGAACTTGGAGGCCTCGACCTTGAGGAAGGGCGCGCCTGCCAGACGCGCCAGGCGGCGGGCAATCTCCGTCTTCCCGACCCCGGTCGGCCCAATCATGATGATGTTGTTGGGGAGGATCTCGTCGCGAAGCTCGTCCTCCACCTGCTGTCGGCGCCATCGGTTCCGCAGAGCGATCGCCACGGATTTCTTCGCGGCACTCTGACCGATGATATACCGATCCAACTCGGCGACGATCTGCCTCGGCGTGAGAGACGCTGGATCGGCGGCGGCCGGACCTTCATCGGTGGCCATGGGGCCCCCATCGGCCGAGTTGTGGCCGGGCACCCCTGGCTGAGATTCGTCTTCGTCGAGCTCGAGCTCGGAGGTCGGAACTTCCACGACTATTCCCTCAACTCTCGTCTTCCAATTCCAGGACGGTAATCTCGGAGTTTGAATACACGCAGATATCCCCGGCGATCTGCAGAGAAGCGCGCACCATCTCGGCCGCTCCGAGAGATGAGTGCTGCATGAGTGCCCTGGCAGCCGCGAGCGCATACGGCCCCCCGGAGCCAAGGGCCAGTATGCCGTCGTCCGGCTCGATCACCTCGCCGCTTCCGGCAATGAGCAGGCTCTGGTCGCTGTCGGCCACCGCGAGCAACGCCTCGAGCCGCCGAAGATAGCGGTCGCTCCTCCACTCCTTGGCCAACTCCACAGCCGCGCGCGCCAGGTTACCGGGATGCCGCTCCAGCTTCGCCTCGAACTTCTCGAACAGGGTGAGCGCATCCGCCACGCTGCCCGCAAAGCCGGCCAGTATCTTCCCGTCCATCATCGTCCGGACTTTCTCGGCCTGCGCTTTCACGATGGTGTCGTTCATGGTCACCTGGCCATCGCTGCCGATGGCCACCTGCCCATCGCGTCGAACAGAGACGACGGTGGTCCCACGGATTACGCTTTCGGTCTTCATGATCCCATGGCCGTTGGCTTCAGTGCGCGTGGAATGGAAGACTAGCCCGAAGGGGCCCACCTCCGAGCGTCGCTAGGCACGCGGATGCGACTTCCGGTAGACGCGCTTCAGCTTCTCAGTGGTAGTGTGCGTGTATATCCGCGTTGTTGACAGGCTTGAATGTCCCAGCAGCTCCTTCACCGCCACCAGGTCCGCCCCGTTGTCCATCAGGTGCGTGGCGAAGGAGTGTCGCAACGCATGCACCGAGAGCCCCTCGCCGGCCGCGACTTTCTCGAGCGTTCTGCCGACCGTGCGCTGGATCTGGCGACGCGAGAGCCGTCGTCCGTGCCGGGAGACGAAAAGCGGAGCGTCGAGCGTCGGACGCGGCATCGGAGCGGATCTCTCGGTCTCCTCCCGGCGCTTGCGTTCCACGAGACGCCGCCGTTCGGGAAGGTAGGCTTCGATCGCGATGGCCGCCGGACCGCCAAACGGAACGATCCGCTCCTTTCGGCCCTTCCCGAGCACGCGCACCTGTCGGCTGCGGAGATCGATCCCCTGGAGGTCGAGCGCCTCTACCTCCGCCAGACGAAGGCCGGCCGAGTAGAGCAATTCCATGAGAGCGCGGTTTCGGACGGAGAGAAAGCCTCCGTCTTGTTCGGCGTGGGCTCTGAGCAGCACGAAGAGATCATCGGCCTGCACCTGGCTCAGGTAGGCGGGGAGCTTGCGGCTTTTCGTCGGCGCACGCACGAGACGAGCCGGGTTGTGCGGGATGCGGTCCGTCCGGTGGAGAAAGCGGAAGAAGGCCCGCGTGGCGGAGAGTTTTCGGGCGATCGTCGTGCGCTGGAGGCCCCGCTTCTGAAGCGAGCCGAGAAACGAGCGGATCGCCATCCGGTCGACGGTCTCCCAGCTCCATGCCGGGGCGGCCAGGTACGCCTGCAGGAAGCCGACGAACTCCCCCAGATCGCGACGATAGGCCGCCACCGTGTGGGCAGAGAGTCCGCGCTCGTTCTGGGCGTATCGCAGGAAATCGTCGACCGCTGCAGTCATGACCGCGCCGCTTTCCGTGCCGATCAGCCTGACCGTTTCTTCCTGGCGCGCTTGGGGCTGGCTTTCTTCTTCGCAATCAGATCCAACGCCACCTCCAGCGAGAGAGAATCGATCTCCTCGCCCTTCGGCACCGAGGCGTTTGTCTTGTCGTGCTTCACGTAGGGCCCGTAGGGCCCGTCATACACGGCCACCGGTTTTCCGTCATCCGGATGAGGCCCCAACTCCTTCAGCGGCTTCGAAGTCGCTCGCCGGCGCCCTCGTTTCGGCTCCGCCAAAAGCTCCAACGCTCGCGTCAAAGAGACCTGCAGCAGATCGTCGTCCGGCTTGAGCGATCGATAGTCGCCGTCGTGAACGACATACGGGCCGTAGCGTCCGATTCCCACCTTGACCGGTTCCCCGGTCTGCGGGTGCTTGCCGATCTCGCATGGCATGGAGAGCAGCTTCAGCGCCACTTCCAGCGTCACATCCTCCGGCTCCATGCCCTTGGGCAGAGAGGTCCGCGGCGGCTTCGCCTTCTTCTTCCCTTTCCCGGCCGACTCTTCCTCGTCGCCGAGCTGCACGTAGGGCCCGAACCGGCCGGTGCGAAGGTAGACCGGCTTGCCCGTGCCCGGGTCCTCCCCCAGCTCATGGGGCCCTTCTGCGCTCTTCGCCAACAGGGCGACCGCCTCCTCGTTGGAGAGGTCGGCCGGCGCGATCTCGGCGGGAATCGAGGCGGTGATTCGGTCTCCGTCGCGCTGGAGCTCGAGGAAGGGGCCGTACCGACCGATTCGCACCTTCGGTTCGAGATCGGACAGCTCTAGCGTGGAAGCCTGGCGAGCGTCGATCTGCGTCTCGTGCTCCCGGACGCGGGCCTCGAAGCCCTTGTCGCCCGAGTAAAAACTCTCCAGGTAGCTCCGCCACTCGATCTCGCCTTCCGCGATCTCGTCGAGAGAGTTCTCCATTCCGGCCGTAAAACCGGAATCCACCAGATCCGGAAAGTGCTCCTCCAGCAGACGCGTGACCGCGAAGGCGGTGTAGGTCGGTACAAGCTGCTTCGCTTCGAGGTTTGCGTATCCGCGGTCCTGGATGGTCGAGATGATCGCCGAATACGTGCTCGGACGGCCGATCCCATCCGCCTCGAGCGCTTTGACGAGCGCTGCTTCCGTGTAACGCGCGGGGGGACGCGTCTGGTGTGAGAGCACCTCCAGCTCCCGCAGGTCGAGCACATCGCCTTCGTCGAGCGAGGGAAGGAGAACCTCCTGGTCTTCGAGCGCCGCGCGCGGGTCGTCGGAGCCCTCGACGTATGCACGGAAGAAGCCGGCGAACTCGAGCACCTTGCCGGTGGCCCGAAAGACGGCGCCGTCCGCATCGATGAGGACGGTGAGATGCCGCTGCCTGGCATCGGCCATCTGGCTGGCCAGGGATCGTTTCCAGATCAGGTCGTAGAGTCGCTTCTCGCGCCCGTGCAGACCGAGCTCATCCCCGGTGCTCATGCTGGTACCTGCTGGCCGAATCGCCTCGTGAGCCTCCTGGGCCGTCTTCGACTTCGTCTTGTAGCGGCGGGGTTTGTCGCTCAGGAACTGATCGCCGTACCGCTGCCCGACGGTCCGTCGGATCGCGTCTACGGCCTCGTTGGAAAGCTGGACGGAGTCCGTGCGCATATAGGTGATGTGCCCGGCCTCGTAGAGCGTCTGTGCGACCCGCATCGTCTGCCGTGCGCCGAGATTGAGCTTCCGGTTGGCCTCCTGCTGGAGTGTCGAGGTCGTGAAAGGGGGATACGGACTGCGCTTCGAGGTCTTCTGCTCGACCGAGCGCACCTGGAACGGCACCGCTGCCAGCCGGTCGCGCAGCGCTCCTGCCTCCTCCGAGCCCAGGAGCCGTACCTCGCGGTCCGTTTTGAGCTCGCCCGTGGTCTCATCGAAGTCCCGACCCGAGGCTATTCGGTCCTCATCGACGGAGATCAGGATCGCCTTGAACTCGTGACCGTCGCTCGCGAGGCGGGCCATGAGGTCCCAATACTCGGCCGAGCGGAAGGCGCGGCGCTCGCGCTCCCTCTGGACGAGAAGCCGAACAGCCACCGACTGGACGCGACCGGCCGAAAGGCCGCGAGCGATCTTCTTCCAGAGAAGCGGCGAGAGCTTGAAGCCGACCAGGCGGTCCAGGATGCGACGTGCCTGCTGCGCGTCGACGAGCCCCATGTCTAGCGTGCCGGCGTGCTCCACCGCGTCGAGCACGGCGCGCCGCGTGATCTCGTTGAAGCGGACTCGGCGGAATCTCTCCTCGTCCTTCTCGTAGCCGAGCTGCTCGGCGATGTGAAACGCGATCGCTTCTCCCTCGCGGTCCGGATCCGTGGCGAGGAGAATGTCGGCCGACTCCTTCGCCGCCGCGCGCAGCTTCTTGAGGACGGGACCCTTGCCGTCGATCGTCACGTACTCCGGCTCGAAACCGGCTTCTACGTCTACGCCGAGACCGCTCTTCGGCAGATCTCGCACATGACCGACCGTGGCCTCCACCCGGTAGCCATCACCCAGATAACGACCCAGCGTCCGAGCCTTGGCCGGCGACTCGACGACGACCAGGTGCTTGTCGTTATCGTTGCTTCGAGAGCCTTGTTCCGTCACTTCACTCCTCAGGCTGCTGACCCCTCCGGTTCGGCTCGCATAACCCGCAAATCGCTGTCAGGATCCCGACGCGGATCCGTGAGGCAGCGCCGAGCGGGAAGCGAACGGCAGCAACTGGACGATAAGATCCGCCGTTTCCTCGGCCGCTGCCCGATCGGAGGCATCGCCAGCGGAGACACTGATTTCCGCCCGCGCGTACGCAGCCTGGCGTTCCGCGAGCAGTCGCTCGAGCGACTCTTTAGGACGATCGGGGTCCAGCATCGGGCGCTCGTCGGCATCATCGGCAAGCCGGTTCCATGCCTCCTCCGGCGTCACCCGCAGCCAGACGCGAACCGAACCGGGCCATCGGTCCCGGATCTCGGCTCTGGCCATCCAGCCGCCGCCCACCGCCAGCACCACTTCCGTGGCCCCGTCCTGCCGGACCGTGGCCTCCTCCTCGAGCTGTCGAAACAGCGTTTCGCCGCCGGCGTCGAAGATCTCCGGGATCGATCGACCCGCAAGAGCCTCCACTTCCTTGTCGAGATCGACGAAGGCATAGCCGACCCGCTCGGCCAGAAGCCTCCCCACGGTGGACTTGCCGGCCCCCATCAGGCCCACGAGCACGATCTTCTCGGGCTTCGGCGGCGGACTCATGACTTCCCGCCGCGACGGCCCAGGCGGCCAAGGTAGGCCTCGTAGTTGGTCCGCATCTCGCCGAGCGAGTCGCCACCGAACTTTTCCCGCATCGCATCGGCCAGGACGAGCGCAACCATCGCCTCGCCGACCACCGCCGCCGCCGGAACCGCGCAAACATCGCTGCGCTCGCGCACCGCACGTGCCGGCTCGCCGCTGCGCAGATCCACGCTGTCGAGCGGCCGCATGAGGGTGCTCAATGGCTTCATCGCTGCGCGAACGACCACCGGCTCTCCCGTGGTCATACCGCCCTCCAGTCCGCCGGCGTTGTTTCGTCTCCTCCGGTAGCCGCCGGAGCGCGTCCTGGACCGGTCCTGCTCGATCTCATCGTGGATATCCGAACCCACCGAGCGGGCGGCGAGAAAGCCCGCACCGACCTCCACACCCTTCATCGCCTGGATCGACATCAACGCCGCGGCCAATCGGCCATCCAGGCGTTCCTCCCACGAGGCGTAGCTTCCGAGACCCACGGGAAGGCCGCAGGCTACGACCTCGAACACCCCGCCGAGTGTATCCCCGTCGGCAGCCGCCGCGTCGATCCCCTCCATCATCTCTGAGGCGGCGGCCGCATCCAGGCAGCGGACGGGAGAGGCATCCGCCTTCCGGTTCATCTCGTTCCCGTCACTCCCTTCGGCGAGCGTCTCCGCCGGGGCCGCCTCGACGCCACCGATCCTCAGGACATGGCTGCCGATCGTGACGCCGAACTCGGCGAGCAGAGCCTTGGCCAGCGATCCGGCCACCACCCGAGCTGCCGTCTCTCGGGCGCTTGAACGCTCCAGCACATCCCTGGCATCCTCCCGATCATATTTCAGCAGACCGGCCAGATCGGCGTGGCCGGGCCTGGGCAGGTAAACCCGCCGCAGCGCCTCATCATCCGCCTCCGGAACGGGATCCGTCGACATCGCGACGCGCCAGTTCTCGAAGTCGCGGTTCGCGATCCAAACGGCGATCGGAGAGCCCAGCGTCTCGCCCAATCGCAGACCGCTTAGGATCTCGCCCTCGTCTTGCTCGATCCGCATTCGCTCTCCGCGGCCGTACCCCAGCTGACGTCGCTTCAACTCCGCGGCCACGGTTCCCTTATCGATCGACAGGCCCGCCGGCATACCCTCCAGGATGGCGACCAGACCTCGGCCGTGGGATTCACCGGCGGTGATGAAACGAATGGCTCTCAGCATCGTGGGTTCATGGCTCGATCCTCCGGAGGCCGAAACGAAAGCGGGGCGAATCTAAGCGGGTGCTTGCGAAAAGCGAGCGCCCCGACCCCGGCCTGTCGCCGAGCCCGGGGCCGACGAGAGCCGAGTAAGCGGCTGGTGAGCCGGCGCGACCCTCCTGCTGCTACGCCGGCTCCATGATGTGCGGGGTGACGAGGATGATCAGGTCCACCTTGACCTCGCGCTCCTTCGTCGTGCGGAATAGCGCACCGAGCAGGGGCAGGTTCATGAGGCCCGGTATGCCGGTAGTGCTCCTCGAAACCTCCGAGAGGGTAAGTCCGCCGATCACGGCGGTCTCGCCGTCATCCACGAGGAGGCGGGTCTCTCCGATCTGGCGCTTGATCACAAAGCCTACATCGCTCGTGGCCTGCTCGACGCCGGAGCGTTGGGCGGACAACTCCATCAGGACCTGGTTGTTGTTGGTGACGTGCGGCGTGACCTCGAGAATGATGCCGGTGTCCTCGAAGAAGACGTTGATCCGGGCGTTCTCGACCTGTGCCCCCTCCTCTAGGACGCGGACGGGCGTTCGCTCGCCGACCTGGATGTAGGCGCGGTGGTTGTCCAACACCTGCACGGAGGGAGCCGCCTGGACATCCGCCAGCTGATTGGCCTCGAGAGCCTCGATCCAGGCGAAGAGCGAGTAGCCGCCGAACGCCAGTGACGTCAGCAGGGAGAGGGCGGGCTGCGCCACGCGGTTGTTCGCGTTGGCCAGCGTCGCGACGGCGTCTCCGGCGACGTTCACGATGTTGTTGTTCGTGAGCTCGTAGAACTGCTCGTCCGGCTGGATGATCCCGTCGCCGTTTAGATCCTGTACCTGTGGTGGCTTGGTCGGGTCGATGACCGCGATCGCCTGGTTGAGGCCCTGGGTGACGAACGGCGTCCCCTCCGTGACCTGTTTGAGGTCGTACACGATCCCCAACTCGAAGACATCGGTGCGGTCGACGAAGATGATCTTCGCTTCGATGGCCACCTGCGGGATCTTTCGGTCCAGAACGGACACCAGGCTGTCCATGCGCTCGACGACCGGCGGGATATCCGTGACGATCACCGAGTTCGTCGCCTGGTAGGCGACGACCTGGCCTACCTCCGGCGTGACCAGCTGCCGCAGCGTCACCGCAACCGTGTCGGCATTGGCGTAGTTGATCCGAATCACGCGGGTCTCGCTCTGCAGCGCCTCGCGCGCCAAGAGGCTGTCGACGCGATCCACGACGATGATGCCGCCCTTCGTGACCCTCCAGCCGAGCCCCTGGGCCGCCAGGATCGCGTCCAATGCCTCATCCCATGGACGGTCCCGAATCTCGATGCCCCTCACGGACTGATTCGCGATGCCCGCGTTCGGAACGATCGAGATGTTGGCGAACTCCGCGAATCCTGCGATCACGTCCAAGACGCTGGCGCTGTCGTACGTCACGGTGATGCGGGGCTGCTGGTCGACGCCGGGCGACACTGCCAGCTCGGGGCCCACATCGATCGTCACGACGTCCGGATTGCCGGCTTCGACCTCCCCGGCGCCGGGCGCGGAGAGCGCCATCTCGCTTTGCACGCCGTCGAGGCTGGTGCTCCACGGCTCGAATGGCGGCCCCGGATTGCGGAACCTCACCGTCACGACCCCACCACTCACGGAGACGGTGTAAGTCGGGGCGAAGGTAAGGTCGATCACGAAGCGCACCACATCGTCCAAGAATTGACTGGTCCGCATCCGGATGACTCCGCCCCGGCCGATCTCCTCGTAGGCATAGCGAGGCAGCGCGTGGCGGGCCCCACGCAGATCCAGAACCAGCCGCGTCGGTTCGTCGAGGAGAAAGTCGCTGACCTGAATGTCGCCTTCGGCGATGATGACGATCTCCGTCTCGCCGCCCGCGGCGGCGATCCTGACCTCGGTAACCGCCTCAGAGCTTGGAAGAGCGTCCGTGTTCAGCGTCACAGCGGCCAGGATGATGGCGAGCAGCTTCTGGACGATCATTCTCCCTGTCCCCGTTCCTTTTTGACACGCAGGATTGCCTGTCTGCTTCCGCCGAGGGTCGTGATAGCAAACACGACCTCGTCAGGTCGGATCTCCAACACGCGCGCCGTCCCGACGCGCTCCCCCTCACGAAGCTTGTACCGTCGCTCGTTGGTGCGATCGGCGACGACCACGACGGAGCCGACCTCCGGGCTGTAGACGATGCCCGTCAGCTCTAGATCGTCGAAGCGCGGGCCACCGGTGTTGAAGACCGTCAAGGGCCGGAATGGATTTCGACGCCCTGCAGCGGAGTATTCGAACACCTCTCGCTCGTATCCGAGGATGGAATCCGACATCTCACCCCCGAGCCGATCCTGCGAGTCCTGTCCGAGCCCGCTCCGCGGAAGGAAGAGAGGAAGTGCGACGAACACCCAGCCGGCCCAGAATAGCTTTCTCATTCTCCTCCCCCACGCTCGCCCGGGGGTCCCGAATTCAGCGGAAGCACGAATGTCTCGAGCTCGAAGTAGGCCGTTACCGGCGTGCTCTCGCCCGCACCCTCGACCGGGCGGATCTCTCGCACCTGGGGCCGCACGATTCGATCGAACGACGCGACGCGTGCGAGAAAGCGCCCGATGTCGTGGTAGGAACCCTCGACCTCCATCTCCCAGTTCTGACGCATGAAGTACGCGCCCGAATCCGCCTCGGCGGCGATCGGGATCACGTTGCGCATGTCCAGCCTCAGCGCTTCGCTCTCCGAGGCGATCGCCTCGTAGATTTCTGGGATCTCCTCGCCGGTCGGCACGAGACGCTCCAGAGCGGCGAAGCGGCGCTCGGCAAGCACCAGATCCTCCCGCAGGCCATCGAGATCCACCGTGCGCGCACGCGCGACCTCGTTCTGGGCCTCCATGTCGGCGATCCTCTCCTCCAGCTCGGCCAACTCGGTGCCGCGGGGCCTGTCTACATAGAAGTAAAACAAAGCCACGAGAGCGACCGGCAGAATGATCCCGAGGAGTCGCTGCTGGTCCCTGGGGTCGTCTGGGAGAAATCCCATGTCAGGCCCCCACCTCGCTTCCCGCTCCTCGCATTTCGGACGGCGGTGTGTAGTCGACCAACAGCGTGAAGGCGTGCACCTCGAGATCGGTGCCCTCCACCGGTATTTGCTGGCTGCCGAGGATTCGCACCAGCCCCAGATACGGGGACGCTTCCAGTCGTCGGACGTACTCGGTTACCGCCAGGGCGGTCGCTGCCTCGCCGCGGATCTCCAACGTGAGATTCGGTAGCGGAGACGACTCCTGCATCGCGGTCAGCCAGACGAAGTCGGGAAGCGAGCCGCTGACCTCGTCGAGGATGTGAGGCCACACGAAGCGGTCGCGGTCGAGCCCGCGAATCAGCTCCATACGGTTCCGCACGAGCTGCTCACGAGCGGTCAAGCTGTCGCTCAGAACACGCAGATCAGCCAGGTGGGTGGAGTCCGATCGGGCCGACTGGAGACGCTCCTCCAGAGAACCCGACCGTGACCGCTGAAGGAACCACATGGCGCCTATGATCACGGGCGCCGCGACAAGGGCGGCGATCATGGCGGTCAGCCATGGGCTGCGAGCGCCGCGGCGGCCAAGGACCCGGTGACCGGCACGTCGGCGCCGACCCCTGGCCTTCGCCTTGGCCTTTGCTCCAGAGGGATGGAGGTTGACCTCGATCATGCCTTGGCCTCGACCCTCTTCCTTACACGCTCGGGCGCCGCTATCCGATTCTCCTCAGCGCGAGACCAACTGGCAGCATCATCATTGGCGCAACGGCATCCAGGTCGACGCCGCTCACCGCTTCGGGCTTTATCTGAATCTGCTCGAAAGCACTCGTGATCTGTGTTTCCACTCCGAGCCGGTCGGCCAGAGACTCTGCAAGGCCCGGAACTCGGACACCCCCGCCCGACAGATATAGCCGGCCGATGCCGATCCCGATCTCGTGGGTATCCAGGAACGCGGCCGCGCGCTCGAAGCCCCGGGCCACCTCGTGCGCTCTCTGAGCGAGGAAGTCGGAAAAGAGGGCGCTCGATCCCTCCCCCCGCAAGACCGCCCGCGCCTCATCCGGCTCGATTCCGTGCTCCGCTTCTAGCTCCGCTGCCAGCCGGCGCGTGCCGAAGCTCATGTCCCTCGTCAGCAGCGGAATCCCGTCGTCGAGTACGTTCACTGTCGTCGTGTCGTGACCGACGTTGATCAGGGCCGTCAGCCCTTCCATCGCACCTGGGTAATTCACCTCGAGCGCATTGTGCAGCGCGAACGCATCGACGTCGACTATCCGCGGCGAGAGTCCCGCTTCCTCCATAAGCGCCACCCGGTTCTCGACGACCTCCTTCTTGGCGGCTACCAGAAGGACGGTCATCTGCAGTCCCTCGCCGTCCGGATCGGTGATCTCGAAGTCGAGCTGGACGTTGTCCATCTCGAAAGGAACATGCTGCTCGGCTTCCCAGGGGATGACCTCTCGAGCCTCGGACTCATCCATTCGGTCCATCCGGATGAGCTTGATGATGACATCGCGACCGCCCACGCCCGCGACGACATCCCTGGCCGCTATATGCTCCTCGTCAAACAGGGTGGCGAGCAGCTCGACGACGAGCCCCGGCTCGACGATGTCCCCATCGACGATCGCCTCAGCGTCGATGGCACGCATCGCGAGTTGCTCGATCTGAGGGAAATCTTTCCCATGATCGATCACGGCCACCTTGATGTAGCCGCTTCCGAGATCGACGCCAACGGTCTTTTTCCTTCGGCCGCGGCCTAGTGAGAGCATGTATGGTTTCTCGTGGCCAGCCACCCTATCGAGCAGGCCGGCAGACAGGTCTTAAAGGCGGGTCCGCGAAAACGTAGGGGAGGCGTAAACACCTGTCAATCAGGCAACGTGGGGCGTGAAATAGCCTTTAGTTGCGCAGGAAAACCAGGTGTTCAGCGGGCAGGCGAACCGGTGGTTGAAAGCGGGCGCTCCCGGACCGTCCGGTGGCCTCGAGGCGGATTCGCACGGCCCGGAGGCGGCCCAGAGCCTCCGCCGGCACGGCGCTCTGCTCCGCGCCACCCTCGAGGATGTAGCTGAAGGACGACCCCTCGGCGAAGGGCGAGGCGAGTTCCTGTCCGTTGCGCCAAACGCCGAGGCCCGGCTCGAAGGAGGATGGGCTGAATCGGTAGCTCAGCCTTCCGTAGACCCGCACGAAAGAGCCTGCTGGAGGGAGCTTCCCATACCGACTTCGCCAGCCGCTCATCAATCGGAAGCGGGAAGATGGCAGGTCGGCAGAGCTTCCGCGCGCCAAGCAAGCGGCCCTTGGGCCCGACCCCGTTTCGATCACGGACGACCGCCACCCATCCAGGAACGTGAAGCTGGAGTCGTAGGGCTCCGAGATGGCAGTGCCGCGAAAGGCAGAGGGGACGTTGGACGCCCTCACCGTGTCGAACTGAACCACCGTCGCTTGATCGGGAGCCGTGGAGTCACAGACGATCGCCCGTGAGAGGTCGAAACGTATCGCCAGGGAATCGGACGTCGCGGCGAGAAAGTCGGCGGGCGCTGCCTGTCGAACCTCGGCAGCAAGAAGGTCGATCGTGGAGCGGAGGTTCTCCCGTGCGCCGATCGTCTCGTCGCTCCCGTCGTAGAAGCGCGAGTTCTTGATGAACAGCCAGATGGCAGCCGAGGAGACGACTCCGGCCAGCGCGAGAACGAGCAGAACCTCGATGAGCGAGAATCCCGCTCTCGAGCGGTCCCGCCTCCAGGCGGCCCGATCGGAGCTCAACCGATTCACGGGAGCGGCCGGGTGGAGGGCACCAGCCGGGGCAGGGGAATCCGGCGTCGGGTCCCAAAGGACTGGATCGCCGGCGACCCGCTGCCGAAGCCGGGCGGGCCGACCTGGGCCACATCGATCCCTATGCGCTCGAGCGCCGGTCCCGCGGCGTCGAGAGTGATCCGGACGGCGTACTCGCGATCGCCCAAGCGGAGCGTATCCTCGCGCGAGGAAGGTGCCGCCGCGCGCTCCGCGAGCGCGGTCTCGATCCCTTGTTGCGCGAGGAGGGCCGCGTCGCCTTCGGCACGTGCCTGGTCAGCCAGTTGGGAGACCGCACGCACGAGGCCGGCGGTGGCCAGCAGCCCCACCGAGAGAACGGTCAGCGACAAGATGACTTCGATCAAGCTGAACCCGTTCGGTTCGCGGGGAGAGGATACGGTCACCGGAGCTTCTCCTCTCGAACCCGCCCAACGAAGTTCATCACCAGCCGGACGCCAAACCTTCCGCCATAGAGGTACACGCTTCCCGGGGCAGCCTGGCCGCGAGCGTTGAACCTGAGCGTGGCGGGACGCAAGCTCGCCGAATCGAGACGGAAGCCGTCGACGCCCAGTAGAGGCGTTCGGCGAACCACGGAGTCTCGGGAGTCGACGAGAAGGAGATCCCCCGTCGGCGTCAGCGTGAGCTCGACGACCTCGCGCCGCGCGACAGCCACCGTGCGGGCATGGACGAGGTGACCTCGGACCACTCGAGATGCGCCGGCGAGCTCCGCGCTCGCGGCCATGGAGCGCAGGCTGGAGATGGATCCGGTGAGCGCCAACCCGAGGAGCGAGGTGGCAACAAGAAGCCGGAGAAGCGTGAAGCCGGCACGGGATCCGATATGGGATGTCGTAGACCGCATGGAGCGAGGATCGGGACGACTCTCAAGCTCGGATCAACCGTTCGTGTTCGAGCTCTCCTATTCGGCCGGCGAAACCTGCACGCGCCCGATCCGCCGACGAATCACGGGAACGAGTCCGAGTCCGATGAGCATCAAGACGAGGGTCACGGCCGAGATCCTGCGGCCGAGCAAAAAAGGGCGAGACCGATAGGTGAAGACGACCTCGCGGTCGCCCGGTCGCACGGGGACGGCCCGGTAGGAGTAGTTGGCCAACAGGATCGGCCGTTCCTCCCCGTCCACGTGCGCGCTCCAGCCCGGGTAATCGGAGTCGGTCAGTACCAGGTATCCCGCCGACGACGGAGATACCGCGATTCGGATCTCGGTTCCTTCGTCCGCGACGATCGTGGCCGCGGGTCGGTACACGGAATCGCCTCCGTCATCGGGACTGTCGACAGGATCCCGCCTCACCGGGATGCCGGCCTCGTCCACCTGCGCCGCGAGCAGCGCCACCTGGGTGCGTGGATCGAATTCGCGCGTGATCGATGCATTGAACGCCTCGACCTCCTCATCGACAAGCACCGCTTGCCTGGCCACGTACGCCCGGGGCAGCGGATCCTTCAACTCGTACACGAAGCCCGGGAGAGAGTCGAGCCGGGTGCGGCTCCCGTAGAGATTCCGGTCGAATCCGTGGTAGCTGTAGACCCAGCGAACGCTCGCCAGTCGAAGAACGCGCCAGCGGCTCTCGGTGGGAAGCATGGCAAGGAAGGTGGATTGGTCGACCCCCCGCGAAAGGTGAATCGCATCTCCGGAATCGTGCGTGAGGATTCCGTGGAGGGCGCCCAGGTTCGGCTGGACCGTCTGCTGCCAGGTCCATTTCTCCGACTGTAGCGAGAGGCCCGGCAGCGTGTGAAAACGGGTGATGTCCTCGTCGAACGGGCTGGCTCGATATCGATAATCGGTTCGCAACGGCGCGAAGGGCACGAGGCTGGCCAGAACCGGTGGCTCCTCGAAGAAGCTCCGGTCGGCCACCGGCGTCAGCTGTCGGTGAGCGGTCCACAGGTCGAGGGTCAAGAGACCCAGCAAGAGCGCGACGAGCAGCGATTCGCGGAAGATTCCGCGCCGGTAGAGCTTGATGACGAGGAGCGCTATCGCGACGAGCACGACGATGCGCCACAGGTTGCCGGCCCACATGGCGTGGGCGAAGGCAAAGTTCTGGAAGAAGGGCGCTTCGGGCAGATGTGCCTCCCCCCACACTCTCAACGGTTCCGCATAGACCGACCACGCGATCGCGAATCCGGTCACGAGGGCCAGAGCACCGGCTCCCAGGACGACATCCAGGCGGACGGGTCGCCGAACCGCACGCAGCGCCGACAGACCGGTGCCGGCCAGCATCGCGGCCGAGAACCCGGTCAGAAATAGAAAGCGCTCGGGGAAGCGGAAGGAGGCGAACCCGGGGAGGTGACGGTACAGAAACCCGTAGAGAGGTGTCGCGTCACCTAGCGACAGGACGAGCCCCAGTGCCCCGACCGCAGCCCAGTAGAGCGATTCGAGACGTCGGTCGCGGTCCAGTCGCGCGGCCGCGATCAAAATGAGCGCCACGGCGCCCAGGTATACCGAGAACAGCCAGGGCTCGACGGTCACGAGCATGGCCTTGCGGCCGAACCGGTAGACGGGATCGCCGTACTCGGGCGGCACGGCCAAGTGGATCAAGCGGACCGGCTCCAGGTGGTATCGCTCGGATTCCTCGTAGCTCAAACCCCCGGCGCGGTCCGACTCCGACACGAACTCTGCGGTGGGAAGCACCTGCATCGCCGCCAGGCCTCCGACCAGTAGGCCGGCCGCGGCCAGAGCAACGATCAGGGCAAGCGCACCGCGTTGTAGGCGGCCGCGAATCCGCCTCACGACTCCATATCCGCCGCCAAGGGCGACGGCGAGCGCGAATGTAAGGGGCTCGCCGGCCATGAACGCCAGCCACAAGACAGCCACCAGAAGAACGAAGGACCCGACCGAACGCGATCTCGCGTAAACCAGGATGCCCCAGCAGACCGCTGGCGCCCAGGCAGCGACTTGGAGGACGTTCAAGAGGTTGGTGAGCGATACGAAATAGCCGCCCAGCATGTACCCGATGGCGGCCGCGCTGGCCGATGACCGGTCATAGTCGGCTACTCGACAGAAGAGGTACGTAAACACCCCCCCGACAACGAAATGCAGCACGAGGAGACCGTTGAACGCTGCGAAGAAAGGAAGGGCGGCGTACAGCCAGTTGGGTGGATAGAAGACGCCCGACTGGAAGTTGGCGAGTAGCGGCGTCCCGTTTCCGAGGAGGGGCGTCCACAACGGCAGGTGGCCGGCCTGGAGCGCCGTCCAGAGCAAATAGCGTTGTGGAATGAAGAAGAGCTGCATGTCCCGGGCGATGGGAACGCCCGTCAGCGAGAGTACCTCCCAGAGGAAGGCGGCACCGAGGAGAGCGACTCCTCCGATCGCGACCGCACTCCAAGACCTGTCCGACCGCTCCGACATCAAGATTCTCGATCCGTTCGGGGCCGGGGACCGTCGCGGCCTCCCGATGGCATCAGGACATTCGACCGCACAAGAGACCGCATAAAGGAAGAGGCGTGGCGGTCATACCG
>JARRMU010000011.1:0-26260 GCA_037385645.1 Gemmatimonadales bacterium
CGCATCGAGACCTATCCGGCCATGGACGTTCTCGTGGAGCTGGAAGGAGATCCGGATCGCGTCGAGGAGTGCGTCGCCGATCTGGGCTTGCCCCGGGAGGCCTGGAAGCCGTGGCCGCTCGACGAGTTCGTTCGCCGGTACGAGGAGCGAACGGGCTCGGAAGCTCGTCTCTCCGGCGAGGTCTCCGGTGACTGAGCCAGCCACCTTCGCCGTCGACGTTTTTCTCGAGGGCGATCGCCTTCGTCGAGGCGTCCAGCTACAGGTCGAAGATGAGCGGCTGTCCTATGACGACGTCGATCTGTCCCTCGACGAAGTGTTCTGGGTCTCCAAGCGTGCCGGGCTCCTACTCGTCTTCGCGCGCGGCTATGTCGCGGCGTTCCGAGCCTCGGACGACCGTCTCGACGACCTGTACCGTGCGATCGACGCGAGGCTGGACGCGGATGCGCTGCGAGCCGCGGCCCTGGAGCCGCTGGCCTGGGAGTCGGTCGTATGCGCCGCCGGCGTGGCGATCTCCGGCGCGGTGGAGAGCAGTGATGCGGCCGGGCGATCGCTATCGCTGAAGGGGCTCTTCGTGGCTGTCTTCACGCGGCAGGCCCTCCACCTCCTCTCGCGCGAACAGGTCTTTCGTGTTTCCTGGCCGGTCGCCGCCGCGCGCGAGTCGGTGGAGGAGACGCGCCAGGCACGGCCGGCGCTCGAGCTCGAGCGCGGAGACACGACGTTGCGGATTCTCTACCTCCGGCCCGAAGAGATCTCCGCGATTCTGGACATAGCCGAGGCTGCGCCCCCTGAGCCGGCCGAGCGGGACGAAGCGATCGAGATGTTCGCTCGTCGCGAGGTGGCCGGCCCGACTCCCGCTCGCCTGCCGGAGTTCGCGACATCCGCCGAGACGATCCGCGAGCAGGCCGAGAAAGAGGCGGCGAGGTTGCCGTCAGACCTCCCGATGAGGATCGGCCTGCCGGACGACTTTCTCGCCGAACACTTTCGTGAGCTCGGCGAGACGGCGCTCGGCCCTCTGCTGTTTCGCAAGTCCGCGGCGTCGCGGGCACGCAGCCTGGCCAAGGCGGTGGAAGCGATGGACGCGGCGGCACTACAGGACGATGCCCGCGCGGCATCTTTGAACTCCCTCGGACGGCTCACGGAGGCGTATAACCGGGAGCTGAACCGACTGCTGCAGGGCAAGCGCCGGGCGCAGAAGTTGGGCGCGGAGCTGGCCGTTTCCGAGGCTTTGCGCAATTCCCTGCAGCGCCGGTTCCTCGCTCCGGTGCACAACCTGACGCCACAGTTTCAGCGTTTGGAACACGCGCAGGCGGAGCTTCGCCTTCGGCTGGAGAGGTTAGAGGGGGGGCCGCCGGAAGCAGAGGAGTCGGAGCTGGATGAAGCGGCAGAGGAGTGGCACAGTGCGCTCGTCCTCGTCGACCGCGATTTTGCCACGGCCTGGCAGGAGCTGCTGCCGGACATCGGGGTGGCATGGTCGGAGAGCCTGCTGCCCGCCCTCGCCAAGGCGGCAGGGGCCCCCCGACAGCGGGTGCCGGAATGGGTCACGCTGCTGGTGATAGGGCTGATCACGACGATCCTCGTCGCGACGGTGGTTCTGGCCGTGCTGGCGACGCGGAACGCGATGTAGGAGAATAGGTGGCGGCTCGGACCGTCGTGGGACGGCCGTGACGGGCCAGTGGCCCCGCTAGAAACGGACAATCAGGAGTGAACACAGGCATGAGCAATCAGTCTCGGAAACGGTCCGCCGGCGGATCCGGCCCCGGGCGCGGTTTCTATCTCGCCATCCCCGCAATAGTCGTCGTCGGAATCGCGGCCCTCTTGCTCGCTCGGTCGGGGGACACCGGCCCGACCGAGATCCCGGCCAGTCTGGCGGAGACGGAAGCGGATGCGTCGGCCGGGGTGAGTGCCGGTCCGGAGGACGCGGTGGTGACCCTCGTCGAGTTCGCGGACTTCCAGTGTCCCGCCTGCGCGGCTTTCTACGGCTTCTCCGGCCGCCTTATCAAGCAGAACTACGTGGACGGTGGAGGGTCCGTGCGTTGGGTGTTCTACGACTATCCTCTGGAACAGCACCCGCACGCGATACCGGCGGCGCTCGCCGCGCGCTGTGCTGGAGAGCAGGGCCGATTCTGGCAGATGCACGACCTGATGTTCGCGCGTCAGTCACAGTGGTCGCCGAAGGATGACGCGCGAGGGGATTTCGAGGAGATGGCCGAGGAGATCGGTCTCGATCGAGGCGCCTACCGGGAGTGCGTCCGCGACGGTCGGTACCTGGAGCAGATCTTCGCTTCCGCCAAGTACGGTCAGCGACTGGGGGTCAACTCCACGCCGACCCTCTTCGTCAACGGTCAAAGAGCCCCGCAGGATTACGAGGAGCTGGAACGGATGATCCTGGAGGCCGCCGCCGCAGCCGAGGCGAACGAAGAAGCGGGTACGGAGGGTATGGAGGGTACGGGCCCGGCGGGCTGACGCGGAGCGTAGGACGCCGTGAGGAGGTGTGAGGGATGAAGAAGCGGATGGCGATCGCGTTGCTGGCCCTGCTGGGTCTTCTGATGTCGGTCTACCTGTTGCTCTACACGCTCGGTTTCTACGGGGAGCTCGTCTGCGGCACGGGTTCCTGCGAGGCGGTTCAGACTTCCGAATACGCCACTTTTCTGGGCCTCCCGGTCGCCGGCTGGGGGGTCGCCTGGTACACGAGCGTGTTCGTGACTGCCTTTCTTTCCGTTCAGCCGGCGCACCACGAAGCCATCTGGCCGGCCAAGCTCATCTTCCTGCTCGCGGCGGTCGGCGTAGCCTTCTCGGGCTACCTCACCTACCTGGAG
Organism: Gemmatimonadales bacterium; assembly: GCA_037385645.1. Classification (GTDB taxonomy): domain Bacteria; phylum Gemmatimonadota; class Gemmatimonadetes; order Palauibacterales; family Palauibacteraceae. The sequence continues at coordinate 2,817 of JARRMU010000011.1, forward strand.
CTGTTCGTCATCCACGCCATCTGCTGGTGGTGCGCGACCAGCGCGCTCCTGACCCTGCTGATCTTTATCCTGGCCGTGCCTGCGCGGGGAAGAATGGAGGGCACGACGGGCTGAGAGCGGTGCTGATCGCTGCCGGGAGCCCATCCCACGCCTAGGGGGAGGGGCGCTCAGGACATGCCGACGGCCAGCCGATCCAACTCCGCGAGGTGGCGGCTCTTCGCTGCCTCATCGAGGAAGCTGGCGATGAAGGAGTTACCTGCCAGCTGGAAGAGTCCCGCACGGTCTATCTGGTGCGCATCCCTGACCGCCCGGAAGTTGTCGTTGATGTAGCCGCCGAAGTACGCCGGATCGTCCGAATTCACCGTCACGCAAAGCCCCGCGTCGAGAAGTCTGGCGATGCTGTGCGTCTCGATCCGATCGAAGATCCGCAGCTTCACGTTGGAGAGCGGGCAGACAGTCAGCGGGATGCGGTCACGACGGAGGCGCTCCACCAGCTCCTTGTCCTCCAGGCAGCGGACGCCATGATCGATCCGTCGCACGTGCAGCAGGTCCAGCGCTTCCCAGATGTACTCGGGCGGGCCCTCCTCGCCGGCGTGCGCGACCGTCAAGAAGCCTTCCTCCCTGGCCCGATCGAATACCCGTGTGAAGCCCGATGGCGGATGGCCGAGCTCCGAGGAATCGAGTCCGACGCCGACGATGGCGTCCCGATGGGAGAGAGCCTGCTCGAACGTCGCCATCGCCTTCTCCGGGCCCAGGTGACGCAGGAAGCAGAGGATAAGCCTTGATGTGATGCCGAGCTCGGCGTCTGCAGCGTCGAGCGCGGAGCGGATGCCCTCGAGCACCGCTTCAAACGCTACCCCGCGCTCGGTGTGGGCTTGCGGGTCGAAGAAGATCTCCGCGTGCACGACGTTGTCGCGGCGGGCCCTCTCGAGGTACGCTCGCGTCAGGTCGTGGAAGTCCTCCTCGTTCTGCAGAACGCGAGTGCCCTCGTAGTAGATATCCAGAAACGACTGCAGGTCGGTAAACTCGTACGCCTTCAGGGCTTCCTCGACGGTGGCGTAGGGTAGGCGCACCCGGTTCCGTTCGCCGAGAGCGAGCATCAGGTCGGGCTCCAACGTGCCCTCGATGTGAAGGTGAAGCTCCGCCTTCGGGAGATCGCTTACGAGATCGCTCGACACCGCACGGCCCGTTTTAATGCGGGTGAAACCAAAAGCGGGAGCGCCCGGTGGACGCTCCCGCCATGATGTGGCACCGCGTGCTCGTCCGAAGCGGTCAGGCGCTGGCGCTCCAGAAGCCCTCGAGCGCGGAGCCGTCCGGAGAGGCTCGCAGCTTGTCGAACGCCCGATTCCGGATCTGGCGGATGCGCTCTCGCGTGACGCCGAGCAAGGACCCGATTTCCTCGAGCGTCATCTCCTCGCCGTCGTCGAGGCCGTAGTAGAGCACGAGGATCTTTCGCTCACGCTCGGTGAGGAACCTCTCGAACATCCGCTCCAGAAACTCGCGTCGCGCCTGCGCCTCGACATCGACCTCGATGTCCTCGTCGTCCATCCCGGAGAACCTCTCCCCGAAGGAAGCGCTGTCGCGATCCGAGCGATCGAGCGGAGCGTCCAGGCTCAGTTCGGCCGATGCCACCCGACGGAGCGCCCGGACCGTCTCGACCGGCTCCTCCATCTCCTCGGCGATCTCGCGGTCGGTCGGCGTGCGTCCGAGCTTCTGCGTCAGCATCGTCTCGGTTCGGGAGAGCTTCACCAGATTGGAGTTCTGGTTCAAAGGGATGCGGACCGACCGGGTCTGCTCGGCGAGCGCCTGCAGTACCGTCTGCCTGATCCACCACACGGCGTAGGAGATGAACTTCACGCCCTTGTCGGGATCGAACTTCTTGACCGCCTTGAGCAGTCCCTCGTTACCGATGCAGACCAACTCGGCCAGGTTGAGGCCCCGGCCCTGGTACTTCTTAACGTAAGAGATCACGAAGCGAAGATTGGCCGTGACGAGCCTCTCGGCGGCCGCGCGGTCCCCAACGCGAGCCTCCCTCGCGATCTCGCGCTCTTCCTTGGGATCCGCTATCAGCGGATAGCGTTCGACGTCCTGAAGGTACTGATCGAACGAATCGAGATTACGCGAGTCGAAGAACATCTATCCTCGGCACTTGGTGTGGCTGGAGTCTCAGGCGGCGACGAGCGCCGCGACCTTCTATATGCAGCGAACGGGTCATCCCTTACACGGCTCCTCAGCGCGGGAGCTTACTACAAGCCGGCCAGAGCGAAGTTCCTGCCTAACCGAGGCTCCCGATCTGCTGGCGTATCCACTCCTCTTCCTCCTCGCTCAGGCCTCCGTCCGCGTCCGGAGACGGAAGCTCGGCGGCTCTCGCCCCTTCGGTCGGCGCGGCATCGGCGTCCGGCACTTCCAGCCCTGCTGGGCTCGCTTCCGGTGCCGACACTGTGGCACCGGTCCAGCGCCTGATCCGGTAGTAGAGAAGCAGTCCACCGAAGAGCAACGCGGCGGCGGGCAACAGGTACACGAGCAGGTTGATCCCTTTGGGCTCGGGCTTCAGCAGGATCCAGTCTCCGTACCGGCCGACGAAGTATGCCCTCACCTCCTCCGGCGTCTCGCCGCTGGCGAGGCGATCGCGGATGACCGACTGCATCTCCCGCGCCAGCCCCGACGAAGACTCTAGCACCGACTGGTTTCGGCATACGGGGCAGCGCAACTGGGCGGCCACCTCGGCGCTTAGATGGTCGACCTCGGCCGCCGACAACTCCGCTTCTTGCGTCCCGGCCAAGGCGGATTCGGGTGCCAGCATGAGGCACAGGACAACCAACGGCGCGAGCTGCCTCATGCGCCGCCCGCCGAAAGGAGCGAGTCGACCTTCGTCCGCAGGATCTCCCAGCTCAGGGGGCCGATGTGCTTGTAGGCGATCCGGCGGTCGGCGTCGATGAAGAAGGTCTCCGGGACGCCGTATACGCCGAAGTCGATCGCCGTGCGGGTCCCCGGGTCGAGCACGGTCTCCCACCCGCCGCCGAAGCGGCGCATGAAGCGCTCCGCGCCCTCGGGCGTGTCCTGGTAGAGGACGCCGAGGACACGGACGTCCGAGTCGTCGTATACCTCCGTGGCACGAACCAGCGCGGGGTGCTCCTGCCGGCAGGGAATGCACCAGGACGCCCAGAAGTTCAGGACCACGACCTGCGCGTCCAAGCCCGCGAGCGTCAGTGAATCCCCCGCCATGGTCTCGAGGCGGAACTCCGGTGCCGCTTCGCCGACGATCGCCGAAGGCAGAACCTGCACGTCTCGGGTCAGACCGAAAGCCAGCAGGGCCAATGCGGGGATCGGGAGGATCGGGATCAGCCACCGGCCGAAGCGCTTCACGACCCGTGTTCCTCCCCGCCCACGACCACGGCCTCCTCCCGACGCCCAGCCTCGGCGGCGGCGCTCTCCAGTGAATCAGCCAACGGGGCCGTCCCGCCGAGCTCTTCCGCCAACTCGGGCAGATAGGCCGGCCGCCCGTGGGGCCAGATCGCGATCAGGGCGCCGATGCCGACGATGAGCCCGCCGATCCAGAGCCAGGCCACCGCGGGGTTCACGATCGCACGGACCGTGGCGTGCTCTCCCTTCTGCGGCTCGAACGCCATGAGTGTCAAGTACAGGTCCTTCGACAGCGAGCTTTCGACGGCGGGCGTCGCGATCGGCTGCTGGGAGGTCGGATAGTAGTTGAGGCGCGGCTGCTGAACGCCCAGGTAGCGGTCGCCCTTCCACGCCTGGAAGTTGCCTCCGACGACGAAGCGCTGCGGCTCTTCTCGCGTGAAGATCTCGTCGAACTGCAACCGGTATTCCCCGATCTCGGCCTGCTCGCCCTGCCTCAGCGTCAACTCGCGCTCGAACTTCCAGCTGCCTGATATGGCGAGTCCGACGGCGATCACCACGACGCCGGTGTGGACGACGTAGCCGCCGTAGCGCCTCCCGTTGCGGGTGAACAGGTCCAGGAAGGCGAACGCCGGCGGCCGGCCGGATATCCGTTGGCGCGCGGACACGCCCTTCCGGAACTCCTCCACGATCGTGGCGAGCACGAAGCCGGCGAAGCCGAACGTGACCAGCGGGTAGAGCCGGCGGACCCCGAGGAGGAAGATCACGGCGACGACCGCCGCGCCCATCGCCGTCGGAAGCCAGAAGCTGCGCTTCATCTTCTCAGCCGTGGTCCGGCGCCAGGGCAAGGCGGGGCCTACCCCCATGAGGAAGAGGAGAAGGAGGGCCAACGGCGTGAACACCATGTCGAAGTAGGGAGGGCCCACGCTGATCCTCTCGCTTCTGGCCCACTCCACGATGAGCGGGAACACGGTGCCGAGAAGAACGGTGAACGTGAGGGCGACGAAAACCAGATTGTTGAGGATGAAGGCGCTCTCCCGAGATACGGCGCCGTCCAACGTGCCGGGGGCGTGCAGGCGGTCGCTCCGCCAGGCGATCAGCAGGAAGGAGCCCAGCGTGAGGAGGGCGATGTAGGCGAGGAAGAGGGGGCCGATCACGCCCTCCGTGAACGCGTGCACGGAATCCAGAATGCCCGAGCGGGTGAGGAAGGTCCCGAACAGCGTCAGGATGAAGGTGCCGATGATGAGGGTGAGGTTCCAGGTCTTGAGCATCCCCCGCCGCTCCTGGACCATCACCGAGTGGAGGAACGCGGTCGCGGTCAGCCACGGCAGGAACGAGGCATTCTCGACCGGATCCCACGCCCAATAGCCTCCCCAGCCGAGCACCTCGTACGACCACCAGGCGCCACCGACGATACCGAGCGACAGAAACGCCCAGGCGGCGATCATCCAGCGGCGCGCATCCCGCAACCAGGTCGCCTCGAGGTTTCCGCTCAGCAGGGCTCCGATGGCGAACGCGAACGGAACGCTGAGTCCGACGAAGCCCAAGTAGAGGAGCGGTGGATGAAGCCCCATCAACGGATGGTTCTGCAGCAACGGGTTCGGTCCCGGTCCGTTCTCGGGCGTTGGCACGATGAGCCCGAACGGATTGGCGGGGCCGGCGAGCAGGCCGAAGAAAAAGATGCCGACAAAGCCCAGGGTGCCGAGGACGAACGGCGTCAGGCCGTCCGTTTGCCGGCGCCGCACGAACGCCACCAGAGCCGCGTAGCCCGACAGGATCCACCCCCAGAACAGGATGGAGCCGTCGAGGCTGCTCCAGAGGGAGATCGCCGTGTAGTAGGGAGGCGTTTCGCGGCTCCCGACCCGGGACACGTACGCGACGCTGAAGTCGTGGGTGAGAAGCGCCGCCTCCATCGTCACGATCGCCGCTGTCATGGCCACGAAGGTGAAATAGGTGGCTCGACGGGACGCGTCGATCAGGACGGGCCGGTTCTTGAAGCCTCCGATGAGGCCCGTCAACGTGGTGATCGCGGCTCCGAGCAGGGCCGCGATGACGGAGGCGTAGCCGAGCGTGCTCAACATGGTGGCCCGACCTCTCTAGGCGCCATCCGCTGGGAGAGGCTCAACCTCCCGCTTCCTCGTCGATCAGCGAGCGATATACCTCGCGTGGGTGCTTGCCGTCCTCCGGTGGCCGATACTCGTTGGAGTGTTTGACCATCACGTTGTGGGAGCGGAAGACGCCGTCCTCACGGTAGGACCCCTCGACCACGACTCCCATCCCCTCCGAAAACATCGCCGGTGGGGCTCCGCTGCTCTCGACGGGAAGCTCGGTCTCGCCGTCGGTGATCACGAAGAGAAGCCGTCCGACATCGGGGTTCCAGTCCACCGACTCGGGCTTGACCTGTCCGCCCAGCCTCAGCGGCGCGCCGTACACTTCCGCCCCCTTCGCCTCGAGCTCCGTGGGGGTGAGAAAGTAGACGACGTTCTCGCGCAGCCCACCCGCCACGAGCAGGATGACAGCGCCGGCGATCGCAACGAGACCGAGTCCTATCCAGACCCGCCTTCTATTCATCCGTCAAGCTCCGCTTATTCGTCGGTTTGAGATGTCGCTGGGGCCGATTCGAGCGCTCGTCGGGCGACGGCGGAGCGCCTGTTCAGGCGCCAGACGTACCAGGCGAGCACGGCCCAGGTGATCAGATACCCGGCCACCATGAAAGGGGTGCCGGCGGGTTGCCCTTCCATCTTCTACCGCCTCTCGCCGTCGGGGTGTCCGTGCATCGTTAGGTGATCCTTCCGTCGTCCCGCGTGAGCCGAAGCTCCTCCACGTGGCGCGCCGCGACCGCCAGTCGATACCGACGAACCATGAGGTACACGTACAGGAGCGTGAAGGCGGCCAGGTTCAGCAGCAGGACGTACAGGAACTCCCCGGCCACCGAACGAGGGCTGGATGGGGGTTGGTGCAGCGTACGCCACCAGAGGACCGAGAGATAGACGATCGGCACATCCACGAAGCCGACGATTCCGATGATCGCCGACCAGCGGGCCCGTTTCTCGGGATCTTCGGCGAATGATCGCACGACGAGATATCCAACGTAGATCATCAGCATGATCGCCGTCGTCGTTAGCCGCGGATCCCAGGTCCACCAGACGCCCCAGGTGGGCTTTCCCCACAAAGACCCGAGCACGAGTGCGAGCGATGTGAAGACGACGCCGATCTCCGCGGCGCTGACCGCCAGAAGGTCCCACCTGGGGTCCCGCTGGATCAGATAGAGCACGCTCATCACGAAGACGACGAAGAACGAGAGCATCGCCAGCCAGGCCGCCGGCACGTGCACGTACAGAAGCCGCTGAACCTCGCCCTGAAGCGCGTCGGCGGGAACCATGAACAGTCCGGCAGCGCTGCCGGCGGCGACGAGGAGCAGGGTCGCGGCACCCAGGAGCCGCGCGCGTCCCGGGTTCGACTGCGGCAGATCGGTGATCGTCATTCCTCCAGCACCAGCGGGAAGATCCAAACACAAACGACGAAGAATATGATGTCGAACGCGATGAGCAACCGGATCCAGCCTCCGATTCTGTCCAGAGGATCACCCGCGAGGGCCAGCGTCGTTCCGTTCACGGCCCCGAGGAAGACGGGGACCAGGGCCGGAAAGAGCAGGAGAGGCAGCATGAGCTCGCGGGCTCTCAGGTGTTGCGTCAGGGAGGCGTAGAATGTCCCGACTACCGAGAAGCCGAACGTTCCCAGCAGCGTGATGCCTACGAAGAGCGGGAAGCGGTCCCATGGCTCGAGTTGCAGCAGGACCGCCGCGACCGGGACCAGAACGACCTCGAGCACCACGAGCATCGAGAAATTCGTGAGGAGCTTCCCGAGGTAGATCGCCCGGATCTCTCCGGGATACATCCGGAGCCCGTCGAGGCCGCCTGCCACCTCCTCGCTCTGGAAGGTGCGTCCGAGGGAGAGCATGCCGGTGAACGCGATTGCGATCCACAGGAGGCCGCCGCCGAGGCGGGAGAGCGTGGCGGCATCGGGACCGATGGCGAATCCGAACAGGAAGAGCACCAGCGCGGCGAAGAAGACCATCGCGCTGAAGCTCTGCTTGGTCCGCAGCTCGATGAGGAGGTCCTTCCAGAGGATCGCCCACGTGCGCAGGGCCAGCGAGCTCTTCATCTTTTCATCTTGCAGGCGCCACGAGCTGGGGATCCAGGTCCGCGGGCTCCAGCTCCTCGGGCGTGCAGAAGCGCAGCAGGCGGCCGGCCTGCAGAACGGTGACGCGATCCGCCTTGCGGACGGCCAGGCCGCGACGGTGCGTGGCGAGCAGCACGGTGCCTCCCCGGGACTTCCAGCCGTCCACGAAGTCGTCCACCATGCGAATCCCGTCCGAATCCAGGCTCGCGTAAGGCTCGTCGAGGAGGACGAGATCCAGCGGGCGCATGAGCAGCGTGGCGAAGGCGAGTCGCTTCTGCATCCCTGACGAGAACTCGCGCGCCCGTTGCTCGCTCACGTGATCCAGCCCCACCTCGGTCAGAGCGGCCCGAAGTTGGGCCTCGTCGACGCCGACCCCGGCCATCCAGGCCGCGAACCGAAGGTTCTCGAGCGCGCTGAGGTCGCCATACAAGTGGCCGCGGGCCGAGAGGAGACCGACACGACGTCGGATGGCGTCCGCGCCTCCCTGCAGGGGGAATCCCAACACCTCACCCGTGCCGGAGGTGGGTCTCAGCAGTGTCGCCACCAGGCGGAGGAGCGTCGTCTTTCCGGCGCCGTTCGGGCCGATGAGCACGACGGTGCTCCCGCGCTCCACCTCGAGCTCGATCTCGCGTAGGGCCCAGGTCCAGCCGAGTCGCTTCGATAGGTTCTCGAGCCGGATCGCGAGGCGTTCGGTGGCACCTGCGCTCACGGGCGCGTTCCCGTTTCGAGGGCTTCCCGCCTGGCTTCCGTCGCCGCCTCGAGGCTGCGGCAGACCAGCTCGCAGATATCGAACAGAAGTGGATCAGCGACGCGGTAGTAGGTGAACAGACCCTGCTTCCGACGTTCCACGACCCCCTGCCGATACAGGATGGAGAGATGCCGCGACACGTTGGCCTGACCGCCGCGTGTCTCCTCGACGAGCTCCGTAACGCTCCTCTCGCCGGCACGAAGCGCGTTCAGCAGCTCGAGTCGAGTGGGCTCTGCGAGGACCTTGAAGCGGTCCGCCACCATCTCGAGGGTGTCTCGGTCGAAATCCCTGGTCAATGCCACCTCCTCCGGGTGCGGCGACAAGGTATCACACGACTTCCCGGCGTGCGTGCCCGCCGCGTCCCTCATCTCACTCGCGCGGGATGATGTAACCTAATACTTGTTTTCATGCTCATATAAGTAGGTAATGATATACACGCGCAAGTCGGTGGAACTCTTACGAAGAAGGTCTGCAGCGAATGGTGGCGATGTTGGTGATGACAGCGTCCGTAGGGCTTCCCGCTCTCAGGCGGCGGACTTGACCCTCCAGCGCGCTCGGGTCGTCATGACCGCGATGCTGGCGATCGCGGTCTCGACGCAGGATAGCGGTCTGGCCCAGTCGGCCACCGACGGGGACACGGTTTCCGTTCGGCAGGAGATCTCGCTGGAGCAGGCGATCTCCCAGGCCCTGGCCGGAAATGCCTCGCTCGGGATTGCCGAGACCCGGAGCGAAGCGGCTCGGGCCGGTGCTCGAATGGAATCGGCCGCCCTGTTTCCGGCGATCGATCTCTCCACCGGCTACGTGCGGACGACCGATCCCGCGAAGGTGTTCGCGATCAAGCTGCAGCAGGGGAGCTTCACGGAAGCGGACTTCGACGTGGCCGGACTGAACGACCCGGATCCGATCGGAGACTGGACAGCCGGCGCCGATTTCAGCTGGAGCGTGCTGGATCCGACTCGGTGGGCCGGGAGCAAAGCGGCCGACCACCGGGCCGAGGCGGCCGCCTGGGGCGCTCGCTGGGCCCGCGAGGCCACCGTGTTCCAAACGAAGCTCCTCTACCTGCGCGCCGTCCAAGCCGAGGAGCGGCTAGCCGCCGAACTCGCGGCTGAAGACGCCGCCAGGGCCACGGTCGAGCGCTTCGCCAAACGCCTGTCTCGCGGCTTGATCACTCGGGCCGAGCTTCTGCAAGCCGAGTCGGAGCTGGAGGCCGCCCAGGCTAGCCGAATTGCCGTCGAAGACGGTCGCGCACGGATCATCGAGGAGCTCGCCCGGCACCTCGGCTGGGGCCCCGGCATCCTGCCGGCGCCCACGGACACGCTGGCTCCTCCCTCGAGCCCGGTCGGCGGGGAGTTCGACCCCGAGGCCAGGGCGGATCTGCGTCGGCTGGAGGCGCTGGAGGAGGCGGCCGGGGCAGAGGTGACCCGAGCAACGATGGGGTTCGTGCCCGCCGTGGACGCGTTCGCGAACTTCACCAACCACTCCGCCGACATCTTCGAGTCCGACGGAACGGATTGGACGGTCGGCTTTGCCCTCCGCTGGAACCTGTTCTCCGGCTTGCGGCGTTCGGCGGCGCGACAGCGGGCCGAGCTCGACCAGCAAGCGAGAGTGCTGGAGTACGAGGAGGCCCGCCGCGTCGCCTGGAACGAGTCCGCTCAGGCCCGCCGGGGCGTGGCAGCTGCGGAAAGCACGTGGCGGGCGATGCGGGCGGCCTGGCTCGCCGCATCGGAAGGTCGCGACCTCATGCGTCGTCGCTTCGAGGAAGGCCTGGCCACGGCTAGCGACCTGCTGCAGGCGGAGGCCCGCGCCGCGCAGATGAGAAGCCGCTCCATCGATGCGCTGGCCGATCACCATATCGCCATCGCGCGCCTCGAGTTCGTCGAGTCGCGCTTCGATCCGGAGGAGTCTCGATGATTGGAAGACAGACCGGCGCCTGGCGCCTGAGCGGCGTGCTCGCCCTGGCGGCCGCGGCGTGCGGAAAAGGCGAGCCCGGAGCCATCCCGGAAGCGACCATGGTTACAGAGGTCGAGGTCTCGACTCCAGCGGCGGGCGCGTCGATGCTCGGATTTCCGGCCACTGTCGAAGCGGCGAGAAAGGCCGAGGTGTCCACGCGGATCAGCGGCAGGATCACCGGCATGAGGGTCGACGTTGGTAGCCGTGTGCGCTCGGGTCAGCTGCTCGTGACGCTCGACGCTGGCGACGTAGAGGCCGCGATCGCCCGTGCCGAGGCAGCGCAGCGCCAAGCCCGCAGAACCTTCGAGCGGCTAGAGTCGCTCGAAGGGGACGGTGCGGCGACCGCGCAGGAGCTCGATGATGCGCGAGCCGCGCTCGAGATGGCCGAGGCCGCCGTTCAGGAAGCGATGACTCAGAGGCGCTACGCGGTCCTGACCGCGCCTTTTTCCGGCTGGGTCACGTCACGTTTGGCGGATCCCGGGGATATGGCGTTTCCCGGGCGCCCCATCCTCGAGCTGATCGCGGAGGGCGGGCTCAAGGTCATCGCCGACGTGCCGGCCGAGCTCGGAGCGCGCCTGACGCCGGGCGATGCCGTGACCGTGTGGGAGCCGGCCTCCCAACGTCGCTTCGGGGCCCGCATCGCCCGTATCGCACCTGCGGTGCAAACGGAGGCCCGTCTACTCCGCCTGGAAGCCGACCTCGAGCCCGTGCCGGCCTCCGCCTCGCTGCCGCTGCCCGGCGCCTACGTGCGGCTGGAGCTCGGAGGTGCCGCGGAGGGCACAATGTGGCTTCCGGCGGACGCCGTCGTCCATCGGGGTCAGCTGACCGGTGTATGGCTGGCCGAGGGGACGGTCCTTCGCCTTCGGTGGATCCGTCCCGGCCAGCTTCGACCGGGAGCCGTAGAGGTGTTGGCCGGCCTGGACGGCAACGAGCTCGTGGTGCGCCGACCGTCGGCCGATCTCAGGGACGGGCTCGCGGTGGAGACGGTGCGCGAGGTCGAGTGGGAGCCCGTGGTGTCGGCCACCCGGAGAGACGAGCGGGGCCGTCCGGATGCATAGCGGGATCGCCGGCCGCGTCGCCGACGCCTTTATCGGCTCGAAGCTGACGCCGCTGCTGGTAGCCGCGGCGCTGAGCCTCGGCCTCTACTCCGTGCTCACGATGCCGAGCGAAGAGGAGCCGCAGATCATCGTGCCGGTCGCGGATCTCTACCTCCCCATGCCGGGACTCGGTCCGGCGGAGATCGAGAACCGTCTCCTCATCCCGCTCGAGAGCGTCCTCACGGGCATCGAGGGCGTCGAGTACGTCTACTCCCACGCGGAGACCGGGCTAGGGCTCGTCACGGTCCGCTTCGAGGTCGGGCGAGACATGGAGGAGAGTCTGGTTCGCCTCTACAGCACTCTGCTCAAGAATATCGACCGCATGCCCCCCGAGTTCAGCATGCCCCTGATCAAGACGGTCACGATCGACGACGTGCCGTTCTTCACGGTGGCGATGTTCGGCGACGGGTGGGATCACGCGGGCCTCCGCATGCTCGCCGATGAGGTGCGCGTCGCGCTTGAAGCGGTGCCGGAGGTTCGCGATGTGGTGATCACGGGCGGTGAGCCTCGCGAAGTGAGAGTCGAGTTCGATCCGGGCCGGCTGGCGGCCTACGGCTTGGATCCGATCCAACTCTCCGAACGACTGCGGGCCGCCAACCTGAACCTCGACGCGGGCGAGTACAGTAGGGGGGGAGAAGTCGTTCGCATCGAGATCGGCCCCTTCCTCGGCTCGGGCCGGGACGTCGCCGATGTGGTCCTCGGCGTGCGCGACGGCCGGCCCGTGCGCGTGGGAACGGTGGCGGAGGTGATCGACGGTCCCGGCGAGGTCGCGCGCTACACCTTCGAGCGCACCGAGGAGGGAGACTTGTTCCCGCTCGTCACGCTGGCGGTGTCGAAGCGGCCGGGAGCGGACGCCACCGCTCTGGGCCGGGCGCTGGACGGCAAGCTGGAGTCGCTGCGCGGACGGCTGATCCCCGAGGGCGTCACGGCTCAAGTGACCCGCAACTACGGGGAGACGGCCAGGGAGAAGACGGTCACCCTCCAGCTCCATCTGGTGCTGGCGATCCTCGCGGTGGGGATCGTCGTTGCCGTGGCGATGGGTTGGAGGAGCGCGGTCGTCGTGATGCTGGCCGTCCCCGTCACCTTCGCGCTCACCCTCTTCGTCTATCGGATCCTCGGCTACACCCTGAACCGGGTCACCCTCTTTGCCCTGATCTTCGTGACCGGGATCGTGATCGATGACTCGATCATCGTCGTCGAGAACATGCACCGGCACTTCATGATGCGGGATCGCCCCCTGCGGGCCGCCGCCCGCGCCGCGCTGGATGAAGTGGGGAATCCGACGATCCTCGCCACCCTGACGGTGATCGCCGCGGTGCTGCCGATGCTGTTTGTCTCCGGGCTGATGGGCCCTTACATGAGCCCGATGCCGATCGGTGCCACGCTCGCCATGAGCTTCTCCCTCATGGTGGCGTTCGTCGTAGCCCCGTGGCTGGCGTTCAAGCTGCTCGGCCGCGCCCACGAGGGCGGGGCCGAGGAAGCCGCCTACGTCCTCGAGAAGACGGCCACGTATCGGGTCTACCGATGGATCATGGACCCGCTCCTCCGGAACCCCCGACGTCTGTGGACGGTGCTGGGCGGCGTCGTCGGCCTTCTGGCCGTGGCGGTGGGGCTGTTCCTGTTCCGGGTGGTGTCCGTCAAGATGCTCCCGTTCGATGACAAGAGCGAGATGCAGATCATCGTCGACATGCCGGAGGGCACGCCGCTCGAGGAGACGGCCGCGGTAGCCATCGACATCGGTCGGGCCCTCGAGGGGGTGCCCGAGATCTCCGGTGTACAGCTGTTCGCCGGAGAGCCGGCGCCGTTCAACTTCAACGGGCTCATCCGGCACTACTACCTGCGTCGCGGGGCCAACATGGCCGACATTCAGGTGAACCTGGTGGAGAAGTCCGAGCGCGGCGCCCAGAGCCACGACGTGGCCGGACGGGTGCGCACGGCCGTCGAAGGCGCCACCGCATCCCGGCACCCCTCGGCGCGCGCGAAGGTGGTGGAGGTCCCACCGGGCCCACCCGTTCTGTCGACGCTCGTCGCGGAGGTGTACGGCGAGAACCCGGCCGAGCAGATGGAGGTCGCGGCGCAGGTGCGCGAGCTGTTCTTGGAGCACCCGAGCGTGGTCGATGTCGACTGGTCCCTGACGGCGCCGCAGCGGGAGGTCCGCCTCGAGGTCGACCAGGAGAAGGCGTCCCTGAGCGGGGTCTCGAAAGCGGCGGTCGTCCGGACGGTAGCGATCGGCCTCTCGGGCGAGGTTGCCACCCATGTCTCCGAACCCGCTTCACGCACACCGGTGCCGGTCCGCGTACGGCTGTCGGAGAGCTCCCGATCGGGAATCGACCGGCTCGCGGCCCTCCGTGTGGCCTCGGTCACGGGTCACCTGGTTCCAGTCGGAGAGCTGGTGGTTCCCGAGGCAACGACCGTGCCGCAGGTCATCGACCGCAAGAACGGACAGAGGGTGGTGTACGTCACGGCGGAGGTGGCCGGCGATGCCGAGAGCCCCGTCTACGCCATCCTAGACCTCCGGAAGCAGCTTGCCCGCATCGAGCTGCCGACCGGGGGACGCCTCGGGCAGCTCTATGCGCGCCAGCCTGGACGGGTGGAACAGCCGGTGGTCAAGTGGGACGGCGAGTGGCAGATCACCTACGAGGTGTTTCGAGATCTCGGCATCGCCTTCGCGGGCGCGCTGCTGCTCATCTACGTGTTGATCGTGGGCTGGTTCGGGTCGCTCATCACGCCGTTGGTGATGATGGCGGCGATCCCGCTGGCCCTGGTCGGGATCGCGCCAGGCCACGTGGCATTCGGCGCCTTCTTCACGGCCACCTCCATGATCGGAATGATCGCCCTCGCCGGTATCATGGTGCGCAACGGCATCCTGCTCATCGACTACCTGGAGGCCCGCCTTCGTGAGGGCGCACCTCTGCCACAGGCCATCATCGAGGCGGGCGCCGTTCGGACCCGACCGATCGCCCTCACCGCAGGTACGGTGGTCATCGGCGCCGGGGTGATCCTCTTCGACCCGATCTTCCAGGGGCTCGCCGTGTCACTTATCGCCGGTGCGATCGCCTCGACGCTGCTGACCTTGATCGTCGTTCCAGGCATCTACTTCCTGGTTCGGCGTCGCGACAGCGGCTCGGCGCCCGGTAAGGAGGCTGCGTCGTGAATCGATATCGAGGAGGAGAGCCGATGTCGCCCAAGCTGGTGATGTTGATGTACCTGGAAGAGGACGAGGCGTGCGTGGACCGAACCCTTGCCGAGCAAGGCGTCACTACCTTCAGTCGGATGTCGATGGAGGGGCTCACGCAGGGAGCGTCCAGCGGCTGGTACGCGGTGACCCAGCCCTACCAGTCCCGGCTCATCCTGGCGCTCATGCCGGCCGAGAGGGCGGATGCCGTCATGGCCGCCGTGTCCGACTGCCGGGGCGTCGAGGATCCGCGCCACCCCATCCGAGCCATGCAGCTGGCCGTGGAGCGCAGCGCCTCCTGCCAGTGCCCCACCGAGGAGTTCCCGCCGGCCCCATTAGACGGAGAGGAAAGCAAATGAGTCTCGAGCAGAAGATACGCGCGATCGCCGGAACGTTCGTGCTCGCCAGCCTGGCCCTCGGGTGGTGGGTGAGCCCCTACTGGTTCCTGTTCACCGCGTTCGTCGGGCTGAACCTCCTCCAGTCCGCCTTCACGGGCTGGTGCCTGATGGAGGACATCCTGAAGGAGGCGGCCCGGCGGCACGCCAGCCGGGGCGGGGGCACGCAGCCCGGCACGATCGGCTAGCGCTCAGCGCTCCTCGAACGCCGCAATTCGCTTCTCGAAGAACGCGGCCAGACCCTCGGCGAAGTTGGGCTCGTCGGCGATACGGGCGAGCGCCTGCAGCTCCTCGTCCAGGTGGTAGTCGAGCCGGTCGACGCTCGCCGCCTGGTTGATGAGGCTCTTGGCGACGGCGTAGGCGCGCGTCGGCCCGGCGGCGAGCGCCCCGGCGATCTCCGCCACGCGCGCGTCGAACTCCTCGTCGGGAAACACGCGGTTCACGAGCCCGAGCTCGAGGGCGTCCCGGCCGGTGAGCCGCGGGTTGAGCAGCACGAGCTCCATCGCCTTCCGCAGGCCCAGGAGACGTGGGAGGAAGAAGGTCGAGCTCTCGGCCCCGGTGAGACCGGTCTTGTGGTAGGCCCATTCGAAGGTGGCGCTCTCGGAGGCGAAGACAAGATCGCAGGCCATCGCGATACCGAACCCGCCGGCCGCGGCGACCCCGTCGACGGCGGCGATGAACGGCTTCGGAGCCCGCTTGATCTCCGAGATGGCGCTGTGGAGGTACTCGAGGATAGCCTTGAAGCTCTGGCCGAACCCCCTCTCCTGCGAAACGGCTTCGGGCTGCAGGTACTCGAAGTCCGTTAGCTCGCCCCGCGCGCGGATATACTTCAGGTCCGCCCCGCTGCAGAAGATCCCGCCCGAGCCGCGCACCACCACGCAGCGTACGGCGCTGTCGCGTGCGCACCCCAGGCCGGCTTTCCGGAAGTCCTGGGCCGTCTCGACATCCATCGAGTTGAAGCGCTCGAGGCGATCGATGGTGATCGTTGCGACGCCGTCGTCCTGCGTGACCAGGATGTGCTTCACGGTCCGGCCCGACGGCGACCGGCTCGTGCGGGTGCCCGACGCGAGCAGAGCACCGCGTCGCGCAACGGAGCGGTCAGCATATGCGAGGCAGCGGCTCGCCCTCGGGCTCCGCCACGAGGCGACGGCCGAGTCCTGTGTCGAGCACGACCCGGCCCGGATTCTCGGCCGTGCACTCCCCGACGACCGCGGCTTCCCGTCCGAGCGGATGCGCTCGGATCGCGGCGAGCGTCTCCTCCGCCCGCTCCGACCTCACGCCGAGGACCGCCTTCCCCTCGTTGGCAATGTGAAGCGGGTCGAGGCCGAGCATTTCGGCCGCGGAGCGAACGGTCGGCGTCACCGGGATGGCGGGCTCGTGCAGGGTGATGCATACGCCGCTCTTCTCCGCCATCTCGTGGAGAGCGCTCGCCAGCCCGCCGCGCGTCGGATCCTTCATGGCCGTGATCGCGCCGTTCGCCGCGTCGAGGGCGGCGCCGATGAGGCAGTTGATCGGCGCGACGTCCGAGCGTAGGTCGCCCTCGAAGTCGAGCTCGTGCCGCTTCGCCATCAGCGCGATGCCGTGATCGCCGATCGTGCCGGTGACGAGGAGCCGGTCGCCCGGCCGAAGGCCGTTGTCGGGCACGACCCGCTCCGTGAGGCCGAGGCCCGTCGTGTTGATGACGACTCCGTCGATCTCGCCCCGCCCCATCACCTTCGTGTCGCCCGTAACGACAGTGACCCCGGCTTCGACGCACGCCTCTCCCATCGACGCCTGAAGCCTGACCAGGTCCGCGTGGCGAAATCCCTCTTCTACGATGATCGCGCTCGTAAGGGCCAGGGGCACGGTCGCCCCCATCACGGCCAGGTCGTTCACGGTTCCGGCGACCGCGAGCCGGCCGATGTCACCGCCGGGGAAGAAGATCGGGTGGATCACATGGGAGTCCGTCGTCACGACCAGCCACCGATCTCCGAGCCGAAGCGCGGCTCCATCGTCCATGGCGGCCAAGCCGACGGACTCCGGCGCCAGCGCGCCGTCCTCCAGGAAGCCGGCGGCCAGGGTCTCCTCGATGAGCCGCCGCATGGCGCGCCCTCCCGCCCCATGCTTGAGCGTGATCAGCTCGTCCGGCGCGGTCGGTCCGCGCCTCGGCCGCGCGCTCACAGGTCGGGATGCCCTCCGTACTGCTGCCAGATCTTGCAGGTCCCCTCGTTGCTCACCATGCAGGCGCCGACGGGCGCCTCCGGAGTGCACTCTTCACCGAACAGGTCGCAGTCGCTCGGCGAGGCGATGCCCGCCATGATGTCCCCGCAGATGCACATCTCGGTGAGAGCGGAGGGGGCGTGGCTCCAGAGTCGCTGAACCTCGATCTGGAAACGCTTCCTCGTGTCCACGTGGGCGAACTCGTCGCGGAGACGCAGGTTGCCGTTCGGCACGTGCGCGATGCCGCGCCACCGGCCGCCGACCGTCCGAAACACATGCCAGAGCTGCGCCTGGGCGTTGCGGTTTCCCTCCGGCGTGACGCAGCGAGGGTACATGTTCACCACCTCCGGCTTTTCGTCCCGGACGAGCTCGACGAGCTTGAGGAGTCCGGCCAGCACGTCAAGCGGCTCGAAGCCGGCGACCACCACCGGGATGCCGTGGCGTTCCACGAAAGGCTCGAACAGCGCCGAACCGGTAATCGTGGCGGCGTGCCCTGCCGCCAGGAAGCCCTCCACCCGGGTTCCAGGCATCTCGGCCACGATCTCCATCACAGGGGGGATGTACTTGTGGGCGGAGAGCACCGAGAAGTTCGGAGGCGGCTCCGCGACGATCACGGCGGCTGTCGCCACGGCGGTCGTCTCGAAGCCGCTGGCGAAGAAAACCACCTCTTCGGATGTGTTTCGGGCGATCTCGACCGCCTGCGCGGCGCTGTAGACCACGTCTACGCGCGCGCCCTCCGCCTGCGCATCGGCCAGCGACTTGACGGTTCCCGGTACGCGGACCATGTCGCCGTACGTGGCGACCCGCACGCCGTCCGCAGCCAGAGCCACGGCCTCGTCGACCTCCGGCACATCGGTCACGCACACCGGGCAACCGGGACCCATGATCACGTCCAGCCGCCGCGGCAGGATCGTGCGCAGGCCATACTTGGCGATCGACTGCTCGTGGCTGCCGCAGACGTGCATGACCGAGACCTGCCGGCCCACTGCCTCGCAGATGCCCTCCAGCGCCCCGGCGAGCTCCCTGGCCTTGGTGGGGTCGCGGAACTTGAGCTCGGCGGCTCCGGCTCGCAGGCCCGCGTCGTTAGTCCGCACCGCCTCAGCCATTTCCGCCTCGCGGCTCGTCGTCGATGTCGGGTGAGGCATGACCGACGGCGCCTCCGAGCCCGACGCCCGGGGAGGCCTCGATCTCGCCTCGCACATCCGAAGCCATGATGTCCTCATCCGCCTCTTCGAGGAGCAGCTCGTACAGGGAGAGCGTCTCCTCGATCTCCTCCGCCGGGATCTTCCGAATCGCGAAGCCCACATGATTCAAGATGTAGTCTCCCGGAGAGACCTCCTCGTCGATCACGTCGAGACGGGTCTGGCGTCTGATGCCCCAGAAATCGACGACGGCCGTGAGGCCATCGACATCCACCACTCGTCCGGGCACTCCAAGGCACATGGCGTCTCTCCCTGTTTCAGTCGTCTGCAACGAGGCGCACGCGTCCGCTCGCCAGTCTGGCCGCCGCGACCGCCGCCTGGCCATAGCTGATCGCGCCGTCATTGGGACCGAGCGCGATCGGGAGAAGGACTCGGAGCCCGCTCGCCTCGATCCGCCTTCTCAAGGATACCAGAAGGCGGGCGTTCTGGAAGCACCCACCACCCAGGGCGACGGTGTTCAGATCGAACGCCTCGCAGGCCTCCCTCGCCACCCGAGCGGCCGTCGCCGCGACGCTCTCGTGGAAGCAGGCCGCCAGGATCCGGGCGTCCTCGCCCTCGGCGCGCAGCTCTCCCAGCGCCGAGAGCAGCGGCACGGGATCCAGCGTCCAGAAGCCTTCCGAGCTCTGAATCGCGGGGAAGCGCAGCGGTTCCGCCGGCCCGGAGCCGGCCAGCGCCTCTAGCTCCATGGCGGCCTGTCCCTCGTACGTGGCTCGCTGGCGTACGCCGAGCACCGCCGAGGCCGCATCGAACAGACGCCCCATCGACGAGGCGAGGGGAGCGTTGAGACGCCGCTGGATCTGAGCCTCCGCCACCGCGAGCCGCCTGCCCGGAATTCCCTGGAGAGCAAAGCGGAGGGCGTCCGCCGCCTCCGGAGACTCCGGAGCCAGGGAGAGATACCCGAGAGCCGCACGCCAGGGTCGGCGGGCGACGAGATCCCCGCCCGGAAGCGGCGCGTACCGCAGCTGGCCGACGCGCAGGTAATCCTCCAGATCCGCCAGGAGGAACTCGGCGCCCCACACCCGGTCGTCGTGGCCCAGTCCCACGCCGTCGAAGGCGATCCCGAGCACTCGGTCGGTCACGCCGTGCTCCGCCGCTACGGCAGCGATATGGGCGTGATGATGTTGCACCGCGATCACCGTCTCCAGTCCGAGCTCCTCGGCCACGCGCGTCGAGAGGTAGCCCGGGTGGAGGTCGCGCACGGCCACGCTCGGCTCGATGCTGAACAGCTCGCGGAAGCGGGCCAGGGCATGCTGGAAATGGTCGAGCGTCTCGAGGTTCTCGAGGTCGCCGATGTGCTGGCTGACATAGGCGCGATGCTCATGGGCCAGGGCGAAGGTGTTCTTCAGGTGCGGCCCGACGGCGATGAGCGGAGCCGGGGTCTCGAGCGGAAGCTCCAGGGGCAGCGGCGCGTAGCCGCGCGCCCGCCTGAGGAAGACCCGGCTTGCACCGGCGACCCGCACGACGGAGTCGTCGTATCGTGAGATGATCTCCCGATCGTGCAGCAGGAAGGCATCCGCGATGCCTCCCAGAAGCTCCCGCGCCTCGGCGTTGCCGATCGCGATCGGCTCCTCGCTGGCATTGCCGCTCGTCATCACGAGCGGACGCTCCACTTCCTCCAGCAGGAGGGCATGAAGAGGCGTGTAGGCCGTCATCACTCCGACCGTGTCGAGACCCGGCGAGACCGACGGAGCGAGCTCGGAGGGCCACGCCCTCCGCAGCACGACGATCGGACGCTCGGGCGAGGTCAGAAGCCGCTCTTCGAGCTCCCCGACGGCTCCCAGCCGACGTGCCGCTTCCAGGTCCCGCACCATGACCGCGAGCGGCTTTTCGTCCCGGGCCTTTCGCCCCCGCAGGCGCCGCACCGCCGGATCGCTCGTGGCGTCCGCCGCCAGGTGGAAGCCGCCGAGTCCTCGGATGGCCACGATCTCCCCCTCGCGGAGCAGGTGGGCGGCGGCGCGAATCGAGGCGTCGTTCTGCGCTACCGGCCGGCCGGAGACCTCGAGCCAGACCCGGGGGCCACATGTCGGGCAGCTGTTCGTCTGCGAGTGGCAGCGGCGGTCCGCCGGGTCGCGGTACTCTCGCAGACACTCGGGACACTGCTGGAAGTCGCGCATGCTCGTCCGCTCGCGGTCGTACGGCATCGTCTCGATGACCGTGAAGCGCGGGCCGCAGTCGGTGCAGGTGATGAACGGGTACCGATAGCGCCGGTTCGAGGCCTCCGAGAGCTCCGCCTCGCAGCCCCGGCACAGCGCCACGTCGGGCGAGATCGGAAGCCGGCGATCCGGCCGGGTCTCGCTGGCCACGATCTCGAAGCGATCGAGGTTCTCGGGTGCCACCGACGCCGAATGGAGTGAATCGATGCGAGCCAGGGGTGGCAGGTCGGTCGGCAGCTCCTGCACGAAGGCTTGCACGTCGGGCGGGTCGCCCTCGATTCGCACTCTCACCTCTCCCGACTCGTTACGAACCCAGCCGGCCAGTCGATGCCGGCTGGCGAGGCGTGCGACGTGGGGTCGGAAACCGACGCCCTGGACGACTCCCTGGATGTGCAGAAGGAGGGCGGATCGCTCGGCGGTCGCGGCGAGCTCGGGCATCGGCTATCCGCTGATGCCCGCTCCGACCTTGGAGCGCAGGTACGCGTACCACGCGTCCAGCCCCTCACCGGACAGCGCCGACGTGAGGAAGAGCTGCTGCTCCGGGTTGATCTCCCGCAGGTAGCCGATGGCTCGGTCCAGATCGAAGGGGACGTAGGGCAGGAGATCGATCTTGTTGAGGACCGCGCAGCCCGCCTCGCGGAACATGCGCGGATACTTGACCGGCTTGTCCTCTCCCTCGGGCACGGAGAAGAGCACGACCTTCTCAGCCTCTCCCAGGTCCCAGCTGGCAGGACACACGAGGTTGCCGACGTTTTCGATGAAGACGAGATCCGTTCGATCGAGATCGATCGCATCCAGCGCCGTGGAGACCTGACGCGCATCCATGTGGCAGGCGCCGCCCGTCACGACCGCCTGCACGAGCCGGTCGGTGAGTGCCTCGAGGCGGCTGGCGTCGTTGTGCGTCTGCACGTCGCCCGCCACGACGGCGATCCGGAGCTCGCTGCCCAGCTCCGCAAGCGTTCGCTCGAGCAGCAGTGTCTTCCCGGCCCCCGGCGATGAGACGAGGTTGAGCGCGGTCACGCCGTTCTCCCGCAGACGCTCGCGCACGGTCGCGGCGAGTTCGTCGTTGCGCGCCATCACCTTCTCGCGGACCTCAATCGTCCGGATCGCCATCCTCCACCTCCAGGTAGCTGAGCCGGAGGACATCCCCCGGCAGACGCTCGATCAAGGGCTTCGCCCCCGTGAACGGGGGGCTCGAGAGCAGGGCCTCCAGGCAGAACTCCAGATTGTCGGCTTCGATGCCCGAGTCATCGCCGACCTGCAGTCCCAGCCCGACGACGCTGCCCAAGGCGTCGCGGCCGAGACGTTCCTCGGCCATACGACACACCTCGAGGGCTATGCTCAGCTCATGCACGGAATCTAACTCCTCCGCGGCGCGTGGGCGGTTCGGCCTGCTACCAGGGGAGCGGGCGCCGGCCCTCAGGGGTCGGAGCCGGTGGCGGGGGAGATGGGGCCGGTTGTGGGTCCGCCCGGTGACCCCAACGGCGAAGCCGCTCCACGCACCTCTCCACCATGTCGTCGAGGCGCGCCTCCACCTCCGGGCTCAGCCTCTCTGACATCTCCACCCTACCCGGCTGGAGGCCGATCGCGACGACCTCTTCGGGAAGCGTGCCTCGGAGCTCGGCCAGGGCGAGGACCTCCCGGAGCTCGATCTGGTGGGGCGAGAGCTTGGTGGAGAGGAAGCGGGGGATCTCGTCCCCTTCGAGCGCCACCGGAGAGCCCGGCTCGAGGCCGGCCTCGATCGCGTCCAGGACAAGGAGCCGGCGGGCCTCCTCGACGAACTGAAGCAGGTTCATTCCCCAGGTGCCGCCGTCCACCCGTTCGACGAACGGCTCGAACTCCCACGCGAGGAGACGCTGGAGGGCGGCGAGGCCGATGCCGTCGTCCCCCATCAGCGGGTTGCCGATCCCGATCACGACGGTCTCGTGGCGGGCGGCGGAATCGCCCGCCGCTCCCTCAGGCCACGGGAGCTCACCCATGGTCACCCACGTTCACAGGTGCTCAACCGCGCTCACTCATCCTCGTAGGCGACGTCGGCCCGGACGAAGCGTCCGCCGGAGAAAATCGAAGACATCTCTCCCTCCCGGTCCATCACGTCGGCCCTGAAGGAGAGGTAGACGTGCACCGGAATGAATAGCACGATGATCCACGTGATCAGGTGGTGGACGAAGCGCACCGTCTGCCAGCTCCCGAGCAGCGGGCCGACCCAGGCGAACATGCCGTAGATCATCCCGCCCGGATTGGAGAGCCCGTACATGGCGAAACCCGTAATGATCTGCACGAGCACCACGCCATAGATGAGCGCGTAGCTAACCTGCTGCAGAGGGTTGTGGCCCAGGTAGTGGGGCGCCCTCTCGGGCGACACCATGGCGTAGTACTTGATCATCTTGAACAGGTTGACCCAATCACGCCTGGCTACGGGAAAGAGCGCCGTCCACTTCGCGTACTTCTTCCCCGCGAACAGCCAGTACACACGGACGATCGCCGCGGCCACCAGCAGGCCCGCCGACGCGAAGTGGAGAAAGCGCGCCCACCCCATCATGAAGTGGGAGCTCGCCTCTCCGCCGGTCATGAAGTACGGCTTCCCGATGTAGAAGCCGGTAACGACCAGCAGCGTGATCGTCAGGGCCGCGATCCAGTGGGTCGCCCGCAGCGGCCAGCGCCACAGGTAGACCCAGCGGTAGTCCGCGGCCTCCTCCGCCACGGCCTCCGGCACGATCTCGCCGTGCAGGAGGCCTTCAGAGACGCGGTCCAGATGAACCCGCTGTTCCCTCTCGACGACGCGACCTCCTTCCTCGTTGGTCATCGGACCCTGACCTCCGTGATCGGCTCGCCTCGTGCATCCAAGACGTGAACGCCGCACGCCATACACGGGTCGAAGGAGTGGATGGTTCGGAGGATCTCGATCGGCTGCTCGGGGATCGCCAGCGGATGATTATCCATCAAGGCCGCCTCGTAGGGGCCGTTCTGCCCCTGCGAGTCC
>JARRMU010000012.1:0-36481 GCA_037385645.1 Gemmatimonadales bacterium
CCCGGCTCGCGTGTAGTCCACCACCCTGTAACCGCCGACCCCCATCACGAGCAGGTTGACGGGATGGCCGAACGGGCTCAGGAACGCGCACGATGATGCCACGGCCACCGCCATGAGGAGCGCGCGGGGCGAGAGACCCAGCTCCGTCGCCGTGCTCAATGCGATCGGGGCGACGAGCACTGCCACCACCGATGTCGGCACCACCTGAGCCGCGAGACCGCACATCAGGAACAGGCCGGCGAGCAGTGCGTGCGGCCCTAAGGCCCAGGCCCGCCCGATCACTTCGCGTGCAATCAGCTCGGCGGCGCCCGACTCCTGCATCGCGAGCCCGAGGGCCAGCATTCCCCCCAGGAGCACGATCACCCGCCATTCGACGAGCGAGTAGACCTCGCCCCCCTTGACGCAGCCGGTGAATACCATGAGCAGGGCGCCCAGGAGCGCGGCGATGTAGACCGGGAGAAGGCCGAGCGCCGCCGACAGGATGACGCCCAGCATGATGAGGGCCGCGACGGGGGCCCTGTGGACCCTCGTGAGCTCCCGCAGCTCGGCGGTCAGGGCGGGGAAGCTCGGATCGCGCGCCAGGCGCTGGATCTTCTCGCGCTGCCCGTAGACGAGGAGCGCATCGCCAAACCGCAACGCCACGGTCCGAAGAGGTATCGTCGACGGAATCGCGGCGCCACCCCGCCAGATCGAGAGCAGCGTGACGCCGTAGATGTCGCGAAAGTCGGTATCCTGGGGGGTCCTGCCGAGCAGGCGTGAGCCTGGCGCCAGCGTGACCTCGGCGAACCCCGCATCCTCCGACTCGAGCTCGGCGGCGGCGAGCCCGGCATCCTCGATCTGCAGCTCCTGGAGGGCCTCGAGAACCTGGTACGAGCGCCGACTCCCCTCGACGATCAGGGTGTCTCCAGCCTCGAGAACGTGCGAGCCCGCCGGCAGCACGAAGCTCCGTTCGTCCCGCTCGATCTGGAGCACCCGGAGATCGAAAGCCTCGTCGAGGCGGGTCTCCTTGAGGGTGCGGCCCGCCAACCCAGATCCGTCGGGCACGTCGAGCCGCAGCAGCACGCTGTGCAGGTCGTACTCGTCGGCAGCTTCCGCAAGGTCCGTGAATCGCAGTCGCGAGAACTCCTTCGCCTGCCCCAGGTCCTCGAGCCTCCCTTCGCGCCCTACCAGGAGCAGCCGGTCCCCCGGGGTGAGGACCGTCCCCGCTAGGCGGACGCGGCGGCGCTCTCCCCTGCGCTTGAGCGCGACCACGTGGGCCTGGAAACGTTTTGCGAAATCGAGGCCCCTGACGGCACGTCCGGCCAGAGCCGAGTCGGGAGCGATTTCCGCCTCCGCAACTGTGATGGAGCGCATGATGCTCCAGGGCGCCGACTCGCGCTCCTCCCTTCCACCCAGGTGGCCCCAGGCTTTCAGATCCTCCAGCGGTTTGCGCGAGCCCTGGACGATGAGGACATCGCCACCCTCGAGCGGGAAAGCGGACTCGGGCGCCCGGACGAGATGCCCGTCGCGCCGCACCGCCAGCAGGTTGACCTGGAGTGCCAGCCCCAGGCGCACCTCGACCAGCGAGCGCCCGGCGAGACCCGAGTCCTCCTGCAGTCGTAGCGCGAACAGCGTGTCGCTCAGGGCATAGCGGCCGCGCAGCTCTGCGCCAGCGGCCCGGTCGCCCCTCCCCGCGCTGCGCTCCGGGAGCAGGAACCTGCCCGCGAGCGCCATGTAAAGCGTCCCTCCGAGGAGGGATGTTGGGGCCGGTGCCGATGAGCGTGGTCATCCCGCCCAGAAGAGCCGCGAAGGCGACGGGAATGAGAAGTCGCGATGGACGCAGTCGTAGCTGGCGGGAGATGTCGAGCGCCACGGGGAGCAGCATTGCCACCGCCGCGATGTTGTTCATGAAGGCGGACACGATCGCGGTCGCGAGCATGAGCAGGGCCGTGATCCGGAACGGCGACTCCCCGGCGAACCGCATGACCTGAGCGCCGACCAGATTCGCCACACCCGTCTTATAGAGCCCCCCGCTCAGGACGAGGACCGCAGCGATCGTGATCACGGCTGGGCTCGCGAAGCCTTCGATGGCCCGCTGCATCGGGATGACTCCCGTGATCGCGAGCGTGACCAAGACCGTGATGGCGACGCCGTCGTACCGGACCCACTCGGTGACGAAGAGGACAACGGCCACCGACAGGATGCCCAGCACGATCCAAATGTCGAGGCTCATAAAGCGACTGTCTGGACCCCCATCCGTGGTTGGCGACCGCGCCCTGGCACTTCAGATATCCCCTGAAGAATATGGACACAAGGAGGGCACCTGCCGCGCCTGTGGGCGCTGACCGCTCTCAGCGGCTGCAGCCGGCCCAAAGGCACCCAGCGGATCGATGACGAGTGGCTCGCGGAGGCGCAGCGCGACACGGGCAACTGGCTGACGCACGGGCGCACCTACGAAGAGCAGCGGTTCAGCCCCCTTCGCCAGATCATCGAGTATAACGTTCAGCAACTCGGCCTGGTGTGGAGCCGGGAGCTTGACACCAACCGGGGACCCGAAGCGACTCAGATGGTGGGCTCGATCGTCTGTGGGCTCACGGCCGCGCTGTACGGAAAGATCACCCTCGGCAGCGGACGGGTCCAGAGCAACTTCGATGACCACCGCCTGCTGCGCTTCGATGAGATGCCGGAGGTGGCCGTCCACCTGGTCGAGAGCCGGGAGGAGCCCGGCGGGGTCGGAGAGCCCGCTCTCCCCCCATCGCGTCCGCGGTGACAAACGCGCTGTTCGCCCTCACCGTACGTCGAATGCGCCGTCTACCGATCTACGCCGAGGGACGCCGACTGACGTGAGTCGCTTCGCCGGCTCCCTACACCTCGCAAGTCATGTCCTCGCCGCAGCACATTGGCGACTTCACCTTCCCGTGCCCGTTCGGGCAGCTCGAGATGGCGACGGTGCCGCCGCCCTCCAAAGTCAGCGTATCGTGTACGAGCTCGGCTCCGCACTCGCCGCATGTCATCGTGCCGATGCTCATTCCGCACTTCGCGCAGGTATAAGCTGCCATTCGAACCTCCGGGTGATCGGGCGCTTGGTGGTTACTTCTGGCGGACATGGTGCCGAAGAACCGAACGGTTCTCAAGAGGTGTCTGCTGCAGCAGAAGAGCCGAAACCTCTCGCGAAGCCGCCGTGCTGCGCTCAGGCGGTTCTCGACGTGTGCAACCGCCGCCAGGCATATAGGACACCGCCTACCGCGAGGAAGGCCGCGGTCACGAGCGCTCCGCGAAGCGTCAGATGGAGCAGAAGCCACACGCACACGCCGGCGGCGGCCAGCGGAATGACGTAGCCTCCCGGCAGACGGAAGCGTCCCGGCGCGTCCGTCCGCCGGCGCCGCAGGTGGGGCAGCGCGCCGATGCAGGCGAGATAGATGAGTAACCGCACCACCGCGCTCATACCGGCGAGCCACACGAACTCACCAACCACGGCGAGGGCGAATACGATCGCTCCTAGGAAGACGACGGAGTTGGCGGGCGTGTGAAACCGCGGATGCACGGCGCCGAACCAGGCCGGTAGCCCGCCGTCGCGAGCCAGCGCGTAGGTCAGGCGCGGAGTGGAGAGCATGTTGGCGGCCAGGTTGCCGGCGACGGAGGCGACAACTCCGGAGAGCAGAAGCACCGCTCCCGCAGGTCCGAGCAATGCGGCCCCGACATCCACCAGCGGCCGGTCGCTCGCGGCGAGGTCGGGCAGCACCGCGACGGCCACCGCCTGCACGAGGACGTAGAGCACCGTCGCTACTCCCAATCCCCACAGGAGCGCTCGCGGCATATCGCGCGACGGATTCGTCGCTTCCCCAGCCGGCACCAGGGCCGACTCCCAGCCGACGAAGGCATAGATGAGCAGGAGCGCCGCACTACCCACATCGCCCCGGCCAGGCGGTGCCGTGGCGGCAAACGGGAACGCCTCCGGGGTCAGCTGCGAAGCTCCCAGCACGATAAGGGCCGCGAGCGGAACCAGCTTGAGTAGGGTCAGCACTCCGACTGACCGGACGGCGTACTTGGCACCGGCCACGTTCACCCAGGTGAAAAGGACGCAGATCACGAGCAGCAACAGAGCGCGGGTCGTCCCGAGGCCGGCTGCGGGCCAGAGGTACGCGAGGGAATCCACGAGTAGGACCAGGTTCGCGGCGAACGCGGAGACCCGCGCCACGTAGAACGCCCAACCGGTCTGGAAGCCTGCCAGTTGTCCGAACGCAGTGCGCGTGTACAGAACGGGGCCTCCCGTGTGGCGAAAATAGCTCGCCACCTCGCCGATGGTGAGCACCACTGGCACGAACAACACTCCGCACAGCAGGAAGACTAGGGGGCTGTAGATACCTGTCAGGCGCGCAGCCTCGGCGGGCGCGCCGAAGATACCGGCGCCGATGATGCCGTTGATGGCGATCAGCCAGATGCCCACGACGCCGATCTGGCGGAGGAGAGGCTCGACGCGATGGTTGGTTCTGCCGCTCATAGGTCGTGTCGAGCCGATCGTCCTGGAGGCCTCGTGGGACAGAATCCTTTCCTTGGCGCGACTTCAGATCAAGCGGGCCGTCCGCCGAGCGCGCGCGTTAGCCCCCAAATGCACGAAAGCCCCGTCATGCGGGGCTTCGTGTTACGATCGCGTCTAACCGCGCGGCTTTCCGCCCCTCGGGCCTTCGGCCCGTCCAGTCCAGTGGGGCTGTTCATGGGGCTGTACGATGCGGCCCCGGTCTAGGTTCCCGCCAGCCCGCCGTCGTCATCGGCCCACCTCCCGCAGCTCGCACCGCTGCTCCAGTGCCTCAGCGAGCATGGTACCTGTGGGCTGGGAAGAGAGGTCCAGCGTCCGCGGGTTCTTCCAGCCGCCGAGCCTCGCCACGAGCCTGTCCGGCACGGGTTCCCCTGGTCCGGCGCGCCGGCCAGCGTGCCGCCTGGTGCCGGGATGCGTTACCGCATCGTCCGGCCTGATGGACCACCCTGCACGGTGCTCGATGTCATCAAGGGTTTCAACCGCGGTGCAAGAACCAAGGCTCGCATCGCGTGGAACGGAGGATACATCCTGAACGCCGAGCTCCTGGGTAAACTCGGCTTGCCGGAGTCCTATATCGGTTCTCCGCTGGGTCTGATCATCTCAGACGGCGAGGTCATCTGTCCCCCACTCTTCAACAAGCCGGCACTGCTGGTGGGAAACGACGGCTCGCTCTCCATTCGGAGGGTCAACGTTCAGTCCGGCATGCGGGTCAGCGGCGCGGGCGTGACGGTGGACTTCGAGCGCAGTTGCTACAACGCGGTGATACCGGGAGCGGGACCCTGCTTCTACGATCTGTTATTCCCCGGGAGCGAGCTCCCCGGGGATGGGCGGACACTGCTGAGGTTGGCCGGCGCGCGGGTGATGGAGGTGATCCACACCCGCGCGGGTCAGGACGTTCCGGTGTTGCCGGTGGGACTGTGCCTCTCCGATTTGTGATTCCGTAACTCCAATCGGGGCGGCGAGATTCGAACTCGCGACCTCTGACATGCCATCTCGATCTGATCGGAGGCAGAGCGCCGGTTTAGGTGCGCGGCCCCGCTCGATTACCCGCCCCTGCACGCTCCTGATCTCGTCCTCGCAGAGCAGCAGCACGGCGTGACGTCCGGGCCTAGTACATCCCGCCCATGCCACCACCGCCCATGTCGGGCATGCCACCGTTCTGGCTCTCCTCGTGGTGCTGCACCACCACTGCCTCGGTCGTTAGCAGCAGACCCGCGATCGACGCGGCGTTCTGCAGAGCCGTACGCGTGACCTTCGTCGGATCGATTACCCCGGCCTTCACCAGGTTCTCGTACTTGTCGGTCTGCGCGTTGTACCCGTAGTTCAGATCGTTCTTCTCGCGCACCCGCTCAACGACGATCGCGCCCTCGACGCCCGCGTTCTGGGTGATCTGCCGGATCGGCTCTTCCAGTGCGCGGCGCACGATGTTGACGCCGATGTCCTCGTCGTGGTCGCGCCTCTTGACGTCCGCGAGGCTCTTCTGGGCCCAGAGCAGCGCCACTCCGCCACCCGGAACGATCCCCTCCTCGACCGCGGCCCTGGTCGCGTGGAGCGCATCCTCCACACGGGCCTTCCTCTCCTTCATCTCGGTCTCGGTGGCCGCGCCGATGTTGATCACCGCGACGCCGCCGGCCAGCTTGGCCAGCCGCTCCTGTAGCTTCTCGGTGTCGTAGTCGGACGTGGACTTGTCGATCGCGACCTTGATCTCGCTGATCCGGCCCTTGATCTTCTCTGGATCGCCGGCGCCGTCGACGATCGTCGTGTCGTCCTTGTCGATGACGATCCTCTTCGCCTCGCCGAGGTCGCTGACCGCGGCGTTCTCCAGCTTGAAGCCGAGCTCCTCGCTGATGACCTGACCGCCGCTCAGAGTGGCGAGGTCCTGGAGCATCAGCTTGCGCCGGTCACCAAAGCCGGGAGCCTTGACGGCCGCCACGTTCAGCGTGCCGCGCAGCTTGTTGACCACCAGCGTGGCCAGCGCCTCGCCCTCTATGTCCTCCGCGATGATGAGCAGGGTCTTGCCCATCTGAGCGACCTTCTCGAGGACCGGCAGGAGGTCCTTCATCGAGGAGATCTTCTTGTCGTGGATCAGGATGAGCGCTTCCTCGAGCACGACCTCCATCTTCTCGGGATCGGTCACGAAGTACGGGGAGAGGTATCCGCGGTCGAACTGCATGCCTTCCACGGTCTCCATCGTCGTCTCGAGGCCCTTCGCCTCTTCAACGGTGATGACGCCGTCCTTGCCGACCTTCTCCATCGCGTCCGCGATGAGGTCCCCGATGACCCGATCGCTGTTCGCCGAGATCGTCGCGACCTGGGCGATCTCCTTCTTGCCCGTGGTGTCCACCGAGATCTCGTGGAGGCTCTCGACGACCGTCTCCACGGCGGCATCGATGCCACGCTTGAGCGCCATCGGATTCACCCCCGCGGTGACGCTCTTGAGCCCCTCCTGGAAGATGGACTGCGCCAGGATCGTGGCC
This sequence comes from Gemmatimonadales bacterium, assembly GCA_037385645.1. Lineage (GTDB taxonomy): Bacteria > Gemmatimonadota > Gemmatimonadetes > Palauibacterales > Palauibacteraceae. The sequence goes on from JARRMU010000012.1 coordinate 6,994, forward strand.
GTCGTGGTGCCATCACCCGCGGCGTCGGAGGTCTTCGTCGCGACCTCCTTGACCATCTTCGCGCCGAGATCCTCGACCGGATCCTCGAGCTCGATCTCCTTGGCGACCGTGACACCATCCTTGGTGATGGTCGGGCTTCCGAACTTCTTCTCCAAAACCACGTTCCGCCCCTTGGGCCCGAGCGTGATCTTTACCGCCCTGGACAGTTTGTCGACGCCGGCCTTGAGGCGCTGGCGCGCGGCAGTGTCAAATTCGAGATCCTTCGCCATCGCTGTCTACTCCCTTCGAGTGTTTCTCTTCGATGTCTTGCTGGGACGTCCCAGACGTCTCGCTTTCGAATTCGGAAGGCCGGCGCCCGATCGCCGAGCCCGGCTCAGCGGCGACCAGCTATCCTAGGACCGCCAGGACGTCGCTCTCCTTGATGATGAGCACATCCTGTCCGTCGATCGTGACCTCCGTGCCCGAGTACTTGCCGTACAGGATCCGCTGGCCCGTCTCGAGCTCCACGGGCATCCGCTCGCCCTCGTCCGAGAGCCGGCCCGGGCCGACCGCGACCACGGTCCCCTGCTGAGGCTTCTCCTGGGCGGTGTCGGGGAGGTAGAGCCCGCCCCGCATCTCCTCGCTCTCCTCGAGAGGCTCCACCACGACGCGATCCGCGAGCGGCTGAACCTTCATCTTCGTCTTGGTTGCTGTTGCCATGACCTGACCTCCGGTGCTTGAATCGGTTGAGTTCACGGATAGCTAGGATTCCCGCGAGGCCGGGCCTCTCTTCGCCCGAGACCTTTTCGCGCGACCGCGGGTGGCCTCACATTTTACTCAGGCGCGCAGAGGGAGTTTTCAACGCGAGACTCGCAGATCGGAAGGACGAGCACTCCAACTGGAACCAGCGAGAGACTCCTTCGTGAATTGGAGACGGAACCCAACTGCTGGGGAGCGCGCGCCCTGCTTTCCAGGGGAATCATGATGTGAGCATACGGCGTGTTGGGCCACATGACCCACGGTCCGCCGTTCAGATGATCGGTTGAGATGTTTTTCAACAGCTTCTTGTCGGGCACGACGATCATGAGGTGCGGGCCTACGTCGGTGACCCAATCCTCGGGGCCGGTTGGCTCGGTTGCGTACGGATCGCTGTTGCTGACCGGCGAGTCACCCTGGAGCATATAGGCGAAGCCGATCTCCGTGTATGTGGGTTCGGTCTTGCCCACATAGGCGTTCAAGAAGTCCTTCCACGCGTCGGTGATGCACCACGGATCCGTGCCTGGACTGTCAGCTTGATCCGGGAGGCATGTCCACTCGTTCGTGCCCTCTCGCAGCACGTTCATGTTCCAGTCCACGATCGTGGCGTCGGCCGAAACGGAGCTTGGCGCGGCGCTCATGGCGCTCGTGATCTGCGCCTCTGACTCGGGCGAGGCGTATTCCGCCTCTTGAGCTCCCAGTGCCTGCGGTGCAGCAGCGGTGAGTAACAGCGCGGTTAGAGCGGGGAGATACTTGGCGTACATCATAACCTCCTTTGAAGCAGTTCGATCGGCATGTGGTAAGAAGTAGTGAACTCTGCCACAGAGACCTCGAAGGGAAAGAAAGAAGAGCGAGCGACCGGAGCGCGCGCCGCCCTCTCTTCTGAACAGACCGCTCGGCCTTAGTTGAGGGCCGCGATCCTGTGGAAGGTCGAGTTGGACACTTCGAAGGTACGAACCACAGGCGTTCCCTCGACGACCTTCGCCAGACCCTTCAGGACCTTGGCATAAGTGTCGCGGCTATACGCGTCCGCGCTCTCCTGATTGTCCCACAGGCTGATGGCCACGGCTTCCGTTCCATTCGAGCCGAGGAAGGTGAGCTCGTCGGCGAAGCCGCTCTGCTTCCGAAGCATGGGGACGATGTCCCTCTCGAGCGTTCGCGTGAACTCACCGGCGGTATTCGGCTTCAGATGCATAGAGACGCTGCGTGCGAACATAATTGGACTCCTTAGTCATGGTGTATTAACTTGTTGCAGTTAACTGAACGACAACGTAGCGGACTTTACTAAACTTGTCAAGTACAGGACAGTGTTGCGGAGCAGTCGTCTTCATGATTAACCTTATCTTGTAAACAATGACTAAGGCACTCAAAGAGAGCGGCGTATGGATGTGTCCTTTGTGATCCGGCGGCGGCTGGAGGAACTGGAGCTGGAGCAGAAGGACCTCGCCCACGCCACCCAGGTGACCGAGTCCTACATCTCACAGCTGCTGACGCGGAGAAAGGCACCGCCCGCGCCGAAACGCACCGATATCTACGGGAAGATGGAGAAGTTCCTGAAGCTCCCGAGGGGGGAGCTGGAGACTCTGGCGGATTCCCAGCGCAAGGAGGAGTTGACGAGACAGCTGGGGGAGGAGCCCACCCCTCTGTTCCGGGAGGTGCGCGAGCTGATCCTCCGAAAATGCGATCCCAAGAAAAAGAAGCAGGTGGGCGAGATCTTCGAGAAGCAGGCGTTTGGCGAGCTCGAACGTCTGGTCGTCCAGAAGCTGCTGGACGTGGTCAAGCGAGTGGCCGCGGATGAGTTGGCAGACGAGCTGTGGCTCCGCAGAGTGGCTCGGCTAAGCAGCCAAAGCTACGAAGAGATGCGTGTCAGCGTGCTCGAGTTCCTCGACACGGACATATTCCACGTGTCCATCGAGAGCAGCCTGTCCTTTCTGGAACCACTGATCGAATCCTGGGACATCGACCTCGCGACGTTCGCTCTCGAGGTCGTTCTGAACCAGCGGGTAATCTCCGAGCCGGTGAAGAGGTTCGAGTTCATCGAACGGGAATCGCGACAACCTTCCGTCGAGGAGCCAGGGTTCAGGGAATTCCTCGAGGATTCTTCGCTCAGTAGCGCCGCGACCGAGGAGGAGGTCGCTTTTCTGAGGAGGCTGACGTTCAAGGACGAGTTACAGAACCTCAGAGACCCTCTCCATTTTGCCTAGCTGGGACGTGACATGGTCCACCGTTTCTGGCCGCACCTGTTTGGAGTGCTAGCCGCACGGAAGGACGCGCCCAGCAACGACAGATATTGTGGGCTCTTCCGCGATAGTACGCATTTCTTGGCTCACCATCAGGTCCGGTCGGCTCCACCGCTGTAATCTGCTGACGTGCAGCTACTTATAGGACAGGCTAGATCGGCATTCGCCGATCACCTCCCCATGTTCGCTCTCCAGGTTCAGGCCCGTGCCCCGTGCCTGATCGCGAGAAGGTCCGTACGCGCTCTCAGACGCCCGTCGCCCTCTCCTGACGCTGGACTTCCAAGAGCCCACCTGTCCCCACATCAAAAACGAAACCATCTCTGGCTCGCTTATCAGGCGTGCGCTCTAACCAAGCTGAGCTACGAGCCCTTATCGGGCGTGCGGAGAGCTTCCTACCCAGATCGGCACGAGGCGTTCGCCAGGAGGAAGCCGCTCGGCTGCGCGCCGGGAGGCGAACGTTATCTAAACCGCTCGTGCATCGTCAAGGTTCGTCTATCGTAAGGGAAGGCCCCCGCGTCGCCGCAGCGGTCGTCACCTCAGGCCCGAGAGTAGACCTCCACCTGCCAGACGAAGGTCTTCGCCTCATGCGTGCGCTCGAAGCCGGCAGCCCTCACGGCGGCCTCGATCTCGCCGGGATCGTGTACGAAAACGCGAAAGGCGTTCCGCTTCAGGGCCTCTAGCAGATTCGTCAAACTGATCACGGCGCGCACGGGCCAACGACGCCGTGGGAAGACGAGGCCGTACCGCAAGCCGGCCTTGGCCGCCGAAGTCCCGACCAGACGGGGCATGTCCGGATAGCAGCAGACGACCCTGTCCAGGGTCACGACGTCGGCGTCGGGGAGACTCTCTGCCAGCTCGATGAAGTCGCCGATGTGGTAGCGGGCGCGGTCGACGTAGCCGCGTCGTTCCGCCTCGCTTCGGCATGCTTCCACGTACGCCTGCGAGGCGTCCGCGGCCGTGATCGAAGACGCTCCGGCTTCCGCCGACGCGTGCTGGATCGCGCCGACGCCACCGCCTATGTCGAGCAGGGAGCTGCCGGCCGTTTCCGGCCCGAGAAGGCAATCCAGGAGAAGCCGGGTCGACTTGCCGGGACCCTTGCGGCGGTATTTGCGGAGCTCGCGCTTCGCCCGCCGGTCATTGAAGAGTTTCTCGGCATCGCAGCAATGAGCGCAGGTCACGCGCTCCGCTCCGTCCTACCAGTCGGAAGGCTTGGGATGGTGAGGCTCGTCTTCTTCTTCGAAGTCGTCCTCGTACTCGTCCCATTCCTCTTCGTCGGCGAGATCGTCGTCGAGATCGTCGTCCCAATCATCATCCTCATCCTCCAGTTCGTCGTCCCATTCCTCTTCGTCGGCCGGCCTCTGGGACTCGATAGCGATCGCATCGATCAACTCGCTGGCGGAAAGAGATAACACCGTTCCCTCCAGAAGAATTACCGTCCTGGCGTCTTTGGCGCTTTCTAACAAGGGTTCGCCCGGCTGTCAAGATCGGTCAATCGCCTTCGCGGAACCGTCCAAGAGACAGGCCGAAGCGTGTGGCCAAGCGGGGTTTGCTGCGCCCCACGCTGGGGGCGTACGTTTCACTCTACGATGCCAAAGGCCAGTCCCCCCGAGCCCCGCGCTTCCAGCCTCCCGGCGCCAGCCCGCCGGAATGCGACGACCTTCGCCGCCGCGAGCGCCCTCATCCTGACGGCGGCGTGCAGCAAGCCTGCGGCCTGGGGCGAGGCCACGAGCCTGATCCTGGTCGCGTCCAGCGAGGTCTGGGCCGAGGTGGAAGACAGCACGTACGCTGCCCTCGAGCCAACGATCCACACGACCCGGGAGGAGAAGAAATTCAACGTCTCGCACGTCGACCCCACGAGCCCAGAGCTCGGGGATCTGTTGGTGTTCCGCCAGGTGATCCTGCTCGGAAACCCGGAAAGCGCCCTCGTGCTCGCCGCGGCGGATCAGGCGGGCATCACGCCCGAGGCGCCCTCGACGTTCACGGCCTCGGATGTGTGGGCGAGGGGACAGCTGGTGACCGTCGTCGTGGCCGAGGCGGGACGGGAGGCAGAGACCTGGCTGCGGATGCTGCCCGAGCTGATCGAGGTGATCGACGGGCGCTATCGAGCTTGGGTGTTGGAGCGGATGTTCGTGAGCGGAGTGGATTCCCTGGTCGCCGACTCGCTCGGCGCGCGATTCGGCTTCAGCATTCAGGTCCCGAGAGTATACCAATTCGTCATCCGGGAGGGACCCCGGGATACGGTGGTGATCCTCAGAAACGACAACCCCGATCCGAGCGAGCTGATCCGGTCGATCCTCATCACCTGGCGGCCACGCCTGGTGGAGCTCACGGAGCAGGTGGCGCTTGATTGGAGGGCGGCGATCGATAGCGTGCACTACAACGTGCCCCAGCGGATCGAGCCTTTGGGGGAGGAGCCGCGAGTGTTCCGGATCTCGGGGCAGGAGGCGCTGGAGGTGACCGGGACATGGGTGGATGAGGGCACCTTCCCGGCAGCGGGCCCGTACATCAGCTGGCTCGTCGGGTGTCCCGACAGGACCGTGTTCATCGATGCTTGGCTGTACGCGCCGCGGAAGCCGAAGTACGAATACATGATCCAGCTCGAGCAGATACTCAGTTCGTTCACCTGCCCGGCGGGATCGGCAGAGAGCCCCTAGTGTCGTTCGTTCATCTCCACACGCATAGCGAGTACTCGCTCCTCGACGGCGCGAACAGGATCGACGCTCTGATCGACCGTGCCGTCGACCTCGGCATGCCCGCCGTCGCGCTCACGGACCACGGCAACCTCTTCGGGGCCTGGACGTTCCAGAAGAAGGCGCGGAAGGCCGGGATCCGGCCGATCATCGGGTGCGAGGCCTACGTGGCGTACGGAGACCGTCGCGTCCGCGTCAAGCCACCGGACGCACCCGCCGAGTACGCTCATCTGGTTCTGCTCGCGGCCGACAAGCAGGGATACCGTAACCTCGTCCGTCTCTCCTCGATCGGGTACATGGAGGGCTTCTACAGACGGCCCCGCATCGATCACGAGGTGCTGGAGGAGCACTCGGACGGTCTCATTGCGCTCAGCGCCTGCCTCTCGGGCGAGGTGGCCAAGTATCTCGCGCTCGGCCGAACCAAAGACGCGCGCGCCACGGCCGAGTGGTACGCGCGCGTGTTCGGCCCGGAGCGCTATTGGCTCGAGGTTCAGAACCACGGCATCCCGGGACAGGCCGAGGTCAACGACGGGATCTTCCAGTTGGCCGATGAGCTCGGGATCGGAGTCGTCGCCACCAACGACGCGCACTACCTCCGCCGCGAGGACGCCGACGCGCACGATACCCTCCTCTGCATCGGCACGGGCAAGGACAAGGAGGATCCCGACCGTCTGCGCTTCTACGGCGAGGAGAGCTACTTCAAGACGCCCGAAGAGATGGGGGCGCTCTTCCCCGAACGGCCGGACGTGCTGGCCAACACGCTCGCCGTGGCGGAGAACTGCGAGGTCCAGTTTAAGCGGCAGTACTACCTGCCCAACTTCCCCCTGCCGGAGCGCTTCGACGACGACACGGCCTACCTCCGGCACCTCGTGGAGGAAGGCGCACGCAGGCGCTTCGGGGACCCGCTCCCCGAGGCCGTCCGGGAACGGATGGAGTACGAGCTCGACGTCATCGAGCGGACGGGGTACGCCGGTTACTTCCTCATCGTCTGGGACTTCATCCGGGCCGCGCGGGAGCGAGGCATCCCCGTGGGCCCGGGCCGGGGCTCGGCGGCCGGCTCGCTGGTGGCGTACGCGCTCCAGGTCACGGACGTGGATCCGCTCGAGTTCGACCTTCTGTTCGAGCGCTTTCTCAACCCGGACCGGATCTCGATGCCGGACATCGACATCGACTTCTGCTACGAGCGCAGGGGCGAGGTGATCGACTACGTGCGGGAGAAGTACGGCAATCGCTCTGTGGGCCAGATCATCACCTTCGGCACGATGAAGGCCCGCGCCGTGGTGCGGGATGTGGGCCGCGTCCTCGGCTTCACGCCGGCCGACACGGACCGGCTCGCCAAGCTGATCCCGAGTGGACCCGGATACTCGCTCGGCATCGAAGAGGCGATCGAGAAGGTGCTCGAGCTCAAGGAAGCCTACGAGTCGGACCCCCGTACGAAGAAGCTCCTAGACTACGCGGCTCGTATCGAGGGGCTCTCCCGTCACAGCTCCGTCCACGCCGCGGGCGTCGTGATCGCCCCCGGGCCGCTCGAGAACTACGTGCCTGTCTGCAAGGATGCGAAGAACGGAAAGAACAACGAGGGCACGGTCATCACGCAGTTCGACATGAACGCGCTCGAGGACGTGGGGATGCTGAAGATGGACTTCCTCGGCCTCCGCACCCTGACCGTGATCCAGTACGCCGTCGACGCCATCCGGGAGAAGGGCGTCGAGGTCGACTGGGACGAGATCGGCCTGAACGATCCGGCGGTGTACGCGATGCTGGCCAGCGGCGGGACGTCGGGCGTCTTCCAGTTCGAGTCGTCGCTCGGGACCGACAAGCTCCGAGCGATGCGATGCGATCGGTTCGACGACCTGCTCGCCGTGAACGCCCTTATCCGACCAGGTCCGCTCGACAGTGGGATGACAGACGTGTTCATCCGCCGCAAACGCGGCTTCGAGCCGGTCGCTTACCCGCACCCCGACTTGGCGGAGTTGCTGGAGCCGACGTACGGGGTGATCACCTACCAAGAGCAGGTGATGCGGGTGGCCAACCTGCTGGCCGGCTTCACGCTCGCGGAAGCGGACGTACTTCGAAAGGCGGTCGGGAAGAAGGACGCCGCGCTCACGAAGAAGGTGCTGGGAGAGTTCGTCGAGAAGGCGTGCGAGCGTGGCATCGAGCGCTCGAAAGCCCAGGAGATCGCCGAGCTCATCCGCACCTTCGGCAGGTACGGCTTCAACAAGGCGCACAGCGTCGCCTACGCCATCCTCTCCTATCGGACCGCCTGGCTGAAGGCACACCATCCGGCGGAGTTCATGGCTGCTCTTCTCTCCTCGCAAATCGACAACACGGCTGCCGTCGTCGGGTACATCGCGGAGACGCGCAGCCTGGGGCTGGAAGTTCTGCCGCCCAGCGTGAACGAATCGAAGTACCGCTTCACGGTGGTCGACGGCGGGGAGATCCGGTTCGGGTTGGGCGCGATCAAAGGCGTCGGCTTCTCAGCCATCAAAGACATCCTCGAGGCGCGGGAAGCGGGCAAGTTCACATCACTGTGCGATTTCTGCCGGCGCATCGACCTCAGGCTCAACAATCGCCGCGTGCTCGAGGCGCTGATCGAATCGGGTGCCTTGGATGCCCTGGGCGACCGGGCGGCGCTGATCGCCGGTCTCGACGCCGCCCTCGCCGAGGCGCAAGCGCGTCAGCGTGACGAAGCGGCCGGGCAAACGACGCTGTTCGGCGAAGGACCGGCCCAGCGGCCCGATCCCCCATTGCCCGACGTGCCGCCTTGGGGTGAACGCGAGCGGCTGCAGCGGGAGAAGAAGGTGATCGGCTACTACACCTCCGGCCATCCACTCGACAGATACCGGGACCTGGTCAACCTGTACGCTCTCGAGGCCCACACCGTGAAGCTCTCGGGTCTCAAGGACCGCAAGGTGGAGGTCGCCTGCGTCGTGACGGATGCGACGGTGCGCGCCTCGCGCCGGGACGGACGAGAGTGGTGCCGGCTCACGATCGAGGACTACCACGGAACCGCCACCGCGCTCGTATTCGGGGATACCTGGATGAAGTACCGCGACCTGTTGACCCAGGACGCGCCTGTGCTCATCGAGGGCACGGTCTCGGGTCGTTCGCGTGACGAGGAAGACCCGCCCATCTTCGTAGACTCGGTAGCGCCTCTGGCGGAGGTGCGGCGATCCGGGCAGGTGGGAATCCGCATCGAGCTCGACCAGGAGAGCCCACCGGCAACGGACGTGTTCGATCGCGTGCGCTCCCTCGTGGAGCAATCGCCCGGCAGCGGTCCGTTGCTCGTAGAGTGGAGGAAGGCCGGCAACGGTGTTACCCCGTGCTTCTCCTCATCTCTTCGGGTGTCGCCGAACGCGGATCTGCTGGCGGATCTCCGCTCGCTCCTGGGCACCGATCACGTGCATCTGGCGCGCGGCTGACCGGGCGCGGTTCGACGGAGCACACGACCAAGGAGGCTCGGGAGATGGAGGAGAAGGCGAACGTCGAGCCGCCCGAGGCCGCCACGGGCCTCTCCCGCTACGAGCGCGTGAAGCTGGCCCGGCATCAGGAGCGCCCGTTCACGATCGACTACTTGAGTGACCTGTTTACGGAGTTCCTGGAGCTTCATGGAGACCGGAACTTCCGCGACGACCCGGCAATCGTAGGAGGCTGGGCGAATTTCCGCGGGCGGAGTGTCATGGTGATCGGGCAACAGAAGGGCCGGGACATGAAGGAGAACGTGCACCGGAACTTCGGCTCTCCCCACCCCGAGGGGTACCGGAAAGCGGAGCGGCTGATGCGGATGGCCGAGAAGTTCAGAAAGCCGGTCATCACCTTCGTCGACACGCAGGGGGCTTATCCCGGCATCGGCGCCGAGGAGAGAGGTCAGGCGGAGGCGATCGCGCGCAACCTGTTCGTGATGGCCGGGCTTCGGACTCCGATCATCAGCTGCGTGATCGGTGAGGGGGGCAGTGGCGGAGCGCTGGGCATCGCCGTGGCGGATAGGATACTCATGCTGGAGAACGCGATCTACTCGGTGATCTCGCCCGAAGGGTGTGCCGCCATCCTCTGGCGGAGCCGTGACGAGGCGGAGCGCGCCGCGGAGGCGCTCAAGCTCACGGCCACCGATCTGCTCGATTTCGGGGTCATCGATGAGCTGGTCCCAGAGCCATCCGGGGGCGCGCACCTCGATCCCGGCGGCGCGGCCGAGCAGCTGGGCGAGGCGCTGGCCCGACATCTGGATGAGCTTTGCGCGATGGATGTCGAAGAGCTCGTCCTCTCGCGGCGAGAGAATTACTACGTCATGGGCCGGTGGGAGGAAGTGCCGACCGAATGAGCCGCAACGGTTCACCCGACCGACCGCCGAAGCGTCCGCAGCCGGTCAGGCCGACGCCCGTGACCGAGCCGACGCCCGTCGCCGCCCCCGGCCCGCGACCCGTGCGCTCCGGAGGACCCAGCCAGCCCGTTCTGGAGTCGTCACGGCCCGCGGGCCTGGCGGAGCTGCAGATCATCCTGGTGCGCTTCAAGGGCCTCCGGGAGGAATGCTTCTCCTTTCACAGCGCCATGCCGGCACGGGAAGGCGAGCATGTCATCGTCGAGGCGGACCGCGGGCAGGACCTGGGGTGGGTGCGAAGGGCCGAGGACGGGTCAGCCGCGACATGCGGCGGCGGCTGCGACGAGGTGGGCAACCGCCCGGTCGTTCCGCCCGAAAAGCGCGCCATCCGGCGGGCATCACCCGCCGACGTGCTGCGCTCGTTACAGCTGAGAGACGAAGAGGACCAGGTTCGCCGCCGAACACGGGAGCTCGTGAAGACGCACAAGCTCAAGATGAAGGTGAGCGAAGCCGAGTGGCAGTGGGACCGTAACAAGCTGACCGTCTACTTCACCGCCGAGAGGCGCGTCGACTTCCGGGCGCTCGTCAGGGACATGGCCCGGACATTCCGCACCCGGATCGAGCTCCGTCAGATCGGGGTTCGCGATGAGGCTAGGAGGCTTGGAGGACTGGGGCGCTGCGGCCGCGAGCTGTGCTGCCGGAAGTGGCTGCCGGAGATACAGCCGGTAACGCTGCAGCTGGCGAAGGACCAGGGATTGTCACTCAACCCGGCCCAGATCTCCGGCGCCTGCGGGCGTTTGATGAACTGCTTGCGCTATGAGCACGAGCTCTACGTGCAGGGCAGAAAGCGATTTCCGCGCGTCGGACAAACGCTCGAGACGTCCCACGGCCCGGAAGAGGTCACCAGCTGGAACCTCCTCAAGGAGACCGTCTCGCTTCGTGATCGGAGTGGACAGCTGCGCACGGTCCCGCTAGATGAGCTCAAGCAGGAGTCCAAAGCGCTCCGCGGTCGTGGGGGAAAGGGACGTCTGGGCGACACGCCACCCATCGGCTGAGAAGCCTGCTCCAACACCCCGACCGCACGACGATGCGAGGGCGATGACCCGCTTCTACCTGACAACGGCGATCGACTACGCGAACGGCGAGCCGCACGCGGGCCACGCGTTCGAGAAAGTCGGCGCCGATGTGATCGCGCGGTACCGAAGGGCCCTCGGGGACGACGTGCACTTCGTGATCGGGATGGACGAGCACGGTCAGGGAATCGCGGAAGAGGCCGAGCGCAGGGGAACGGGGACCCAAGAGTTCGTGGACGAGCTCGCCGAGCTCTGGAGAGGCGTTTGGCGACGGCTCGAGATCTCCAACGACGATTTTATACGGACGACCGAAAAGAGACATCGCCACGCGGTGGAAGCCATTGTGGAAGGCATGAAGGCTTCCGGCGACCTCTACGTCGACAGCTACGCCGGCTATTACTGCGTGCGCTGCGAGCGCTTCCGCAAAGAGGAGGAGCTGATCGACGGGCGCTGCCCGTATCACCCGAAGCGTGAGATCACGTGGACGGAAGAGGAGAACTGGTTCTTCCGCCTTTCGCGCTACCGCGACCCACTGCTGCGACACGTGGAGAAGCATCCGGAGTTCGTCAGGCCGACGAGCAGGCGTAACGAGATCCTGCGTCTTCTGGAGGGCGGGCTCGACGACATCTCCGCCTCCCGCTCACGGCTCCCCTGGGGCATCCCGTTTCCCGGCGCCGACGATCACACGGTGTACGTCTGGATCGATGCGCTCACGAACTACCTTTCGGCGACGGGCTATCCGGACGAGGGCTACACGCGCTGGTGGCCGGCGATGCTCCACATCCTCGGGAAGGACATCACCCGCTTTCACTGCGTGATCTGGCCGGCGATGCTGATGTCGGCGGGCGTCGAGCTTCCGAGGACGGTATGGGCACACGGCTTCGTGAGCGTGTCGGGGGGCAAGATCTCCAAGGACGCCGGCTCGGAGCTGGAACTGGACGAGCTCATCGAGCGTCACGGCAGCGACGCGTTCCGCTACTTCCTGGTGAGGGAAGCCCCCTGGGACGGCGATCGGGACTTCGCGGCAGCCTCCGAGCTCCTGGATCGATTCGACCAACGCTACAACGCAGATCTCGCGAACGATCTCGGCAACCTGGTGAGCCGAACGGCTGCCATGGTCCACAAGTACCGCCAGGGCTCGGTCCCGGCAGGCGCCGAGACGCCACTCGACGAGGCGCGTATCTCCTTTGCCGCGAGCTACCACGGACGCATGCAGGACTATCGGCTGCACGAGGGATTGAAGGAGGTTTTCGGACTCGTACGGCGCGCCAACGTCTACATCGACGAGGTCCAGCCCTGGCAGCTGGCCAAGGAGGGGAAGGCCGCAGCCGCGCAGCTCGAGGCCGCCCTCGGCTCGCTCGTGCGCTGTCTGCGTGGCGTGGCGGCGATGCTGGGCCCATTCATGCCGGGCAAGGCGGCCGAGATCTGGCTCCGCATGGGTGGCGGGGATGGCCTGCCCAGCCACGCGGAAGCGGCGGTCGCTCCGGACGGTGCGTCACCGACCGAGTCGAGGGCGACGAAGCTCGAAGTCCGCCGGGGGCCCCCGCTGTTTCCGCGATATGAGCCCGAGAACTGACGACTGGATCGCGCAGCGAGAGGCGCGCGGACACCGCGGAACTCAGGCGCGATTGGAAGCTTCCCAAGCCCAGCCCGTGCTTGACAGACCCCCGGGCAGGCGATAGCCTCACCGCGCCTGTAGCCGCCTGCTCGAGTCTCTCGATCCGGCGGACTGGCTATTCCTATATTGCGGCGGTCGCACTTGCAGCTCGAGTTCTTTCAGAAGGAAAAGCGCAGCAGGAAATCGAACAGGCTTTGGCGCTTGCTGAAGGCTGATTCGTGGACCTTTCAGCTTGTTCCCGAGGGTGTTGAGCGGGTTCGCATGCTGCGGATTCGCCGCCGCACGGTGCTTGGCGTCGCTGCGGGCATCGCTGTCCTCTCCATCGCCGGGCTCGTGGGCTTCGCTGTTGCCACTGGGCAGGCTGCTCGTCAACTCGAGATCCTCCGCCTCCGCACCGAGAATCGCCTCCTCGCATCCAGCGTCGAAGCCCTTGATGAGCGCGCCGGCGCGCTCGACGAGGCACTCGACGATCTTGCTGTCCGCGAAGAGCGATTTCGTCTGCTCGCGGGCCTACCTCTCCTCGACCCGGAGATTCACGAGGTAGGGGTGGGCGGCCCCGCCCCGATCGACAACGAACGGGAGGAGTTCTTCCGTCTCCGGCCCGACCTGGCCCAAGAGACTTACGGGACCCGCTACGAGCTCGACCGCATGCTCCGCCGCGCGAAGCTTCTGGAAGCGGGACTGGCCGAGGCCGAAGACTCGCTGGCCTTCAGCCACGAGGCTCTGCTGGCGCGCCCCTCCATCTGGCCGGTAGCAGGCCAGGAGGCTTGGCTCAGCTCGGGCTTCTCCCGCAGCCGTCTGCACCCGCTGTTGCTCAAGAGGCGTCCTCACCTCGGGCTCGACGTCTCAGCGCCTCGAGGCTCGCCCGTCGTGGCAACGGCTCGGGGCACGGTCATCACCGTCGGCAGGGAGGCTGCGGCCGGCCGCGTGGTGGAGATCGATCATGGCTTCGGCTACGTGACGCGCTACGCGCACCTCTTCGAGTGGAAGGTTCGGAAGGGCCAGCGAGTGGAGCGAGGAGAGGTGATCGGCTCGGTCGGCAAGACTGGGCTGGCTACCGCGCCGCACGTCCACTACGAGATCCACGTTGATGGAAGCCCGGTCAACCCCTACGACTACCTTCTGGAGCGGCACAGGATCGGAAGCGCCGATTAGTACTGCGTAGCTCCTGCTACTTCGTTGAAAAAGCCCCTTACCGGGTCTACATTTCTTCGCTTTCGCGGCCGAATCCAGTGAATTCAAATCCTGGAGTTGATTCGATGCGTAGACGATCGGTTCTGGCTGGCCTGATAGCCCTTCTCCCGATACTCGCGGCGTGCGGCGGCTCCGAGCTCACGGTGTTGGTGTTGGCCGGAGAGGGAGACGAGCAGCAGCCTGTTGCCGACCTCCCGATCGAGTTGCTGCCATTCAACCGCGATTCGGTGTTCGATATGCTGACGGCCCAGGCCGAGGAGCCAGAGCCTCAGATCCCCGCCGACCTTCAGGCTCAGTTCGACTCGGTAGCGGTCCTCCAGGAGACGTGGCGCGCCGCGGAGGCGGAGTGGGGGGAAGCGCGCGAGGCGCTCCAGAACCTCTCGAGCCGGCTTCAGCGGCTGGACCGACGAAGCAGGGAGTATCAACAGCTCTACCGGCAGTTCGACGGACTGGAATCCACGGAGCGCCGACTGAACAACATACGACAGCAGGCCTTCCAGGCGTTTGACGAGCTGCAGCGGCAGACGCTCGGGAGGGCGGATTCGGCCCGAGCCGTCATGGAAGCGTGGGAGGATATCGCATTCATGGACTACATGGACATCGAAGCCGAGATCCTGGAGAACCAGGGCCGCGAGATCTTCTACGACACGACCGACGCGGCGGGTTCGGCGACGCAGAGCCTACCGGGCGGCACGTGGTTCATCTACACGCGCCTGTCGCTTCCGTTCTCCGAACTCTACTGGAACGTTCCCGTCGACCCGGCTTCGACCGACACGCTTCGGCTCACGCGCGAAAACGCCGAGGAGCGAATCAAGTTCTAGCGGGCGCAATTGATGGACCGAAGCCCGATCGGCACGAGCGTGCGGATCGGGCTTCGTCATCTGCACCACCGCCCAGCGCGGTGAGATGGCATGGCTGAAGATCGAGATCCCCTGACCCTCGACGTCGACCGAGACTACGTCGGCTGGATCACGCTGGACGATCCGGATGCCAGCGTGAACCTTCTCACGGCACCGTCGCTGGCACTTCTCGACCGTCTCATCGGCGAGCTGGAGTCGCGGATCGCCACGGGCAAGCTGGTCGCCGTCGTCGTGCGGAGCGCGAAGCCGGGGTCGTTTGTCCACGGTTTGGATGTGCGCGAACTCGAGCGGATCCGCGACCGCAGCGACGCCTTCGAGAAGAGCCGTGAGGGGCAGAGGATCTTTCGTCGACTGGAGCGCCTCACGGTGCCCACGCTTGCGGCCGTCGATGGAATCTGCCTGGGCGGCGGTACAGAGCTTATCACCGCCTGCGACCATCGCATCGCCTCGGATGACGCGACCACGCGTCTGGGACTGCCGGAGGTCAAGCTCGGAATCCTGCCCGGCTTCGGCGGGAGCGTGCGACTACCTGCTCTCGTCGGTATTCAGTCGGCGCTGGATCTGATCCTCAGCGGGAAGACGATCTCCGCACACCGCGCCAGGCGAATCGGATTACTGGACCGAGTCGCACCCAAGCCTCGCTTCGAGATGGAGGTCTCGGCGTTCCTCAGCGACATCCTCGCCGGAAAGGCCAGGAGCAGGCCTGGCAAGAAGCCTCTCGCGAAGCGTCTTCTCGAGGACACTGGTCCCGGCCGATCGCTCCTGTTCTCGATCGCCGAGAAGAAGACGGCGGCTCGCACGAAGGGATGGTATCCGGCTCCCGGGCGAGCTCTGGGGCTCGTCGCCGAGACCTACGGCATGCAGGTCGATCAGGCGCTGGAGCTGGAGGCGCACGCCCTCGCGGAGCTGGCCGTCACCCGGGAGTCCCGAAGCTTGGTGCGCATCTTCCTCCTGCAGCAGGATGCCAAGCGAAGGCTCGGCGAAGAGGCGATGGCCCGAGCGAGAAGAGTCGAGCGGGCGGCCGTTCTGGGAGCAGGCGTGATGGGCGGCTCCATTGCGGAGCTGATCGCGTCGCACGACATCCCGGTCATCCTCAAGGATATCGAGCAGGAGGCGCTCGATTCCGGCCTGCGCCACGCCAACGAGCTGTTGCAGAAGGCGGCGAGCAAGGGTCGGTTCAGCTCTGGCGAAGCGGGGCTCAAGTTTGCGCTCATACAGGGCACGCTGAGCTACGACAAGTTCAGCGAGGTGGACCTCGTGATCGAGGCAGTCGTCGAGCGGATGGCCGTAAAGCAGCAGGTTCTTCAGGACGTCGAAGAGCGAGTCCGGACCCAAACGATCTTCGCCACGAACACCTCTTCACTCTCGGTATCGACGCTCGCCGAGGCCTCGAGCCGCCCGGACCGTGTGGTCGGGATCCACTTCTTCAACCCGGTCCACCGGATGCCTCTGATCGAGATCGTCCGGACGGAGGCGACCTCGATGGAGGTTCTGGCGACGGCGTTCTCGTTCGCCGTCGCGATGGGGAAGACCCCTGTTCTCGTCGCGGACCGACCTGGCTTTCTCGTCAACCGATTGCTGTCGCCTTATCTGAACGAGACGGGGTATCTGCTCGAGAGCGGAGCGGATGTTCAGTCTATCGACGCGGCGCTCGAGGAGTTCGGCATGCCGATGGGCCCGTGTCGATTGCTCGATGAGATCGGACTCGATGTGGCCGACCACGTCTCGGCCGAGATGAAGCGCGCTTTCGGCCCGCGAATGCGGCCGGCTGGCGTCGTGGACGGACTACGGGGAGAGGGTTTGCTCGGCCGTAAGAACGGGCGCGGCTTCTATCGCTACGAGGGAGGGCAGGCAAAGGGCGTCGAGCCGGTCGTCGCGAAACGGTACTCCCGGAAACCGCACGAGACCGCTCCTGACGCCGAAGAGATCCGGCAGCGGACGCTGTACCTGATGGTGAACGAGGCAGCCTATGCCCTCGAGGAAGGGATTGTCGAGACCGCGGGCGAGCTGGATCTGTCACTGGTGATGGGGATCGGGTTCCCGCCCTTCCGCGGGGGGCTATTGAGCTGGGCCGACCGCGAGGGGGTTCCGATCATCGCGGAGAGGCTCTCCAACTTCGAGGAACGTCTTGGGGATCGGTTCGCTCCCGCTGGTCTGCTCCGCTCCATGGCGGAAGAAGACCTCACGTTCACGGACGCTGATTAGGCGCCCTCTCCCGTTCCGCCGTCCTCTGATTGCGGCGTCGGACATCCGGCCCGCGCCTGACGCCCCCTACGTCGAGATCGTCTACCGACGTCCGCCCTCCGAGATCACCCGCCACAGACAGGAGCTTCTTCTGGACGGCGAGACCTACAAGATCACGTTGCAGCACGGCGGAGACGTGGGCCCCGAGCCGGCGGCCGGCGCTGCGCTCCTGTGGTTCACCTTTCCGGAGCGCGAGCATGAAGTTGCCGCGGTTTACGAACCCGACGGGCGGTTGCGGGGCTACTACACGAACATCGTTCTCCCGCCAGATCTCGGGAGATCCGGTGTCTGGCACGTCACCGACGCCTTTCTCGACCTCTGGCAACCGCGTCGTGGCGATGTGAAGCTGCTCGACCGTGAGGAGCTGGACGAGGCGGAAAGGGCCGGCCGGATAGCGGCGGCCGACGCTCGGCGGTCCCGCACGGAAGCCGGGAGGCTCGTCGAGGCGGCTCGAAAACGGAAATGGCCGCCGCGCGAGGTGCGGCGCTGGCCACTCGACAGCGTCCCATCTTTGCGGCTTCGTCGAGATGAGCCGGGCCGATACTTCGCCAACCTGGTCTCGACGCGCGTGATCGCGTATGGACTCTACATGATGGGCGCCATCTCCCTGACTTCGATCCTGTTCGCCGCGTTTACGGATGCGCTCACCTCCCGGGGAACGGCTCAAACGGCGTGGCTCGGCACCCTGGGAGCCGAGGCCGCCCTCCTGCTGCCGTTCGCGCTCGGGGGCCGGCTGCCGGCAACGGAGTACGCCCGACCCAGCGAGGCGATGCACGAACGGACGCTGCTGGCCGCCGCTGCGGCCACCGGAATCGCCGTCCTGCTGCTCAACCGAAGCGAGCTCTGGCGAGATCTGCTGATCGCGGTCTATGGCTCGCTCGCCTTCTTCCTGACGGTCTTCGGGGTAAGCAGGGCTTGGTTCGACCGCTCCTTTCCGTTGGCCGCGATCGCCGGCCTTTTGTTGTGCGTGATCGCGCTCGTCATCCTCATATGAGCTCGCACAAGGGCAGGCAGAGCCGGACGCGCACCGGCAAGAAGACCACCAACCCTCACGGCCGTCTTTACTTCGTGGCCGGCTTCGCCGCGTACTTCCTAACGCTGTGGTTCCTCTGGGACACCCCTGCGGTCTATCCGCTCAAGATCTTCGTCGTTCTCCTCCACGAGATCAGCCACGGGATCATGGCCGTCTCTACCGGCGGCACCATCCGGGAGATCGTAATCACACCCGACCAGGGCGGAGCCTGTATCTGCCCGGGAGGATCGCCGTTCCTCACCTTGTCGGCCGGCTATCTGGGTAGCCTTGCGTGGGGAGGGCTCCTCCTCGCTGTTGCAATGCGCGGCGGGCGCTGGGCCAGATACGGCTTGGCCGCGGTGGGCGTCATGGTCCTGGCCGTGGGCGCCCTGTTCGTGCGGACCGGCTTCGGCCTCGTCTTCGCGGCGCTGTTCAGCGCGGCACTGCTGGCCTCGGCCCGATACCTGCCGGACTACGCGAACCGGACACTGCTCACCGCCCTGGGTCTGACCAGCTCCCTGTACGCCATCCTGGACATCAAGAGCGACATCTTGGACCGGCCGCACCTCGAGTCGGACGCCCGAATGCTGGCAGAGCTCACGCATGTCCCGACGCTCGTTTGGGGAACGTTGTGGATCGGCATCGCGCTCGCGGTGAGCTGGTGGCTCCTAGCCCGCGCCTATCGGCGAGCGAGATGAGCGAAGCCTACCGGATACGGCCCGCGCGGCCCGCGGACCGCGATCTGATCGTCCGGTTCAATCGGGCGATGGCCCGTGAGACGGAGGATCGCGACCTGGAGGAAGCCACGATCATGGCCGGTGTCGGCGCCGTGCTCGCGGACCCTTCGAAGGGACGCTACTACATCGCCGAATCGGTCGAGGTGGAGCCGGGTGGTCAGGCCCAACCGGCGGGCCAGCTCATGGTGACGCCGGAGTGGAGCGACTGGCGCAACGGAATCGTGTGGTGGATCCAGAGCGTCTACGTGGCACCGGCTCATCGGCGCCGCGGCGTATACCGGATGCTGCACGAGCACGTTCGGGAAGCCGGCCGCGCCCAAGGCGTTGTGGGCCTTCGGCTCTACGTGGACCGGGACAACATCACGGCCCAAGACACCTACGGCGTGATCGGGATGAGCGAGTCACGCTACATCATGTACGAGGAGGATTGGGCGTGAGGGTCTCTCATCTGTTCGCAACGACGCTCCGGGAGGCGCCTGGCGACGCGGATATCGCCTCACACCAGCTTCTGGTGCGCGCCGGCTACGTCCGCCAGCTCGCTGCCGGCATCTTCGCATACCTCCCGCTGGCCCAGAGATCCCTGCTCAAGATCGCCAGGATTCTCCGCGAAGAGCTGGACGCCATAGGCGGCCAGGAGGTCAGCCTGCCGGTCGTGCATCCGGCGGAGCTCTGGCAGGCGACGGGACGGTGGTACGAGATCGACGAGACGATGGCCCGCTTCCAGGACCGACGTGGGCGCGACATGCTTCTCGCCATGACCCACGAGGAGGTCGTCGCTCAAATCGCCAGCACCGAAGTGCGATCGTACCGGCAGCTTCCGATCCTCGTTTACCAGATCCAGACGAAGTTCCGGGACGAGCTTCGCTCGAGAGGCGGACTGATTCGCGTGCGTGAGTTCCTGATGAAGGACTCCTACTCGCTGGACCGTGACCAGGAGGGCCTTCAGCGGCAATACGACGCTCACTACAAGGCCTACCTCCAGATCGGGCGGCGTACCGGACTGCCGCTGCTCCCCGTGCTCAGTGACGTGGGAATGATGGGCGGGATGGTGGCGCACGAGTTCATGTACGTCACGGCGATCGGAGAGGACAGCCTCGTTCGGTGCTCGGTCTGTGATTATTCCGCCAATTTGGAGGTCGCCCGGTTCGATCGGGGCGATGCGTCGAACGAAGACCCGAAACCGATCGAGAGAGTCCACACGCCGGCTTCGAAGACGATCGCGGAGTTGAGCTCTTTCCTGGGCGTCGAACCGGAGCGAACCGGCAAGATCGTCTTCTTCATGGGCACCTTCCCCGGTGAAGCTGACGAGGGCTCCGAACGACTCGTCGTCGCGATCGTCCGCGGTGACATGGATGCGAACCCGATCCAGGTGCAGCGGCTCGCCGGGGCGCTCGCCCTGCGCCCGGCACACGACGAGGAGATCGAGGCGGTCGGGGCGGTTGCCGGCTTCGCTTCGCCGATCGGCATCGATCGAAGCAGTTCCCTCGTCATCGCGGACGAGCTCGTAGCTATGTCACCCAACCTGGTCCTGGGAGCGAACGAGCCGGATCATCACCTGCTCAATACGAGCTACGGCCGCGACTACGAGGCCGACGTCGTGGGAGAGATCGCGACCGCTTTCGAAGGTGCGCCCTGCCCCGAATGCGGGGAGCCTCTTCAACTGATTCGCGGCATCGAGGTCGGCAACATCTTTCAGCTCGGGACCAAGTACTCGGAGGCTTTGGGGGCGTACTACACGGACGAAGACGGCGAGGAGCAGCCGATCGTGCTCGGTTCGTACGGTATCGGTCTCGGCCGGCTGCTAGCCTGCGTCGCCGAGGAGCACAGGGACGAGCGGGGGCTGGCGTTACCCGTCAGCGTCGCGCCGTTCGAGGTCAGCCTGGTCTCGCTCGCGACGACCGGTGATACGGCCTCGGGAGCCGAGCGTCTCTACGACGAGCTGCGAGCGGCGGAGATCGAAGTTCTCTTCGATGACCGCGACGCGAGCCCTGGCGTGAAGCTGAATGACGCGGACCTGCAGGGGGTGCCGCTGCGGCTGCTGATCTCCGAGCGCTCGCTGAAGGCCGGCGGCGTCGAGCTCAAGCGACGTACCGAATCGGAGGCTCGGCTCGTCCCGCTCGAGGAGGCCGTCGGCGCGGTCAGGGCGGAGATCGCGGCGCTCGAGGCGGAGTTGGCTACGGCAACCGCTTGAGCGGACGCCGGCGATCGCTCAAGAGGCACCGCCTGGATCCAGCTCGAAGCGGTGCTCCAGCAGGTGATCGTCCTCGAACAGCATCCAGCCGCGGAACCGCCGACGCTCGAGGAGCCAGGGGAGCCAGATCCGGTCGTCGGCCCACATCTCCTCGTACGGGATCCGGTCGAGCGGCGTCCATAGGGGGATCGCCTCTTCCGTCTCCTCCGGCTCGCCCTCCCAGCCGTCGGCGCGGAAGACGTACCCGTAGATGGAGAAGCCATCCGTGAACTGGAAGAGGAGCTCACCGTGCTGCCGGACTTCCGTGGGGGTGATGCAGAGCTCCTCGTGGACTTCGCGTACGGCGGCCTCGATGGGGGTCTCGCCATCATCGATCCGCCCGCCCGGACCGTTGATCTTGCCCGCTCCCAGACCCCGCTTCTTGCGAATCAGCAGGACACGGCCGTCCCCGATCACGAACAGGAGCGTAGCACGCTCGGTCGGCTCCCAGTGATCCCAGTCGACGTCCTGGAGGGTGCGAAAACGCCGCATCATGCCGGCGGCGCCGCCACCGTGTAGGTCCCCGTGCCCACGGCGATCAGCCGTCCCTCGTCGTTTCGCAACTCGCTCCGGGTGACGGCGACGCTCTTCCCGGCACGCAACGCCCAACCCGTGGACTCGAAGTAGCGGCCCATGCCGGGTCTCAGGAAATCCACACGGAGATCAATCGTCCCCAGGCGGCCGAACAAGGCCAGTTTCTGCTCGGCCGTTCGGTCCTTGCGTCGGAGAGATCCCAGCAGCGCGGCCATTCCGCACGTGGCGTCCAGGGTGGCGCTGATCACTCCGCCGTGGAGCGTGCGGCGCACGTAGTTGCCGACCAGATCGTCCCTCATCTCGAAGCGGAAGCTGGCGCGCTCGGCCGTGAAGGAGACGAGCTGCAACCCGATCAGGTGGTTGAACGGTATCCTGTCGGCGAAGATGCTCTGGATCTCCTCGAACAGCTCCGGATCCAGAGCGGGCGCCGTCTCCCGTCCTCGGCCACCATTAGGGGCGCTCGATTCGCCGTTGGTCATCCGAGACGTTCGCGGACGAGCCGATCCACCAGCTCCGGATTCGCCTTCCCCTTGGTGGCGCGCATCACCTGTCCGACAAAGAAGCCGAGCAAACCCTCCTGCCCTTCGCGGTAGCGGGCCGCCTGGTCGGGGTGTTCCTCGATCGCCCGCTCCACGAGCGCCTCGAGCTCCCGCAGATCGCTGATCTGCTCCAGCCCTTCGGAGCGCACGATCTCCTCCGGGTCGCCCCCCTCCTCGACCAACCGCCCGAACACGTCCTTCGCGATGCGCCCGGAGATGGTGCCCCCCTCGACCATCGCGACGAGTCGAGCGAGTTGCGAGGGCTCCATCGGCAGATCCTCTATCGATCGGCCCTTCAGCTCCCGGAGAAGCTCGTTCACCATCCAGTTCGCGACCGCACGTGGCGAGCCGTACGTGGCGAGCGCAGCGTCGAAGAAGCCGGCGACCGCCAGGTCGCCCGTGAGGACATCCGCGTCCTCCTCCGGCAATTCCAGCTCGACGGTGTAGTGCTGGAAACGCTCTGCCAGCTCCGGGACCCGGCGCCGAACCCCATCGCGATCGCGGCGTCCCGTATCCTCGCCCACGACCGGAGGCGCGCCGGCGGCCTTGGCCCTCTCGGCCTTCGCGACGGGTTGATCCGCGGGCGGGACCTCATCCTGTGTCTGTCGCCTCGCCCACGGATCCTTCAGTTCGACGGTACGGTTGTAGACGGGGCGGCCGTCCTCGCCCTCGTCCGTGTCGCGGATGAAGTACCCGAGTCGCTCGAACTGGTAGTGCGTTCCCGACGGATCTTCCGCGACGCTGGGCTCGATCCTGGCTTCCGGCACCACGACCAGCGAAAACGGGTTGAGGTGCTCGTGGAAGTCCGCGTCCTCCTCTGGATTCGGGACGGAGAACAGCCGGTCGTAGAGCCGAGCCTCGCACGGGAGCGCCTCCGGGTAGGAGACCCAATGGATCGTCCCGGACACTTTGCGGTCGTCAGGCGCAGAGCCGCCGCGGCTGTCGGGGTCGTAGGTGCAGCGAAGCTTCCAGATCCGACCAGTCTCGGAATCTCGCACGATCTCACGGCAGGTGACCAGATAGCCGTACTTGAGGCGGACCTCGCGGTCGGGAGCCAGGCGTCTGAAGCCCTCCGGGGGATGCTCCTCGAAGTCGTTCCGCTCGATGAGGATCTGTCCCGAGAACGGGAGCTTACGCGTTCCCTCTTTTCCGACGTCGGGCGGAAAATCGGGGGCCTCGAGCCACTCCGTCACCCCTTCCGGGTAGTTCTCGATCTCTAGGCAGAGCGGCTGGAGCACGCACATGCGGCGCCGCGCTCGCCCGTTCAGATCGTCCCGCACGACGTGCTCGAGCGTGCCAATGTCCACCCGCTTGTCAGCCTTCGCGATGCCGACGAGGTCACTGAACCGGCGGATCGCCCCGGGCGTCACGCCGCGACGCCGCAGCCCGGTCAGTGTGGGCATCCGCGGATCGTCCCACCCGTCGACGCCCGAAACTCCGCGCTGCCGGCCCTCGCTCACCAGCTGTCCGAGCTTGCGCTTGCTCATGATGGTGTAATCGAGGTTCAGGCGGGCGAACTCGGTCTGCCGTGGCCTGGGCTCCCAACCGCCCGGCTCACCCGCCTCGACTTCCGGGCGCGTGTTGTCGACGACCCAGTCATACAGCTCTCGGTTCGGCAGGAACTCCAGCGTGCACAGGGAGTGGGTGATCCCCTCGATCGCGTCGGAGAGAGGATGTGCCCAGTCGTACATGGGGTAGATCGGCCACTCGTCGCCGGTACGGTAGTGAGTCGCGTGGCGGATCCGGAAGAGGAGCGGATCGCGCATCTTCATGTTCGTCGCCGCCATGTCGATCCTGGCGCGCAGCACGTGCGCCCCGTCCTCGAACTCGCCCGCCCGCATGCGCTCGAAGAGCTCCAGGCTCTCCTCGATCGACCGGCCCCTGTACGGACTCGGAATCCCAGGCTCGGTGACGGTGCCCCGACCCGCCCGGATCTCTTCCTCGCTCGAGCTGTCTACGTAGGCCTTGCCGTCGCGAATCAGCTGAAGGGCATGGCGATACAGCTGATCGAAGTAGTCGGAGGCGTAGCGTGAGGGGCCGTTCCACTCGAAGCCCAGCCAGCGTATGTCCTCCTCGATCGACCTTGCGTATCTCTCGTCCTCGGTCGTCGGGTTGGTGTCGTCGAAGCGGAGATTGCAGGTGCCCCCGTGCTCCCGCGCGACCTCGAAGTCGAGGCAGATGGCTGTGGAATGCCCGATGTGCAAGAAGCCGTTGGGCTCGGGAGGAAAGCGCGTAGCCACCACGCCGCCACTCTTCCCGGCCGCCACGTCGGCTGCGACCATCTCGCGTATAAAATCGGGCGATCTGTCAGACGTTCTCTGGCTCACGCGGCAGTCCTGCACGGGTGCTGTGGGTAAATCACGAACCGCCTGGCAAGATCGGGCTCTTCTAGCCGGTCGGCAAACCGGCTCAGGGAGCGCTTGGCTGCTCCCGCCAGGAGAAGTCGGTCACGATCGGAAAGTGATCCGAGGCCGCAGCTGTGTCATCCGAGAGGAGCCCGTGTGCCTCGAGCCAGACGCCGGGGATGACGGCGGTGTCGAACACGAAAGCCTGGCGAAGCTCGAGGGAGGTGTCGCTGAAGAGAACGAAGTCGAGCCGGCCCGGCGGAAACGCCCTCGCCCAACGGACGCCAGTCCAGGTCGCATCCGTGAGGCCGAGGAGGTCCAGCGGCTCGGCCACGGCCAGATCGGAGCCATCCAGGTCCAAGCCTGCGGTCAGCAGATCGAGCGGCCGACGCGATCCCACCAGGTTGAGGTCGCCGGCCACGATGATCCCGCCGATTCCTTTGATGCCTCGGGAAAGCGCGTCGGAGAGCGCGGTCGAGAGCGCCTGCGCTTCCGCGCGACGAATCGCCTCTTGCGGCGTGTCGTCGCCGTTTCCACAGCACTGCAAGTCCACGGTGACAGCCAGAATCCGCCTTCCCCCGGATTCGGCCAGCCCGGCGGCCGCCGGCACGCCGGCCTCGACGCCTCCGAAGCCGGGGGGTAGAACGCCGTCCAGCTGCCGGGGCAGATCCGCCGGGTATTCGATCCGTGCCAGCTCCCGAAGCGACGACACGGAACCTCGGCGGGCGGCGATCACACCCCTCTGCCGGCCGCCCGCTTCGCCATAGACGAGGCTCCATTCCGCCGCCTCGACGACCTCTGCAGCGCCGGTCGATCGGGTCCCGTCTTCGACACCGCTTTCCCGTCCAGACAGGAGCGCGAGGACGGTCTCGGCCGTCAGGTCACCCGGCACCTCATCCAAGAGCAGGAGATCTGGCTGCACGGCCGCGATCAGTCGCCGAAAACGGTCCGATCGCTCGACCAGACTTCTGTGGGAGACGTTCCAGCTGAGTACCCGCAGGTCTGCGCCCTTCGGGCGAGCGAGCGGATCGGCTGCATCGCCGATCAACGCCGGCCGCGTTCGCCTGGCAGACAGTTCTTGGGTGAAGGGTCCGATTTCGTCCAGGATCGCTCCGTCCGGGCCCGTAAACACGGCCTTCGCCGTGAACCGGTCTCCGCCGAATCGCCCCAGTCCGACGAGCTCGGGTTCACGTGCCAGGCGCATCTCGAACCGGCGGTGCGTGTACTTGGGCGCATAGGTGAAGCCCACGTCGTAGCTGTCCCCGGCCTCGAACGCCTTCGCCTGCGGGCCGGAGGGGATTCGCGAAGCCGGCTGAGAGGCGCTGCGAACACCGACGCCGACGCCGGCAGGCATGCCGCCGACTTCGTACGGCGGCGAGAGGTCGACGATGAGATCGACACCCGAGAGGCCAAAGACCGGCATGCCCGTCCCGGCATTACCGTCGGCGTCGAAGGCGATGGAGATCGTGCCGTCAAGCGCTTGAAGGTTGGCCGGACGACCCAGATCCATGAGCGCATAGAAGGCGCCGTCGTCGTAGCTCGCTTTGATTCCGGCCAGATCCAATGCAGAGCGCGGGGCGTCGCCGGAATCCGCCACGAGGACCGGAACGTCGGCCCAGTCATCGAAGCGGCCGTCGATCACGATCGGCGTGGAGACGGACTGGCCGCGATCTTGTGCGCCGGCGCAGAGCCCCGACAGCCCGATGCTCAGCGCAGCGAGGCCGAGCGTACCGAACGCACGGACCGTCGATGACGAGCGGGCGTCCCAGCGGTGGTACATCTCGGGCATGCGTGCGGCTCTCCCTACTCCCCGTAGACTTCCGTTTCGGGAAAGTTCAGCGCGAAGCCATACCACCGTACGCGCATCTTGCCTCTCCGTCCCGGTTCCCCCTCACCGGTCCTCCTTCGCCGCTTCGGCGGCGCTCGTCAACGTCGGTTCAGGGGCGCCCTTGCTCAACCCCCTTGGCGGAGCGACCGACGCCACCTCCGAAAGCACGACGTCGCGAATCGGGTCGATGGAACGACCGAAACCGTAGAAGGTCCTCACGATCCTCTGCTCTCGATCCAGCACGATCGTGTAGGGCAAACCGCGGTAGCCGTACCGGTCTCGCAGACGCCCATCGCCGGCCGCGTTCGCGTACGAGACGCCGCCGAGCCCTTGGAGGAACTTCAGTGCATCCGAACGGTGCACGTCCTCGTTCAAGCCGAGGACGACCGCTTCGGACGGGTCCAGCTCCGCGGCGAAGGCATCCAGCAATGGCATCTCCTTTCGGCACGGAGCACACCAGCTCGCCCAGAAGTTCACGACAACGACCCGGCCGCGGTAGCTCTCGAGATTCACGACCGCTTCGCTGCCGAGCGCCGGGAGCGTGAACGACGGGAAGGCCTCTCGCGGCGGGGCCGGAGAGCGCCACAGCGCTTCGTCCAGAGGGATGCGGAAGATCCGCCCCTCCCGGTCCGCGAAGACGGCTCCGCCGGCGGCTACGTCGGCCCACCGGACCAACTGTCCGCGGTCATCGAAGGCGAGCAGGCGTCTCATCTCGGCGCCGGGCCGGGGGCTGGCCAGAACGTAGACGAGACCGTCCGGTCCGACTGCCAACCCGCGCTGCACGACCGTGAACTTCGGACTCACCGATCCGGCCTCGGCCACGAAGCGAGGCTCGGGAACCGGAGCTGGAGTGGGCCAACGACTTATCCAAGCCAGCTCGCCGTCGGCGTCGAACCGCCTCAGCTCCGACTCGAGCGCCGGGGCGAAATAAATCGCTCCATCCGGTGCCACGGCAGCCCAGCCGGAGTTGACGAGCTGCCCGAGCATACCCTTCTCAGGCACTTTGGCGCTCCCCAAGGGCCGCGGTAGTCCGCCATCCGGAGGAACGAACCAGAGCAGCGGCTCCTCGGCGCCTACCGGCGCCAACGCAAACTCCATGAACGTGCGGGCGCCCGCGCTGCCGGCACGGCTGCTGCCGCCGATGGGACCCGGAAGAACCGGCTCCAGCCAGGCCACAGGCCGCCTGTTCTCGAACAGCAGCGCCGAGCCATCGGGCTCCACGGCCAGCACGCCGCGTTCATCCACCGCCACGCTCACCGGTCCAGCCAGTCTCCGTCCGTTCGGGGCCGCTCCCTGCAGGACGCCGCTTACCACGCCGTGGCGATCGAAGAGGACGACGCGAGCCCCTTCCGTGTCCGGCCAAGCGGCTCCTCCGTTTGGGAGGGGCGTCGCGGCAGCATCTCGCAGGAAGAGGGGCCGCGGCCCGCGCGAGGGCAGCTTCGCGTAGGTGATGATCCGCTCCCGCGGCGCCTTGTTCTCCACGACCCGGTGGCCGCCGACATCAGCGACCGATGGCTCCCTGTAGATTTCGTTGGGCTCCGCCACGGGCCGATCGTCGTCCCCGCAGCTCGACAGCGCAGAGGGCAGAAGCGCGAGGCCGAGGGCGAGCCCCCAGCCTCGCACGGAATGGCGACTATCTGTCATCACCGTCCGCGTCAGACCTCCTCGATGCTCTCGATGATGATCGTGTTCAAGCCGGCGCGCTCGATCACCTTCCCCCACACCCTCACCTCTTTCTCGGCGAGAGGCTTGAGCTGCTCGTTGGCTCCCGTACCCGGCATCGCCCTGCTGACGGGCACGTAGAGCTTACCGTCCGCAACGAGGCCGAGGGGTATTCCGTTGTCGGCGCATACCTGGCTGCACATGCGGTGCTCTTCTCCGCTCAGACCGTAGACGACCTTGCAGGAGAGGTCGACGACATGAGCCGTGAACTCCACGTCCTTGCCGTCGGCCATCTCCATCGTCGTCTCCTGCGCGGCGGCCGGGCGCGCGCCGAGCAAAGCCAGCGCCACGATTCCGAAAGCGAGCCTCTTCATTCCGTCCTCCCTGCGAATGTTGGTGATGGGTCGCCCGCCGTGAGTCTTCCTCCGGCTGCGGTGAATCGGGCCGTCAGGGCCAAGGCCGCAGCGCACGCGGCCAGGATACTTCGGCGAACCTGCATGTTGAAACCATCTCCCGTCGTCGACGGAGCGATCCGCCTCCAGCGCTGAGCTCCAATCCCGTCGGGCATCAGAACAAGCCAGCGGCCGGACCGGTTCCTCGGTCCCGGCCCGATCCCCACGCGTTCAGCGACGCGACCCGCCGACAGGCCCGACATCAGGCTTGTGTTGTGCTCGCCCACAACACGGGAGGAGATTGGAGCGCAGGCCACCGGTGGCCTGGTCGACCTGATGTGCCCAGGAGCGGAGAGGCGCGCTTGGCCGGAGAGTGGAGGGAGTACGTGAGTCTGTTCGCCGTTGGCGTCGTGGCGGGCACGCTGAACGTCATCGCGGGCGGCGGCTCTTTCCTCACGCTGCCGCTCTTGATCTTCCTCGGCCTGCCACCCACCGTGGCCAACGGCACGAATCGGGTGGCGATCCTCGTTCAGAACGTGGGGGCCGTGTGGGGCTTCCACCGGCACCGGGTGGTGGAATGGCGGTGGCTGGCCGTCGCGTCGCCGCCGGCGATCGTCGGCGCGGTGATCGGCTCCTGGGCGGCCCTCCAGATCGGCGACGAGGCCTTCCAACGGCTCCTGGCGGGCTTGATGGTGGTCTTCGCCGTCTGGGTGCTCTGGAATCCCCTTCGAGGCGCCGATGATAGCGACGTCGCGCGGCAGGGCGGGCGTCGCGCGGTCGTGGCGGCGGGCTTCTTCATGGTGGGTCTCTACGGTGGCTTCGTCCAGGCCGGAGTCGGCTTCTTGATCCTGGCCGTCACGACCCTCGCCGGCCTCGATCTCGTTCGAGGCAACGCCCTCAAGGTGCTGCTCGTCCTGACCTACATCCCGATCACGCTTCTCATCTTCGGGCTCGGAGGCAAGGTGGCCTGGACGGCCGGCTTCGCGCTCGCGGCCGGCAACCTTCTCGGCGGCTTGGTCGGGGTGCGACTCACCGTTCTTAAAGGACACCGTTGGGTGAGACGTGTGGTGATCGTGGCGATCATCGCTTTCGCCCTCAAGCTCTGGCTCTCTCCGTAGAACCTGACCCTCTCGCCCTGTGTCTGATGCCGGCCTAGTATGGCCGCGCCCTACCGGTTCTTTATTCCGGCGCGCCCGAACCCGAAGTCAGTGCGTACTGCAACATATGGGATTATACTGAT
>JARRMU010000013.1:0-47841 GCA_037385645.1 Gemmatimonadales bacterium
ATGATCCTGATGCAGGAGGTGGGGGGCTCACCCTTCCTCCTCCACCTCAGGTATCCCTGGCCCGAGCCCCCTCTTCCCCTTTCGCTAGACGACACGGCCGATCCCCTCGCGCGGATCTGGGCGGGCGTGGAGGGCCGATACTGGGACGATGTCGCCGACTATCGCGGCGAGCCGGTCTGGATGGCCACGCGCTTCCTCCCCGAGACACGCTGGGGGGTGATCGTCAAGTTCGATGAAGCGGAGGAGTTGGCTCGTATCAATGTGTTCCGAACGGAGCTCGTCAACCTCGGACTTTCGCTGGCGGCGTTCGCCATCCTGCTCGGAGCCATCCTGGGCTTCCACTTCTCGAAGCCTGTTCTCGACCTGGCCGGCGTCGCGAAGCGGATCCACGCGGGCGAACTGGACGCGCGGGCGGAGATCGCCAGTCAGGACGAGATCGGGCTCTTCGCCCGCACCTTCAACGAGATGGCAGATGAGCTCGAGCGGCAGATGAAGCTCCTGCGCGAGTTCCACACCTTCTTCGACGTGTCCCTCGACATGATGTGCATCGCCGGCACGGACGGCTATTTCAAACGCGTCAATCCGGCGTTCGAGCGCACGCTCGGCTGGACCGAGGAGCAGCTGGTGAGCAAACCGTTCGCGGAGTTCGTCCATCCCGACGACGTGGAAGCCACGAACCAGGAGGTGGCCAAGCTGTCGCTGGGCATCCCGACCATCTCCTTCGAGAACCGCTACCGCTGCGCCGATGGCACCTACAAGCATCTGCTGTGGACCTCGCGCCCGGACGCCGAGACCGGAACCCTGTACGCCATCGCACGCGATATCTCCGAGCTGCGGCAGATCAGAGAGCAGTTTCGGCTGGCTCTGGAGGCCTCGCCCAGTGCCATGCTCATGGTCGATCCTGACGGCATGATCGAGCTTCTGAACGACGCCGCGGCCGACCTGCTCCAGTACGGAAGGGAGGCGCTGATTGGTCAATCCGTCGAAGCGCTCGTCCCCGATGATGTGAGAGGCCGCCACGCGGAGCTCCGTGCGGAATTCATGCGGAATCCGGCCTTTCGACCCATGGGCAAGGGCCACGAGTTCCGGGCTCGACGCGCTGATGGGTCGGAGATCTTCGTGGAGATCGGGCTCAGTCCCGTTCGCACCGACACGGGCGTGCACGTGCTGTGCTCTATCGTGGACCTCACCGCGCACAAGAAAGCCCGGCAGGAGATCGAGACTCTCGCCCGCCAGCTCGAGGAAGCGAACGCCAGGCTGCGAGAGACGTCCTGACCACCTACCTAGCGCTGTTCGGCGGTCTCATCTACCTGCTGTGGGGAGGCGACCTACTGGTGCGGGGAGCGGTGGCGCTCGCCCGCCAGCTGAACGTGTCTTCGGCACTCGTGGCGGCCAGCGTGGTGGCCTTTGGCACCTCGGTGCCGGAGTTGGTGGTCACGATCCAGGCGGTGCTGGCGGGCTTCCCCGGCATGGCGCTGGGCAACGTCGTTGGCAGCAACGTCGCCAACATGCTCCTGGTGGGCGGCGCCGCGGCTGCGGTCTACCCGGTGGATGGGCACGGCTCGACGCTTGGTCGCGACAGTCTCGTGATGGTCATCGTCAGCCTCCTGTTCGTCGGGCTATGCCTGGTTGGGGAGCTGGACCATGCCGCGGGCGGCCTGCTGCTGGCGGGGCTGATCGTCGTATGGGGCATGGCGGTGCGTGACGCCGGCCAGGCTCAGCGGGCTCCCGACCTCGATGCTCGACTCGAGTGGGTGCTGGGCCTGCCCAGCCGAATGTGGCTGATCGTGTTGTTCATCGGCGCCGGCTTGGTCGGACTCCCGATCGGGGCCGAACTTGTGGTCACGGCCGCCGCGGACATCGCCGAGCAGTTGGGCGTCTCGAAAACGGTCGTCGGCTTGACGATCCTGGCATTCGGCACCTCGCTTCCCGAGCTGGCGACAACCGTGGTGGCCGCGTATCAGAAGCGAGCCGGCGTGGCCCTCGGCACGATCGTCGGAAGTAACGCGCTCAACATCCTGGGCATTATGGGCGCGGCAGCGGTCGTGAGTCCGAACGCGATCCCGGTGCCGGCCGGCTTCCGGTCGCTGGAGTTCCCCATCATGCTGGGCTCCGCGCTGCTGGTCGCGGGCTTCATCTGGACCAAGCGCCCGATCGGACGGCTGATCGGGGTCCTCATGGTCGCGGCGTACGTGGTCTACATCGCGGCGCTTTTCCTGCGGGGCTGAGTCGCCGAGAATCCGAACGGCTCGCGAAGCGCCAGCGGCAGGCTATCGACGATTGTTCCGTTAGGCGCCGGACGTGCCGCTTACCCGGACGTGGAGCCTCAGATAGAGGTTCTCGATGCCCAACCCATGCAGCATCGCCTCGAACACGGCGGTCGGACCGCCGATGGGCGGGATTCGGATCTCGACGACGCGCTCATGGGTCGCCATGCCTTTTCCGGCACATTGCGGGCAGGCGGACATCCAGAGGCGGCCCGTGCCGCCGCATCCCATGCAGGTGCGGAGCACTGGAATCCCGATCGGGATCGCCCCCCCTAGCGCAGCCTCTTCAGGCGTCAGGATGACCTCGAAGTCGAGGGGCTCGAGGTGCTCCGATTTGGGTACGCGCGCAGCGGAGAAGTTGCGGAGAATGCGCTCGAACAGCGCCTCGAAGGAGGGGCGAACCGTCCGAAAGTCGCGGAGGGAGAGCGGCTCCCGGCGACGCTCTGGGGCCCCGACTCCTTCAGTTGCCCGCCGGGGCGCTGCCCGGCGCTCGCGTATCCTCAAAGCCTGGTTGTGCTGCCGGCGGTGCTCCGGATCCGACAGCACACCGTACGCTTCCGCGATGTCCTGGAATGCCTGCGTGCTATCCTCGCCCGCCACGTCCGGGTGAAGATCCTTCACGAGGTCGCGGTACCGAGCACGGATACCCGTCTGGCTTACCTGACGCGGCACTCCGAGGATCAGGTAGTAGTCCTTGAACGGCATGGTCTCGTCACCCGCGCGAATCTGGCCGCGAGATCGCCAGCCTGATCAGGCCAGCGCTATGCCCCTGCCCGTACCTCGATCCGCGCCGGTCTGGCCCGATCGGCCTTGGGCAGCTCGAGCCTCAGGACTCCATCCGTGACCGTCGCCTTGATGCCCGCTTGGTCGACCAGCTCCGACAGGGTGAACCTGCGCTGGAAGGTGCCGCAGCGGTATTCCTGCACGACACGGACTCTGCCCTCCTCCTCGCCATCCTCGCAGTAACCCGTGATGGTGAGCACATCTTCGTTCAGGTCAACGGTCACGTGCTCGGGCTGTACGCCCGGCATGTCGGCCAGCACCGTGATGGCGTCAGCGCTCTCGAAGATGTCCACCGGAGGCGTGAATACCGGCCCCGGCCTCGTCCCCTCGCTCGCCTCCAGGTCACCCTTCTCCCGCATCTCGATGGCACGGCTGCTTTCCTCGTTCATCGTCCTTTCCCCTGAATCTTTGGTCCGTTCGGAATCTCGTAGTTTCTTCATCGGTCCCGGTTGGCCACGGTTGCTTCGAACCGTGGGTAGCCCCGGGTCCTAAGCGGATTTTACCGCGATTTGTCGGGGCTTGGCCGCCTCTGCCAGGGGCAGCGTGATCGTCAGCACACCGTGCTCGTAGACGGCGTCCATGCCGTCCGCCTCGAGCGCGGATGGAAGCACGACACTGCGGCTGAAGCTTCCGCTCGCCCTCTCCTTGCGGTGGTAGCTCACGCCCTCTTCCTCCGGGGCCTCCCGCTTCCCCGACACGGTGACGGTGCGGTGGACCACACCGACCTCCAGATCGTCCAGCCTCACGCCCGGCAGCTCACAACGGATGTAGAAGTTGTCGGCGTCCTGGGTGACGTTCATGGCGGGAAAGACGCCGCGGGACCGCTCCTCGGGGCCGGCCAGCGTATCGAACAGTCGCAGCATGTCATACCGCATTCGGTCCAGATCTCCCAGACCGGTCGGGCGCAATCTCGATGGTCCCAGCCTCCTGACCAGCATCGCTCATTCCTCCTGGTTGTCCGGTTGTTTTTTTGAATTCTCACGCCGGCGGCCCCGAGCGGCCCTGTCAGTGCCTTCCCCGGGATCCCTCCGGCTCCTGGCCACAGCCAGCGGCCTCGAAGGTATGCAACGCAGCCGGCGTGCCAGCATCAAAGTCCGATTTTCTGCCAATTTGCAAGACGTGCCTGCAAGAGTTGCAAGCCTCGGGCGGGCATGCGGTGCCAGTTTGGCACGGCCCGGAGCCGAACTAGGCGGGGTGCGCCCCTGGCAGGCCGGGCTCACAGTCACCAGACTGGTGGCCGGCGGAGTCAGAGTCCCTCGAACAGCAAGTCAGGAGTAAACGACCTCATGAGTGAGCAGGTTCTCGTTACCGGCGTGAGCGGCTTCATCGACAAGCGCGCGGCGCTCGCTCTGCTGAGGAGAGGCTACCACGTGCGTGCCAGGATGCCACGGGCTCTGCAGCTCGCAGCTGCCGCGCTCGGTATCGCGGTCGGCGCTGAACAGGCGATGGGCCAAGACGTCGGCTGGGAGAGATTCTCGGCCGAGCTGGAGATCGGGCCGGCGTGGCAGAGCCGGAACGACGTGCAGATTCCGAACACCCAGGAAGGGACGCGCTTCTCGCTCGTGGATCTCGTCGGGCATGGGCCGTGGCCCGCGGGGCGGTTGTACCTCACCTGGAACATCAGCGAGCGGCACTCGCTCCGTGCCCTACTCGCGCCCCTCTCCTACACGGATCCGGGGATCTTCGACGAATCCGTCGATTTCGCGGGTGAGACGTTCGAGCCCGGCGTGCCCACGGACGCCACCTACAAGTTCAACTCGTGGCGGCTCGGCTATCGGTTCCGCCTTCTTCGCAGCGACCACTTCCGGTGGTGGATCGGTTTCACGGCCAAGATCCGTGACGCCAAGATCCGGCTCGAACAGCCGGGGACGGCCGCCGAGGACACCGACGTGGGGTTCGTCCCGCTCCTCAACCTTGGCCTCGAGTACCGGTTCGCCGGCAGCTGGTTCGCCCTCCTGGACGTGGACGGGCTAGCGGGCGGACCCGGTCGCGCGATCGATGGTGCCGTCAAGATCGGCTACGATCTCAGCCGCCGTTGGAGCTTCGCCGCGGGCTACAGGGCCGTGGAAGGGGGCGTCGACATCGAGGAGGTCTACAACTTCGCCTGGTTCAATTACGCCCTCGCCTCCGCGAGCTTCCGGTTCTGACGACGCTTCACCGCTAGCCTCCCGGCGGTGCCAGCTTCTCCATCACCTGATCGAGGCTGAAGCTCGCGGCCTTCTGGCGCGGTGGGAACTCGGCGAACGTGGCCAGGAAGCTCCCCACGTAGTTCTGCGCCGGCACGAGCAGGTAGGCGCGATCCAGAAGCCAGTCGAAGTAGGTGTTGGAGGTGATCGTAGCGCGCTCGTACGGATCGCGCCGCAGGTTGAAGATCAGCGGAACCCGCAGAGGGACGAAAGGCTCCATCCAGACTCGGAAGGTGCCCTCCGCCTTTTGCTCCATGAAGATCAGCTTCCAGTCCTCGTAGCGCAGCGCCGTCAGGTCTCCATCGTCCGAGAAGTAGAAGATCTCCTTGCGCGGGCTCGTGTCCGTCTGCTGCGTCAGCAGGGGCAGGATATCGTAGCCGTCGAGGTGGACCCTGTAATCCCGGCCGAGAGCGCTCGACGCGTAGCCGTTCAACAGATCTGCCTTGATGTCGGGGTTCCCAGCGGCGTCGACGAGCGTCGGGAACCAGTCCATGTGATGAACGATCTCGTTCGTCACCGACCCGGCCGGAATCCGACCCGGCCAGCGGACGGCCGCCGGCACGCGCCAGCCGCCCTCCCAGTTCGTGTTCTTCTCGCCCCGGAACGGCGTCGCGGCGGCATCCGGCCAGGTGTTGTAATGCGGTCCGTTGTCCGTGCTGTAGAACACGATCGTATTGTCGGCGATGCCGAGCTCGTCCAGCAGGTCGAGGAACTTCCCGATGTGCATGTCGTGCTCGACCATGCCGTCCGCGTACTCATCCTGACCCGAGATCCCCCGAAGCTCCTCCTTGACGTGGGTCCGGAAGTGCATGCGGGTGCCGTTCCACCACACGAAGAAGGGCCGCCCGGCCGCGTGCGCGTCCCGAATGAACCGGATGGCGGCGTCCGATGTCTCATCATCGACCGTCTCCATCCGCTTCTTGGTGAGCGGGCCCGTGTCCTCGACACGTTGTGTACCGTCAGGATTGGCCCAGCTGTGGATCACGCCTCGAGGCCCGTAGCGCTCCTGGAAGGTGCGGCCGTCCGACGTGATCATGTCGCCTGGATAGTCTTCGTTCTCGGGCTCTTCCTCGGCGTTCAGGTGGTAGAGGTTGCCGAAGAACTCATCGAAACCGTGGTTGGTCGGCAGGAACTCGTCGCGATCGCCCAGGTGGTTCTTCCCGAACTGTCCGGTGGCATAGCCGAGATCCTTCAAGATGACGGCGATCGTGGGGTCCTCCACCTGCAGTCCGAGATCGGCGCCGGGAAGCCCGACCTTGCTCAGCCCGGTCCGGAAGACGCTCTGCCCGGTGATGAACGAGGAGCGCCCGGCGGTGCAGCTCTGCTCACCGTAGTAGTCGGTGAACATCATGCCTTCGCTGGCGATCCGGTCGATGTTCGGCGTGCGGTAGCCCACCAGGCCCATCGTGTAGGCGCTGATGTTGGACTGGCCCACGTCGTCGCCCCAGACCACGAGGATATTGGGCTGGTCCTGGGCCACAGCCGCCGACGGGATCGTGATTATGACGAGGCACAGGGTGCCGAGAGCCGATACAAGGGCCCTCTTGATGTGTCGCATCAGCATGCAAGCTTCCATTCGTGCCAGGGTTTTGTTACACGGCGTCGCTGAGGGCGCCGCCAATGAGCCGCGGAAAGTGGAGGTTTCGAAGCCACGCGGCAAGCGCTGTCGTGCGGTCCTACTCGATTCGGTCATAGGGCCGGTCGTGCCGAAGCGATGGGATCATCGAGCGGGCCTCGGCTACCCTGGCAGGATCGACCTCGCACAGGACGACGCCGGGGCTGCGAGATGGGGGCCAGCACTCGCCCCCACGGGTCGACGACCAGCGAGTGGCCATAGGTCCAACCACCGCCGGCATGCTCGCCGCACTGGCAGGGGGCGAAAACGTATGAACCGTTCTCGATCGCGCGTGCCCGGTTCAAGGCGTGCCAGTGCGCCTCACCGCTGGTCTTGGTAAAGGCGGCGGGTACGGCCAGGAAGTCGGCGCCGGCCTGGGCGAGTGTCCGGTAGAGGTGGGGGAATCGCAGATCGTAGCAGATCGTCATCCCGAGCCGGCCCCAGGGCAGCTCCGCGATCACCGCTTGGCTTCCAGGCTCGACGGTCGCCGACTCGCGGTACTGCTCACCGCCGGCCAATTCCACATCGAACAGATGGATCTTGTCGTAGCGCCGAAGGACCGTGCCGTCCGGGCCGAGCAGATAGCTGCGGTTCCTGATCTTGCCGCCGGCCACCGCGATCGGCAACGAGCCCAATAGCACCCAAATCTCTTGCTCGCGCGCCAGCTCGGAGAAGCGTGGGAGGGCGGGATGCGCTGGCTCCGTGAACGCCGCCATGGTGAGCCGCGGCCCCTCCGACGACAGTGCGCTGAAGTTCTCCGGCAAGCAGATCATGGTCCTTCCTCCTAGGCCTCGGCCGGCTTGGCGGCGGTGATCATCACGGCCTTGACGCCATACGCCTCTGCCGCGTTCCGGGTCGATTCCTTCCGAAATCGGAAACCGGGGACCACGGCTGTTCGCACGCGGATGAAGCCGGCGTCCTCGAGCAGTTCGAACATCTCTCCTTCCAGGAGAGCTCCTCCTATTCAGGCGGCCCAGAGCTTGGGGTCGTTGACGATCGACTGCGACAGCTCCCGGCCACTCACGATGT
Source organism: Gemmatimonadales bacterium (assembly GCA_037385645.1). Lineage (GTDB taxonomy): Bacteria > Gemmatimonadota > Gemmatimonadetes > Palauibacterales > Palauibacteraceae. The sequence goes on from JARRMU010000013.1 coordinate 7,881, forward strand.
CCGTGATCGAAATGCGCCCGCCCGGCTTGAGCACGCGGAACATCTCTTCCACCACACGCCGCTTCTGGAACGAGAGGTTGACGACGCCGTTCGAGAGAACCACATCCGCCGAGGCGTCGGGAAGCGGGATCTCTTCCATCCGGCCCTCGTGGCATTCCATGGAGCCGCCGGTCGCCGCGAGGTTGGCCTGGGCCTTGTGGCACATGGACGGGTTCAGGTCGACGCCGATCACCCTCCCCTCTGGGCCCACGAGCCACGATGCGATGATCGCGTCGAGCCCGGCCCCGCTTCCCAGATCCAGGACGGTTTCGCCCGCCTTCAGCTCAGCGCGCTCGTGCGGGTTTCCAACCCCGGCGAACGAATCGACGGCGCCCGCCGGCGCGCGGTCGAGCCATTCGGGATCGTAGCCGAACATCTCCGCCGCTTTCCGGCCGTGAAAGAAGTGGAACTCGGCGTCGGGGTTGTCGGCGACTTCCTGATACATGCGCAGGATCTCGTCCTTCAAGACGCTCTCGAGCGATGCCTGCTGGTCAGCTCCGGTCATTTGTGCTCCGAGTCACTGGATCGTCACGCCGTCTCGTCGATGGGCTCCCGACGGCAGGTCTTCATTTAAAGAAGGACACCACCTGCTGCCGGATGCGGTTCTCGCCGCTGAACCTATTGGGCAGATACTCGAGCTGCACCATGGGTGCTTGTCAGCATCGGGAATCAAGCCGCGACGGCAGCACATCTGCCTGACTCCTGCTCACGTCGCTCTGTAGTTGCATGGATGTCCTGACGTCATTCGAGCAAGAAGTCGAGCGCTTGACCGGGCATGACTTCGAGCGGCTCCTCGCCGTGCTTGAAGATCCGCATCGGCTTTTCGCCGATCAGTTCGAGGCCGTCCCCCTCGACGCGTAGCGCGCTCCCCTCTCGCAAGCCCACGACGTACGCATTCGGCTCGACGGCGAGGAACTCCTGGATCCGTTGTTCCCGCGTCTCGCCCATGTGCCCGTCGGGATGCACATCGAGGTAGTGTGGGTTGATCTGGAACGGGATGAGATCGAGGCACCGGAAGCTCCGGGGCTCGACGATCGGCATGTCGTTGGTCGTTCTCAGCGTCGGGCAGGCGATGTTGGAGCCCGCACTCCACCCGATAAACGGCATTCCCTCCAGCACGCGGTCGCGGATCGGGGCAAGCATGCCTCTCTCTTGAAGCTCGCGCACCAGGTGGAATGTGTTGCCGCCGCCGACCGCGATCGCTTCCGCTTGCCGCACCGCCTCGACTACGTTCGGTGCGTCGTCTACCGAATCCAGCCGGTGGCCGATTCCCTCCAGCACCGCCCGCACCTTGGCCGTGTACTCGTGGTAGCCGAAGCTGACGGCAGCATACGGCACGAACAGCACCGTCTTCGAAGGAGCGCCCAGAAACTCCCGCATCGCTTCCTCCGCGTGCTCCAGGTACGACAACCCGGCGGTGGAGGAGTTGCTGAACAGGAGCAGTCGGCGAGCCATAGGGCCAATGCTAGGGATCTCCGACCCGCCCGCCAACCTCTGGTCGCCACGAGACCTCATCCCACACGATTTCACCTTCTCCACCGGTCCTGAACTTGCGCTCCTTGGTGGAGGCAGTGTGCTCTCGGAGGCCGCTGGCGAGCTGGTTTGAGCGCCGAAGGCACCGTGTCGCAGACAAGGCGGTAATCGCCTATGTCGCGTATCTGCCATTAGTTACGGTGTTAGCGTACAGCGTGATCTCCGGAAGGGCACGCGAAGATCACGATTCGGGAGGTATCTCGGGGATTTTGGCCCGACACCGGTTTCTTGCGAGGCGTCGCCGGAGGTCGCAATGAGCGAGAATCAACCCTCGGAGCAGGACCGGCAGCAGCGGCTGGCGGAACTCCAGGCCCGTTTGCAGAGGCTCACCGAGGAGCGAAAGGCCGATCTGCGGCGATCAGGTCCGCTGCCCGGCGACGTGAGCCCGCCTTCGGCTGAAGACGAGGGACCGGAGCAGGCTGCCGATATGCCGGCAGTGGCCGCGCCGGCACCGGAGCCGCAGGCATCAGCTCCACCGCCACCCGACCCGCTGCCGGTGCTCGAGAAACCGCCAGGACGTGAGGCCGCGGTCGATCAGCCGGTGACGGCGGCCTCCCCATCGCCGGAACTCGAACAGCCGGCGTGGCTAAAGGGGATGCGGGCGGCGGATGTGGCGGCGGCCGAGGCTACGGCTGATGAGCCTGAGCCGATCAAGCCTGCGGCGGTCGAGCCTCCTCCACCCGCGCCCTCAGCGACTGAGCCTGAAGCAGCCGTCGAGCCTCCTCCACCCGCGCCCTCAGCGACTGAGCCGACAGCGGCGGCCGAGCCTGAAGCTCCGGCCGAGCCTCTTCTCTCCGAACCTGCAGCGGCGGCTACTCCGGCCCAGGCGACACGCGACGCCAGCATTGGGCCGCCCGCGACCCCAGCAGCGGGGACGTCGGCGCTCGCGGCCAGGATCGTGGTGATGCTAGGTGACGCGAAGCGCGCCGCTCGAGGCCTCGGACGTCGGGTCAACGCCAAAGGCAGGGCGCTGGCGAGCCAGCGCCCGCGCCGGCTGCCACGACCCCAACAGCCCAAAACGGACGCGCCGAGGACCTGGCTCCGCGCCGCGGTCCTCGCGGGCGCCGTCTTGGGCGGCGGCATCGCCTTCATGCAGTTCAGCGACGTCGAGTTGCCACGGGTGTTGAAGGGCATGCTTCCGGCCGCCGAGGCCGATGACGCCGGATCCCCGAGCCTCGATGCGGCCGGTTCCGCCTTGCCGGTCGAGAAAGCCGCCGGTCGCGTGGCCGGCAAACCCGCTACCGGCCAGGCGCTGGTTGGCGGATCGTCCCTCGACGAGGCAAGCAGCCCCGTGGAGGCCGCACCGGCCGCAACACGGCCGGCGCCACCCGAGCTGGAGATCACCAGCCCGACCGCCCCCGCTGTCGAGGCGCTCGACGTGGATCTCGCCCCCCTAGAGCCGGCCGCTTCGCTGCCGACTCCGATCGCCAGCTCGTCTTCGCCGCCAGCGACCGGCAACCCGACCGAGCGACCGACCTTCATTCCGTACGACGTACCGCCGAGACTGGAGAACGCGGGCGAGATCCAGAGGCTCCTGGAGCGGGGTTATCCCTCGCAGCTGCGCGAAGCGGGCATCCAGGGTACGGTGATCCTGTGGATCTTCGTCGACGAGCAGGGCGCCGTGAAGAAGACGGAGGTCAAGGAGTCCAGCGGGTACGAGGCGATGGACGAAGCGGCGTTGGACACGGCGGAGAAGATGAGGTTCACCCCGGCCATGAACCGGGACAAGGCGACGCCGGTATGGCAGGCGCAGCCGATCACGTTCCGGTGATCTGAGCCTCTCGAGCATCACAGAGCGCGTCCGGGTGGCGGCGCCCGGACGCGCGATCCTGCGCCGTCTACACCGCTATCCTTCCCTTTCCGCTTCCCTATCTTGTCCAGCGGCCAGCGCGGCCGCGGCTGCGGCAACGAGATGCGACATCTCGACGAGCGGCGACACGGCTGCGGCACGGAGATTCGACGACGGAGCGGCGCATGAAGGGCGACTGGACAAGCGCGGATATCCCCGATCAGAGCGGTAGGGTGGCGATCGTCACCGGAGCGAACAGCGGAATCGGCTTCGAGACCGCCAGGGAGCTGGCGCGTAAGGGAGCGGCCGTCGTGCTCGCCTGCCGAAGCGAGGAAAGAGGTAACGACGCCAGGGAGCGGATCCGGCTGGAGTTGCCCGACGACAACGTCCGCGTCATGAAGCTCGATCTTGCCGATCTCGACCAGATCCGGGAGTTCGCCGCCGCGTTCCGGGCGGCGTTCGACCGACTCGATCTGCTGATCAACAACGCGGGGGTGATGATCCCGCCCGAGGGCCGGACGGAGCAGGGCTCCGAGCTGCAATTCGGCATCAATCACATCGGCCATTTTGCGCTCACGGGGCTGCTCCTGGATCTGCTGCTAACCACCCCCGGTTCCCGCGTGATCACCGTCTCCAGCCAGGCCCACCGCCGGGGCACGATGGACTTCGAGGACCTCGACTTCGAACGGCGCGGCTATCAGGCCGCCGCGGCCTACGCCCAAAGCAAGCTGGCCAATCTGCTCTACACCTTCGAGCTCGATCGGCGCCTAGCGGCCGCCGGAGTCGACGTCACGGCCGCCGCGGCCCATCCAGGCTGGACGGTTACCAATCTCCAGCGGCACTCCCGGCTGATCCGGATGCTGAATCCCATCTTCGGGATGACCCAGGCCAAAGGGGCGCTGACGACGCTCCGCGCGGCCACGGCGCCCGACGTCCGGGGCGGCGACTACTTCGGGCCGGGCGGCTTCTACGAGATGCGCGGTTACCCCGAACGCGTAGGAACGTCCGCCGCGGCGCAGAGCCGAGAGGATGCGGAACGGCTGTGGACGGTGTCAGAGGAGCGTACCGGCGTGACCTACGAGGTCCTCACCTCGTAGGTTGAGGCTCCGGATCCCGCTCCCGACTCCGCGGCCTAGAGACACGTCCAAAAGCGTAACATGAAAGAAGCGGTCGCCTTCCGACGCCTCACCGACCCTGCTGCCGCCAAGCGTGCCTGGTCGGGCCTCACCCCGGATCTGCTCGAGAAGGCGCGCGGCCGCGTCGTCATCCTGGCGTGGATCATGTTCGCGCTCGTGGCGGTCGGCGCCTCCTTCGATCTGATGTATGCCCGCCTGTTCATCGGCGCCGTGGATCCACTGATGGTCGCAGCAAGCATCGTCGGCGTGGCGCTGGCCGGCGGGCTCATCCTGATCGCGCGGGCCGAACGGGTGCCCGATCTCACCGTGCTGCATCTGGCGCTGGCCTACGAGGTCGTGATCTGCTTCGTCCTCGCCGTCTTCACCCCGTGGCTGATGTACTTGGAGGTTGGCGACGTCCCGTACGTGACCTGGGTGACGCCTCTGATCATATTCTTCCCGCTGATCGTCCCCAGTCCTCCTCGCCTGACCCTGATCACCGCGATCGCCGCCGCGGCGACGCGGCCTTTGGGGCTCGCCTTGCTCGCAGGTTTCGCCGGATTCGAGATCCCGCTGATCCGCTACGTCGTGGCGATGATGAGCCCGGCCTTCGCCGTCGTGCTCGCCTACCTGGGGTCCCGGATCGTCTACGGGATGAACGTCGACCTCGCCGAGGCGCGGCGACTGGGCAGTTACGTGCTCGAATCCCGGCTGGGCGAGGGCGGAATGGGAGAGGTGTGGCGCGCACAGCACCGGCTGTTGGCTCGGCCGGCCGCCGTCAAGCTCGTCAGGCCGGAGGTCGTGGCCCGCGACCCAGAGCGCCGGGGCATGATGCTCGCCCGGTTCGAGCAGGAGGCCCAGGTCACGGCCGCCATGTCGTCGCCCCATACCATCCAGCTCTACGACTTCGGGATCGAGCGGGGCGGGACTTTCTACTACGTGATGGAGCTGCTCCACGGCCTCGATCTGGAGGAGCTCGTGAAGCGGTTCGGCCCGCTGCCTCCGGCGCGCGCGGTCTATCTGCTTGCGCAGGCGTGCGATTCGCTCGGCGAAGCGCACGAGAACGGCCTGATCCACCGCGACGTCAAGCCGGCCAACATCTACGTCTGCCGGTACGCGCGGCAGGTCGACTTCGTAAAGGTACTCGACTTCGGGCTCGTGAAGATGCACCACCATGAGGAGAGCCGGGACCTTCAGCTTACCGTCGATCACTCGGTGGGCGGCACGCCGACGTTCATCGCGCCGGAGCAGGTGGCTGGCGAGGAGGTGGATGGCCGCGCCGACATCTACTCCCTGGGCTGCGTCGCCTACTGGCTGCTCACGGGCGCTTGTGTGTTCGAGGGCGAGTCAGCGCTGCAGACCATGGTGATGCACGTACGCGAGACCCCACCCGCCCCTTCGCGCCGTGCCGACCAGCCGGTTCCCGCCGCGCTGGACCGAATCGTCCTTGCTTGCCTGGAAAAGGATCCAGCGCGGAGGCCACAGAGCGTGGACGAACTCGCAGCCATGTTGGCTGCCTCCGATCTGGGCGACCCCTGGACGCCAGAGCGGGCGGCGGCCTGGTGGACCGACCACTTGGCGGATCTGTAGGAATCCTCGGTGCTTTCGCATTGACGGACCGGCTCCGCGCCGGTACCTTGGCGTCGCGTCAAACGGGATGCGTATCCTTGACGGATTCGGGGCTTGCCTCGGGTCCGTTTCTTTTCTGGACGAAGGTCCTTTTCCCAGGCAGGGATATGGTTCAAGTCACGTTGAGGGAAGACGACAAGCTCGACTGGGCGCTCAAGGAGTTTCGCCGAAAGATGGTCCGCTCGGGCCTGTTCAAGGACATGAAGAAGCAGCGCTTCTACGAGAAGCCGAGCATCACCAAGCGGCGTAAGGCCGTCGCGGCAGAGCGCCGAAGGGCGCGGGCGAAGCGTCGAGCCCTCACGCGGAAGTGGAGCTAGGGGCTTACGCCAGAAGCTCTGGCTCCGTCGACTCCGTCGGCAACGTGCGGAGGTCGGTCTCCAACTCCTCGATCAGCTCGTGCAGCGCTTCGACCCGTTTTTGCGCAAGGCCGATGCACGCCTCTCGCCAGCTCCGAGGCGGCGCCCGGTAGGAGGCGCTCGATGGGTCGAGCCCCGAACTCCGGATCGCCTGAGCGCTCACGCCGGTCGCGCTCGCGACATCCCGAATCGAGATGGCACTCGACACCAGCCGGCGCATGGCTTCATGAAACGTCACGTCTTCCCCTCCTTCTCCCCTGGAGTATCCGCCCGTGTCGGCCAATGGCCGTCATACCCGACCCTGGCCTCTAGTACCCCCGGCTGACATCGACGACGGAGAGCATCGGTTCCCCCGCCACGTAGCGCCGCAGGTTCTCCCGCACGACGGCCTGCAGGCGCTCCACGGCCTGCACGGAGGAAGACGCCACGTGGGGCGTGATGATCACGTTAGACAAGCGCCAGAGCGGATGGGTCGCGGGCAGAGGCTCCGGGTCGGTCACGTCCAGCCCGGCTCCCGCCAGCTCACCTGCCTCGAGAGCCTTCATCAGGTCGTCCGTGATGACGCTCCTGCCGCGGCCGACGTTGATAAAGTAGGCCGTCGGCTTCATGGCGGCGAAGAACTCGGCATCGAACATCCCTGTGGTCTCCGGGGTGAGCGGCAGTGCTGTCACCACCACGTCGGCCTCGCCTATCAGATCGCCCAGTTCATCTGACAGACCGACGTAGTCGACGAAGTCCGGGCCGCTTCGGCTGCTGCGACGGGTCGCCAGCACTCGCATCCCGAGCGCGTGAGCCCGCCGGGCAACCTCGGTACCGATCCCCCCGAGCCCCACGACGAGCATCGTCCTGCCGTTGATCTCCCACATTCGGTCGCGCGGCACCGCCGTGCGGTCCCACCGGCCCTCCAATTGCTCCGGGATGTACCGATAGAGGCCGCGTGTGAACGCGAACAGCATGGCCATCACATGCTCGGCCATCTCGGGGCCGTAGATGCGCTGCGCGTTGGTGAGCAGCAGCTCCCGGCGGCCGACGTCCGGAACGCTCACGCACCGCTCCGCTCCAGCGGAGTAGATCTGAATCCACTGTATCCGGTCGCCCGCCTCCAGGAGTTCGGAGCTGCAGTAGCCGAGCACGGCGTCGGCGCCGGGCGCCGCACGGACGGCAGCCTCGACGTTCGCCGCCGCGACCAGCTCGACGTCCGGTGCAGCAGGCTGCAGCGAGCGGACGAACGCTTCGTCCCCGCGCACGACGATCTTTCGCGGAGCGGTCCAGCCGGGCCGCTCTCGCACGGGGGCCGGCGCCTGCCGAAGGCCGAGCTCGGCGATCAGAGCCTCGGCATCGCAGTCGGTGCAGCCCGCGGCCGCTTCCTGTGCCGACGCGCCAACGGCCATCGCCAGGATCAGCGCGCCCCCCAATCCCGCGACCCGTAGCTGATGTGGCAAGCTTCTCACTCGAGCCCTCTCTTCCTCAGCGGTCTTCGTCTACGCGAGCCCCATTAATAGAGCGGCGTCCAACCAGAGAACAGCGCGCGTTCCACCGGGATCGTAAGGTCGGGGGCGCCGGTGCCTCCGACCTTGCTGCCGGCGTGGCTCAACCCACCACGCGCGAGTCGCTTAGCGTGACGGCTTTTCCCGACACCACCGGTGGGCTGTTTCCCGACTTGCGACCCCGCACGACCTAATTAGCCTTCACCTGGGCCGCGCTTTCAAGAGCGCGCAGCACACGAATCTCAACCGTATCGGCTCGGCGACCCCGCCCCTTCCGCCGACGTGCCGACAGGTGACGCCAATCCAGGACCGACCCACATCGCCGGAGACTCCCATGAGTGATGCCGTTGAAGCCTCACCCGTTCGCGAGTCCGTCGAGCGGCTGTGGCCGGAGTTGGAGTGGATCCAAGATCCCGATCTTCGCGACCGCACGCTGCTGACGTGGATCCGGGCGTTCGAGGCCAGCCCTCTGGCACCGGACGATCTGGAGGAGATCCCGTTTACACTCCTGGTGCCCGACTGTCCGGCGACCTTCATGGAGCACAAGCGCTGTGTCGTGCACGTAGCGCGACGCTCCGCGGAGGCGATGCAGGAATTCCTCGGACACGCGCTCCCGATCGACATGGACGTCGTCATCGCCGGGGCCATTCTCGCCGACGTCGGCAAGCTTCTCGAGTACGAGCGGGTCGGTGACGAGGCGGTGCAGAGCCAGCGAGGGAAGGCTCTCCGGCACCCGTTCACGGGCGTCCACCTGGCGATGGCCTGCGGCGTCCCCGATGAGGTCTGCCACATCGTCGCCACGCACGCGGCCGAAGGCGATCTCGTCAAGCGGAGCACCGAGGCATTCATCGTCCATCACGCGGATTTCATGAGCTTCGAGCCCTTCAAGAACCTGAAGTGACGGCGGCGGCCGCTTCCGTCGATGCCGGCCCGATCGAATCCGGCGGGACCGGGAAGCGAAAGGACAGAGCGGTGAGCGACACGATCACGGCCCGCATCTCGCGCTGGGCCTGCGACCTGAACTACGAGGATCTGAGCGACGACGCCGTTCGGGAGGCGAAGCGCTATCTGCTCGACTCCCTGGGCTGCGCGCTCGGCGGCTTCCAGCAGCACGACGTGAAGATCGCTCTCGAGGTGCTCGAGGAGCACGCCGGTAGGGGCCCCGCCACGGTCATCGGCACGGGCCAGCAGCTGGATCCGATCTCTGCTTCGCTGCTCAACGCGCTGATGGTCCGCGTCATGGACTACAACGACATCTACTGGAAGCAGGACCCCTCGCACCCGTCGGACATCATCCCTGCCGCCATGGCGTGCGGGGAGCGGGCCGGCAAGGCTGGCCGGGACCTGATTCTCGGCATCGTGCTCGGCCACGAGTTCGAGATGCGGCTGTGCGAGGCCGCCTTCCCGGGCATCCGCGAGCGCGGCTGGCACCACGCGACGCTTACGGCCTTCGTGTCGCCGATCGTGGCGGCACGGATGCTGGACCTGGATCCCGAGCAGATGCAGCATGCCATCGGGATCTCGGGCTCCCGCATGGCCACGTTGGGAGCGGTGACGGCCGGAAAGCTCACGATGATGAAGAACACTGTGGACCCGATGGCCACGCAGAGCGGCGTCTTGGCCGCGCTTCTGGCCGAGAGGGGCTACAGCGGCCCCGAGCACGTGATCGATGGCAAGGAAGGGCTCGCCCAGTGCATGGGTCCCGAGTGGAAGCTGGAGGTCCTGGAAGAGGGGCTCGGCGACGGCTTCCGCATCACGCAGTGTGGGATGAAGGCGTTCCCGACCGAGGCGCTCACGCACGCCCCGATCTCCTGCACGCTCGACCTGATCAAGGAGAACGACCTCGCCCCGAACGATGTCCAGCAAGTGCACATCCAGTCGCTGGGCCGGGCAGCGGACATTCTGGCGGACCCCACCAAGTACGATCCACGCACCAAGGAGACCGCCGACCACAGCCTGCCCTACGTGATCGCGGCGGCGCTCGCGGAGCGTCAGGTCACGCCGCTGCAATTCACGAACGAGAAGATCATGGACCCGACGATCCGGGCCCAGCTTCACAAGGTGAAGGTGGTGGCCGACCCTGAGATCGAGGCCCTATTCCCGGAGCTGCAGCGGGTGATCGTGACCATCCGAACCACGGACGGGCGCGAGTTCTCGAAGCAGATCGACTACCCGAAGGGTGACCCCCGTAATCCGCTGACGGACGAGGAGATCGAGGAGAAGTTCGAGGCGCTGGCCGGGCCGATCATGCCGATGGCGTCGCTGGACGAGCTCAAGGATGCCGTGTGGAACCTGGAGAAGGTGGCGTCCATCACGGGCCTGATGCAGCTGACACGGACGGCGGCCCTCGTTAGCGCGTAAAGCGTCGCGCTCCGTCGCATCGAAGGGGTCTTGTCACGCCCGAGGAGCAGAGATGGGACAGACGATCGTAGAGAAGGTGGCCCAGGCTCACATGGCCGAGGGGCCGGGGGATCGTCCGCTGGCGGCCGGGGACTTCGTGACGATCCGGCCCAGGCACGTGCTCACGCACGACAACTCGGCGCCGGTCATGCAGAAGTTCAAGGCGATCGGGGCCACCCGGGTCTTCGACCCGTCGCAGCCCGTGTTCGCGCTTGACCACGACATCCAGAACACCTCCGACGAGAACCTGGCCAAGTACGGTGCGATAGAGTCGTTCGCCCGGGATCAGGGAATCGACTTCTATCCGGCGGGCACGGGGATCGGCCACCAGGTGATGGTCGAGAACCAGTACGCCGTGCCGGGGGCGTTCGTCGTGGCCTCCGACTCCCATGCCAACATGTACGGGGGCGTTGGCGCTGTCGGGACACCCGTGGTGCGAACGGATGCGGCGGCGATCTGGGCGACCGGCACCTTCTGGTGGCAGATCCCGCGCACCGTGCAGGTGGTGCTGGAGGGCAGGCTCCCCGAAGGCGCGGCGGGCAAGGACGTCATCCTGGCGCTCTGTGGCCTCTACAACCAGGGCGAGGTGCTGAACGCCGCGGTGGAGTTCGCCGGGCCGGCGGTGGAAACGCTCTCCGTGGCCGAGCGGCTGGCGATCGCCAACATGACGACCGAGTGGGGGGCCCTCGTGGGATGGTTTCCGGTGGACGCGACGGCGCTCGCGTTTCTGGGTGGGCGGCGAGATCTCCTGAGCGCCCGCGGGGTCGAGCGAGTGAGCGAGGACGATCTCGCCCGCTGGGAGCTCGAGCCACCGGCCCCGGATGTCCAGGCCTCCTACGCCGCCCGCATCACCCTGGATCTCTCAGAGGTGACGCCCCAGCTCGCCGGACCCGACACGGTGCAGGTCGCCACCAACGTGGCCGAGGTCGAGCCGAGGAGGATGCCGATCCAGAAGGCCTACCTGGTCTCCTGCGTCAACTCGCGGGCCGAGGACCTCGCAGCCGCCGCGGCGGTCCTCGAGGGCAAGAGGGTCGCCGACGGGGTGGAGCTTTATGTGGCGGCCGCCAGCCGCGAGGTTCAGGAGGAGTCGGAGCGCCAGGGAACGTGGCAGACGCTGATCGACTCCGGCGCTGTTCCCCTGCCGCCTGGCTGCGGACCGTGCATCGGCCTCGGCACCGGACTCCTGAAGCCGGGCGAGGTCGGCATCTCGGCCACGAACCGGAACTTCAAGGGTCGGATGGGCTCCCGGGACGCCCGCTGCTATCTGGCGAGCCCCGCCGTCGTCGCCGCTTCGGCCGCGGCGGGCCGGATCACCGCCCCGCGGCGTATCAACGGCCGCCGACCCACTCGTCGGTTCGAGACTCTCGGGGCTCCGGCGGCGGATGGGTCGGGCACGGCCGGCTCGGACGCGGAGTCGCGCATCGAGATCCTGCCAGGCTTTCCGAAGACCATCAGCGGACGGCTCATCTTCCTGCCTCTGGACAACCTCAACACGGACGGGATCTACGGGAAGGACTACACCTACCGCGACGACATGACCGTCGAGGCGATGGCGCGGGTCGTGTTCGGGAACTACGACCCCGAGCTGGGCAGTCAGGTGCAAAGGGGCGACGTGGTCGTAGGTGGCTGGAACTTCGGCACCGGCTCGAGCCGCGAGCAGGCGGTCACGGCCCTCCAGGCCGCTGGTATCGCCTTGGTCGTAGCGGGAAGCTTCTCGCAGACCTACCTGCGCAACGCGTTCAACAACGGCTTCCCATGCGTGACATGCCCGGAGCTGTTGATCCGGCTGAGAGAGGAGCTCTGCGCTCGGATCGAGGCCGGCGAAATGACGATCATCCCGGGCGATGAGCTCCGGATAGACTTCTCCGCCGGGTCGCTGGACTACCGATCGATGAGCTTTCGCTTCGTTCCCCTGGGGGCTGTTCCTCAGGGACTCGTGGTGGCGGGAGGCGTGGAGAACCAGGTGCGTCAGAAGCTGGGCATCGCGTAGGACGCGGCCGGTAGCCCGCTCGTACTTGTAGAGATCGGAGAGGAACGATGGCGAAATACACCGTGGTCACGATGCCGGGAGACGGCATCGGCGGAATCGTGCTCTCGGAGGCGCTGCGGGTGCTCGAGGCCGTGGGGTTCGACGCGGAGTACGTGCACGGCGACATCGGGTGGGAGTTCTGGAAGCGCGAGGGGAACGCGCTTCCGGAGCGCACCGTCCGGCTGCTGGAGCAACACAAGCTGGGGCTGTTCGGGGCCATCACCTCGAAGCCCAAGCCGGCGGCCGCCGCCGAGCTCGACCCGGCGCTGGCGGACAAGGGCTACACCTACTACAGCCCGATCGTCACGATGCGGCAGCTCTTCAACCTGGACATCTGCATCCGGCCCTGCCGCTCCTTCGCAGGTAACCCCCTCAACTTCATTCGCCGCACCCCGGACGGAGGGTTCGAGGAGCCGGCTGTCGACGCCGTGATCTTCCGCCAAAACACGGAGGGCATGTACGCCGGCCTCGAGTGGACGGACCCTCCGGAGCTCGTGCTGGCAGCGCTGGCGACCCATTCCAAGTTCGAGAAGTTCGCCGGCACCCCGCCAGCGGATCTGGCGATCAGCACGCGCGTGTTCACCCGCCCAGCGTGCCGGCGCATCCTTCGCGCCGGGTTCGAGTACGCCCGCCGACACGGATACGCCTCGGTCACGGTGTGCGAGAAGCCCAACGTCCTCCGGGAGACCTCCGGAATGATGGAAGAGGAGGCGAAGGCGATCCACGCGGATTACTCGGAGATCGCGCTCTGGTCGACCAACATCGACGCCCAGATGATGTGGCTGACCAAGAACCCCGAAGCGTACGGCGTGATCGTGGCCGGCAACCTGTTCGGCGACATCGTCTCCGATGCCTTCGCCGGACTCGTCGGGGGCCTGGGCTTCGCGGCTTCAGGCAACATCGGTGACGACGTCGCCGTGTTTGAGCCGACCCACGGCTCCGCGCCCAAATACGCCGAGCTCGACCCGCCGATCGTGAACCCGATTGCCATGATCCTGGCCTCGGCGATGATGCTCGATCATGTCGGTGAGCTGGAGGCCGCCAGGCGCGTGCGCTCCGCCGTGGCAGGCGTGGTCAAGGAGCGTCGGGTTCGGGTCTACGACATGATGAGGCTCGTCGGCGGAGCGGACGTGATCGGGCGCGGAGCGGCCAGCACCCACGAGATGACGGACGCCATCATAGCCAGGCTCGGCGTGCCAGCGGTCGTTTGACGGCAAGAGACAGGAGTCAGAGATGAGCGTGACGGTGGGGTCCAGGACCGCCGGGATCGGCTCGGCGGGTCGCCGCGGCGAGGGGATTCGCTCCGACCTCTGGGTGCAGCTGGAGGCTCGTAGCCGGGGCGGGATCGAGCTAGATCTGAGGTCCCGAGTCGAGGCCTACTATGGAGATGCGATTCGGGCCCAGGTGGAGGGCGTGCTCGCCACGCTCGGGGTGACGGACGCGCGGGTGACGCTGGAGGATACCGGCGCCCTGCCCTTCGTCATCCAGGCCCGGCTCGAGGCCGCGGCCCTGGCGGCCGGCGTGACTCCGGGGGCGGACGCCCGGCCCGCCCGGACCGCCGCTCTCCCACCCGAGGCGCCCCGGACCCGGATGCGCCGCTCCCGGCTCTACCTGCCCGGCAACGAGCCCAAGTTTTTCATCAGCGCGGGGCTGTACGGGCCGGATGGGATCATCCTGGACCTCGAGGACTCGGTGCACCCGGATGCCAAGCCGGCAGCCCGACTCGTGGTGCGAAACGCCCTTCGTTGCGTGGACTTCGGGAGCGCCGAGCGCATGATCCGCATCAACCAGCTCCCGCTGGGCCTGGAGGACCTCGCCGCCGTGGTTCCGGAGGGCCCGGACATGATCCTCATCCCCAAGGTCGAGACGGCGGATCAGGTGACGGAGGTGGACGAGGCGATCGACGAGACCCTGAATGACTCGGGCGCCTCCGGAGGCGTGGAAGGCGGGGCAGCGGCGAAACGCCCGGTTTGGCTGATGCCGATCCTGGAGAGCGCGCTCGGGATCGAGAACGCGTTCGAGATCGCGAGCGCGAGCCCGCGGATCGCGGCGATCACCATCGGTCTCGAGGATTACTCGGCCGACCTCGGGGTGCCCAAGACGGAGGCGGGAACCGAATCCGCCTGGGCGCGCGAGCGGCTGGTGAACGCGGCGAAGGCCGCGGGCGTTCAGGCCATCGACTCCGTCTACGGCCAGATCGACGACCTGGAGGGTCTGAGGCGCTGGGGCGAGCGCTCCCGCGAGATGGGCTACGAGGGCATGGGCTGCGTGCACCCCCGCCAGATCCGGGTGATCCACGAGGCGTTCCGTCCGCCCGCCGCTCAGATCGAGAAAGCGCTGAAGATCGTGGCCGCCTACGAGCAGGCCCGGGCCGAAGGACGCGGCGTGGTGAGCCTGGGCTCGAAGATGATCGACCCACCCGTGGTCAGGCAGGCCCTGACGCTGGTGGAGCAGGCACGGGCGCTCGGGCTGACTGCGCCGGATGGTGCGGGAGCTCATGGAGACAGCGCGAACACGGTGGACGACACCGGGAGCGAGGCCGACCGATGACAACAGCTACGAAGCCAACCGACTCGCGGCGGGGCGGCGCTTCCCGGAGCGGCGGGGCGATGGTCGCCAACGCGCTCGGCCGTCTGGTCCCGACGGAGGTGAACGGCCTCGCGGCGGTGCCGTTCAAGGGCGTGGGCAAGCACGAGCCGACGGGGGGCAAGCACGCGCCCCCGATCCGGAGCTGCCAGGACTTTCCGGCCGACGGTGACAAGCGGGTCGACAACCTGGAGGAGGCTCTGCGGCGCTGCGGGCTGTCGGACGGCTCGGTCATCTCCTCGCATCACCATCTGCGGGACGGGGACCGGGTCGGCATGATGGCCCTCGAAGCGGCCGCCCGCCTCGGCGCGAAGGACTTGATGTGGTTTCCCAGCGCGTCCTTCCCCTGTCAGGCGCCGGTCATCGATCTGATGGAGGCGAGCGTGGTCCACCACATCGAGGGCAGCCTCAACGGCCCCCTCGGAGACTACTGCTCCCGAGGTCGGATGCGTGGCCTCGGCGTGCTCCGGTCGCACGGGGGACGCTGGCAGGCGATCCAGGATGGAGAGGTACGGATCGATGTGGCGGTCATCGCGGCGCCGAGCGCCGACCCGTTCGGCAACTGCGACGGCTCCCACGGGCCGTCGGCCTGCGGATCGCTGGGCTTCGCCCTCGCCGACTCGATCTACGCCGATCACGTGATCGTGGTCACCGACAACCTGGTGCCCTTCCCCTGCATCCCCTGGCAGATCCACGGGAACAACGTCGACTACGTCGTCGAGGTGGAGAGCATCGGCGATCCGGAGAAGATCGTCTCGGGAACGACGCGGATCACCCGCAGCCCGGAGCGGCTGATGATCGCCCGCAACGTGGCCCGCCTGCTTGAGGAGACCGGCATCATGCGCGAAGGCTTCTCCTTCCAGGCCGGTGCGGGAGGGATCGCCCTCGCCTTCGTCGACTACCTGGCCGAGCTCATGCGCGAGGCCGGCGTGAAGGCCCGCTTCGTTCGTGGCGGCTCCACCCGGTACCTGGTCGAGCTTCTCGAGGAGGGGCTGACCGACTACATCCTGGATGGCCAGACCTTCGACCTGGACGGCGTGCGCTCCATCGGCTCGGATCCTCGGCACGTCGCCACCTCGCCATTCACCTCGTACAATTTCCACGGCAAGGGCAACTTCGCCTCCATGGTCGACGCCGTCGTGCTGGGCGCCACTGAGGTCGACGTGCACTTCAACGCCAACGTCAACACGCACTCCGACGGCCGCCTGCTGCACGGGATCGGTGGCTGGCAGAACTGCCTGGCCTCGGGATGCGCCATCCTGGCCGTTCCCTCGTTCCGGGACCGTATCCCGGTGATAAAGGACGAGGTCACCACGGTCACGGGACCCGGCGAGCTGATCGATGTCGTCGCCACCGAACGGGGTATCGCCATCAACCCCCGGCGCCGGGACCTGTTGGACGCGCTCCAGGGATCCGATCTTCCGATCCGCCCGATCGAGGAGATCCAGCAGGACGTGGAGCGCCTGTGCGGAGGCAAGCCCCAGAAAGCCCGTGTGACCGATGTGCCAGTGGCGGTGATCAAGTGGGTCGACGGGACGGTGATCGACACCGTTTACCAGATCGCCGAGTCCGGCTGACTCAGGTGCTGTCCGGCATCGACCTCTACGCCGTCAGCGAAGAACCTGGACGATGCCGGCGAGGACCAGGGCCGCGATCGCCAGCCAGACCGCACCGCGCGCGTGTGCCCGCAGATGGTGCCGGTAGTCCTTGTAGCCGGCCATGCCCTCCGTGCCCGGAATGACCAGACGGTTCGGAGTGATGGTGCAGTAGATCAGCCAATCCAGCACGACCAGATCGACGACGAAGAACACGAACAGCACCCCGAGGATGTGAACGAAGCGCGCCGCGAACGAGACATCGGCGGCTCCGTGGGCTTCGAGCCCGAGAGCCGACAGGACAGGGATCCCTATGACCAGGGCCATGAACGGGAGGAAGAAGATCAACGCTTGCACCGTCTCACGCCTCGTCAGGGGAGGTACGCTCTCGCGGATGTCGCGCGGCAGGTCTTTGAGGGCGAAGCGTGGGTTGAAGGTGACGGCGCTTATCAGGACAAGCGAGGCAAGCACGGAAAGGAGGACCCCGTGAGCGAGTATTCTTCCGATGTCTAGCACGACCCTCTCCGGTTCACCAGCATACTTCAGGCTATCCCGAGTGGAGACAGGTGCAAGGGTATGGGAATGTCGGTGACGCGCATGATGATTCGAGGGTTATCCACCGCGCTCGTGCTGCAAGCGGTGCTCACGGTCGGCCCGGCGGCCGGCACGGTGGCCGGCTCCATCACGGTGGCCGGCTCCGTCACGGCGGACGGCTCCGTCACGGCCGAATTCGTGCCCCCACCGGCGGACACGGTCAGGCAACGGTCATCCGGCCGCGCCCGTCGCCCCATCCCGTACCCGGTCGTGCCGTCGCGAGGGTTCATCGCCGCGGTGGAAAAAGGAACGCGGACGACCTCGGGCCGGCCCGGACCCGCCTACTGGCAGCAGTGGACCGACTACGAGCTGACCGCCACCCTCCGGCCCGAGGAGCGTCGACTCTACGGCCGCGGGCGCATCACCTACCACAACCGGTCGCCGGATTCGCTGCCGACCCTCTACCTGCACCTGATGCAGAACGTGCACGCCGTCGGAGCCATGCGTAACCGGCCCCAGCTGGTGACGGGAGGGATCGTCCTCTCCCGGGTCGTAGCCGACGGCGCGGAACTCACCCTGCAGTCAAACCAGAGACCGCCGGAGGACGAAGATGAGATGCCGTCCGGCTACGCCGTCCGCGGCACGATCCTTCGGATGATTCTTCCCGAGACCCTGCGACCGGGCGAGTCCGTGGAGCTGGAGCTGGACTGGACCTTCCAGATCCCCAGCCGGGGAGGCGGGAACCGAATGGGGTGGAACGGCGATGATCTCTTCTTCATCGCCTACTGGTATCCGCAGATGGCCGTCTACGACGATGTGGTCGGCTGGCAGATAGATCCCTTCCTGGGCGCCGCCGAGCTCTACACCGGTTTCGGGAGCTACGAGCTTACGGTCGAGGTGCCGGCGGGCTGGCTCGTGCTCGCGAGCGGAGCGCTCCTTAACCCCGACGAGACGCTTGGCGCCTCCGTCCTGACTCGGCTTCGGCAGGCGGAGGGCTCTGACTCGGTCGTGCACGTCGTACGTGAACGCGACCTCGAGGCGAACCAGGTGACGCGCCCGAACGTCGGCGGCCCGCTTTCCTGGCGCTTTCACGCCGATACCGCGCGCGACGTCGCGTTCAGCGCTTCCCGTGCCTCCCTCTGGGACGCCGCGCGCACACCGGTCGGAGACCGCGATGCTGATGGCGAGACCGATTACGCGAGAGTGGACGCCATTTACCGGCCGAGCGCGCCTCGCTGGGCGAACGCGGCTCGCTATGGGCAGCACGCCATCGATTTCCTCTCCCGCTACCTCGCTCTTCCCTCCCCCTGGAACCACATGAGCCTGATCGAGGGAGGAGGCATCATGGGCGGGGGCATGGAGTTTCCGCTGATGACCCTGATAGGCAGCTACAACACGCGGAGCGACAGCGCCCTCTACTACGTGACGGCGCACGAGCTCGGCCACATGTGGCTGCCGATGATCGTCGGCACGGACGAGCGCCGGCACGCCTGGATGGACGAGGGCATGACCAGCTTCAACGAGAACGAGGCGCGCAAGGAGTTCTTCCCCGGCGAAGACTCCGAGGACTCTGACCGCGAGGGATACCTGGAGGTCGCCCGGAGCGGCGGAGAGGGCGAGATGATGCGGTGGACCGACTATCAGTATCCGGGCCGCGCCCGAACCGCCTCGTACAGCAAGCCATCGACCGTGCAGGCTGCCCTTCGGGGTCTCCTGGGAGAGGACGTCTTCCTCCGTGCCTACCGCGAGTACATCCGGCGGTGGGCGTTCAAGCATCCGACGCCCTGGGACTTCTTCTACACCATCGAGGACGTGACCGGCCGTGACCTCGAGTGGTTCTGGCGCGCCTGGTACTACGAGACTTGGACGCTCGACCAAGCCGTGACGGACGTCCGGGAGACAGACGAGGGCACAGAGATCGTCATCCGCGACCTGGGCTTGGTCCCCATGCCCGCGCGCGTGCGCGTCACGCGGGAGAACGGAGAGGTGCTCGATCTCGAGGTCCCTGTCGACACCTGGCTGGCCGGCGAGGTGGAGGCGGTGCTGACGATGCCTGCAGGTTCTCCGGTCGTCCGGGTGGAGATCGACCCGGAGCGCCTCTTTCCGGACATCGACCGACAGAACAACGTGTGGGATTCGACGGGAAGCGCCGAGGACATGAACGGAGCCGGAAGCGAGAGATGAGCTACCGAAAGTTCACCGACAGGAGCGGCGCGGTCTGGCAGGTGAAGGACGAGACGTTGAACCGGTGGATCTTCGCTCCGGTGCCCGGCAATCCGTCCGATCCTCGAACCGTGACGCCGCCCACCTACACGGATGATCCGTTCGAGATGAGCGAGGGGGAGCTACAGCGGCTGTTGGACAAGGCGCGTCCCTCCGGGGGGCCCGGCAAGACGGCCTGGCCGTTCAAGGATGAGCCTCCCCCGGGACTGTAGATTCACCCCCCGCGCCAACGCGGGCGACAGGGGTGGGACCTTCTTACGAATCGGCCTCGTCTTCGAGCCGTAGAGCCTTGGGCCGACCGAGGATCTCCGCATAGACGATCGCCCGCTCCATCTCCGAGAGAGCCTCCAGCTTCTGGAGCCCACTAGAGGCTGACCGAGCTGCCGCCGGACGGAGCTCCCCAGGTACGTTTGAGGGCTCGGCCTCCGGCATGTCTCCTCGTCCCCGGCGTGCCGCACTCGCGGGAGCCGAAGGCTTTGAAAGACCCGTTCTGCGGCGGGCCGCCGCCTCGGCGAGTCCGGCGATCTCGGCCAGATCGGACCCAGGCGCGCGCTGCCCGCCGCGGCCCGCCTCGGCCGTGGCGTCTCGCAACTCCCAGCCGCTGCGCTCTGCCTTCCGCGTCGTGCCTCGGCGCGCCTCGGCTCGTTGGGCCTTCATCTGCCGGGCCCTCTCGATCCGACGCCGGGCTTCCACCTCGTACCGCGAGGGGGTCTCCACGCCAGGCGGCGGCCTCTGCTCCTCCTCCCCCGGTTTCGGCCGCTGCAGCCCGAACCCCTCGAGCACATCGCCGATCGCCTTGTCCCAATCGAGCGGCTCCTGCCCGCCGTTCTCCTCCGCGTCGGCTCCAGGAAGGCGGGTCGGCCGCTTCTTCTTGGCACCTCGCGAGAACGCCCAGATCATGACGACCAACATCAGGATCTCGAAGAAGCCGTCCATCGCCTAACCGTCGCTCGCCGCGGAGGCTGCCGTCTCGAGGAACACGCCGATCTCCTCACGAGTCGTGATCAGGTTCGGCGAGATGCGGACCGTGTTCAACCCGAAGGTGCTGAAGGGCCGAAAGACGAGGCCGCGCTCCCGTCGGGCGCGCTCGAAGAACGCCGGGCTCGCGAGACCCTCGACCTCGACCGCCACCAGCGAGGCGCCCATCTCCCAGGACTCGGGCGAACGCCAGACGAGGCCGGGCGTGACCTCCACGCCCGTCTGCAGCGCTTGTCGCAGCCCGGAGAGACCTTCGCGCCTCGCTCGGTCACCGATCGCGGACTGAAAATCGATCGCGTCTCCGAGCGCCAGCAGCCCGGGAAGGTCGCGGGTGCCGTAATCCTCGTAGATGCGCGCCGTGCCGGCCCAGCGCTCCTGCCCCCAGGTCACCCACAGCGGACGCAGCTGGTCGCGCACCGCGCGCCGCACGTAAAGGAGCCCCGAACCCTTCGGCGCCTGAACCCACTTGTGTGGGCTGGCCGCGTAGAAATCGACCTCCGAGCTTGCCAGGGCGATCGGCAGCATGCCCACGGTCTGGGCGCCGTCCACGGCCACGAACTCGACGCCGCGCTCGTGGGCGGCCGCGGCCAGCTCGCGCAGCGGATGCCTCAATCCCACGACGTTGTCGACGTGCGGAAAGACCATGACCCGCGTCCGGGGGCCGACCTCTCTCACGTGGAGCTCGACGACATCGGCCGCGCTCAACGAGGGCACGTCCAGAACCGGGAATTCGAATCGGCGGACCGAGAATCCCAGCGACTGAGCGTGGTGGTCCCAGCAGATGCTGGCCCCGGGATGGTTCAGGGTGCTGAACAGCACCTCGTCGCCGGGCCCGAGAGGTAGGCCGGCTGCCAGCACGTTGAACCCCTCCGTCGTGTTGCGGGTGAGCGCGAGATCCTCGGCCTCGCAACCCACGAACGCCGCCGCCTTTGCCCGCACCGCTTCACGCGGATCATCCCACGCGCCGCCCCACATGTAGAGCCACGGGTTCTCCTCGCAGACATCCAGGTAGGTCTTGTGGGCGTTCTGCACCGCCTTGGGGACCGTCCCGATGGAGGCGTGGTTCAGGTAGACGACGCCCGGACCGAGCAGATACTCATCACGGATGTCGCGGTCACCCGCGATCCCGATCTCCGTTCGATCTCCCGCAACGATCGTGGAGACCCTCTGCACGCTGGCGCCCAAAAGCCGGTCAGCCGCGACGAAGCGGCCGACGCTGGCGGCGCCCGCGACGGCTGCGAGCTGTCCCAGAAACGCCCTGCGGTGGCTCATAGGCGGCTCGTCACGGACCCCACGTAACCCGGATCTCGCGCCTATGTTTCCGTGTCCGATGTCTCGTCAGCGCCGGCGATTGACTTTCGCATCTGTGTGTCGCTGGCGATGTTACGGTACTTCATGTAATCCATGATACCAAGGTTGCCGCTTTGGAAGGCGCTCGCGATGGCTCGGGGCACCTCGGCTTGGGCCCGAACCACCTCGGCCTTCATCTCCTCGACACGCGCCTTGTTCTCCTGCTCGGAGGCCACGGCCATCGCGCGTCGCTCCTCGGCCTTCGCCTGAGCGATACGCTTGTCCGCCTCAGCCTGATCGGTCTGAAGCTCGGCCCCGATGTTCTTGCCGACGTCCACATCGGCGATGTCGATGGAGAGGATCTCGAATGCGGTGCCGCTGTCCAGACCCTTCGCCAGCACCGTCTTCGAGATGTTGTCGGGGTTCTCGAGCACCGCCTTGTGCGAATCAGCGGATCCGATCGTGCTCACGATCCCCTCTCCAACGCGGGCAAGGATGGTCTCCTCTCCGGCGCCTCCAACCAGCCGGTTGATGTTCGCCCGGACCGTGACGCGCGCCAGGGCGATGAGCTGAATCCCGTCCTTGGCCATGGCCGCCACCTTCGGCGTCTGGATCACCTTCGGGTTCACCGAGACCTGGACGGCATCGAGGACGTCGCGTCCCGCGAGGTCGATCGCAGCCGCCTGCTGGAAGGGGAGATCGATGTTGGCCTTGTCGGCCGAGATCAACGACAGCACGACCCTGTTCACGTCCCCACCGGCCAGGTAGTGCGCCTCGAGCTCGTCGATGTTCAACTTCAAGCCAGCCTTGGTGGCGCTGATCAACGGGAGGATGATGTCCCGTGGATTGACCTTCCGGAAGCGCATGCCGACAAGGTTCGAGAGCTTGACGTAGACTCCCGACGCGAAGGCCGTGATCCACAGACCGATCGGGACGGCCCAGAACAGGAAGAGGAGGAGAAACGCTCCGAGCGCGATGAGTAGCGCGGTACCGACCGCTATGCCTTCCATGTCTGCCTCGTTTCGGTATCGGTTCTACGGGGATCTCTCAACCGCCCAGAGCCGCTTCGGACGTCGGTTCCGGGGCGGTTACTCTTGCCCGAGAAGTGGTTCTCAGCTCTCGGCGCCGGGCTCCGCCTTCTCCTCGGCCGGTGCCTCCCTGACGACGTGGCGATAGCTCTCTGCATGCAGCACTACGACCCTGCTTCCCGCTTCGATCCACGGACCCTCGGTGACGACGTCCACCCTCTCGTCATTGATGATCGCGGTTCCTGAGGGCCTGAGATCCGTCGCCGCCACGCCAATCATCCCGACCAGCTCTTCTCGCTCCGGCGCGGACAGATAGCCCGTCTCGCGGCTCGTCTCGCTCTTGAGGAGAACGCCGGACAGCGAGCGGCTGTGTGGGAGGTGGCGGAACAGCACGAAGGCGAGGACCGCCACGAGAACGATCGAAAGCCCGATGATGCCTGCCGTGTTCACGAGATCCACCGTGGTTGGAAACCGCCCGAGCATACTCATGTACGCAGAGCCCAGGACGGCGACGATTCCCAGCGCGCCTGTGACCCCGAAGCCCGGGACCACGAACGCCTCGACGAGTAGCAAAACGATCCCGCCCCCGAGGAGCAGGAGTTCCTCGGTCCCGGCCAGGTTCACGAGTAGCCGGGCGCCGAAGAACGCGGCCAGGCAGCCCAGGCCGACCGCTCCGGCCAGGCCAAACGTGGGCGTCCGGATCTCGATCAGGAGTCCGAGGAAGCCGAGGCTGAGGAGAAGCGGGGCGACGGCTGGATTCGTCAGGAAGCGAACGATCCGCTCGGCCCAGTTGGGAACCGGGTCGACCGTATCGGCTCCGGCGAGGCCGACCGTCGCCAGCAGCGTCGGATAGTCCTCGACCTCGGCCGTCGCGACCCCGAGCTCGAGAGCCTCCTCCGTGGTAAGCGTCAGCAGCTTGCCGGCTTCCACGACGCCCTCCACCTCCACCTCCTCGTCCACCATCGCCTCCGCGATCCGGGGATCGAAGCCCCGCTCCTCGGCGAGTGCCCGGAACTCGGATCGCATCGCACTCACCAGCTTCTCGGACGCCTTCTTGCCCTGGCCCAACACAGGGGTCGCCGCCCCGATCGTCGAGCCCGGCCGCATGTAGAGGCCTTCGGCCGAGAGGGCGATCATCGCGCCGGCCGAGAGGGCGCGGCGGTTCACGTAGGCATAGACCGGAATCTCGGCGTCCCGGACCGCATCGATGATCTCCCACGCCGCGTCGACCCGTCCGCCGGGCGTGTCCAGATCAAGCACCGCGGCCGCGGCGCCCGCTTCCTCCGCCTCGCCTAGCGCGCGCTCGATGTACGGGGCGAGCCCCATCTCGATCGTCCCGGTGACCTGGATCCGGTACACCGGTTGATCGCTCTGTGCGGAAGAGCGGACGACGGGCCCGAAGCCGAGCGCGAGGCCGACCGCTACGAGAAGCGCGAGGGCCGTGAGGCCTCCGAGTCGTGACGCGCCGAGCGCCCCGAGCTCACGTTGCTTGTTCATGATCGAAACAGGCTCATTTGCTTAAGGTATCGCCGTTTCACTCGCTGGTGAACCTCGGAGACCGCCACTCGAGCAGCTTCGCCTCCTCGGCCGGTACGTTCATACCCGAGAGCATCCATTCCGTGGCGCGGCCCGAGCAGGTAGTTTGCCGACCCCGGTGAGTTGCGAGCCGCGGCAGATCGTAGCCTGCTCGAGCGCGGCGGAGGCCGGGTTGGAGAAGAATGGTTTCAACCAAAGACGAGGGTCCAAATGGCTGATAAGCTCATCAACTATGAAGTGCAGGACGGGATAGCAGTGATCACGATGGTCGATCCGCCGGCCAACACGTACACGTACGAGATGATGCGCGAGCTGGATGAAGCGATCGTGGAAGCGCGCTTCGACGAGAGCGTGCACGTGATCCTGATCCGGGGCGCGGGCGAGAAGTTCTTCTCGGCGGGAGCCAACATCGGCATGCTCCAGAAGGCGGATCCGTACTTCAAGTACTATTTCTGCCTGCACGCGAACGAGACGCTGAACCGCCTCGAGCAGACCCCCAAGATCGTGATCGGCGCCCTGAACGGACACACGGTCGGAGGAGGGCTCGAGATCGCCCTTGCCTGCGACCTTCGCGTCGCCAAGAAGGGCGGCGGCAAGATCGGGCTTCCCGAGGTCACCCTCGGCGTGCTCCCGGGCACGGGCGGCACGCAGCGACTGGGCCGGATGCTCGGCAAGTCGAAGTCGATCGAGCTCATGGTCACGGGCCGGACGTTCGAGTTCGAGGAGGCCCTTGAGCTCGGCATCATCAACCAGATCATGGACGGCGAGGACTTCATGGCCGAGGCGATGGAGTACGCTCGGCAGTTCGCGCCGCCCGGGAAGGCTTCCAAGGCCGTCGGCCGGATCAAGCGCGCCGTCTGCAGCGGGATCGAGGTACCCTTCTCCGAGGGACTCGCGATCGAACGGGAGATGCAGCAGCAGCTGTTCGAGTCAGCCGACGCTCGCGAGGGGCTGGACGCCTACGTCGAGAAGCGCAAGCCGGAGTTCGCCGGCCGCTGAGCCACCGCAGGACCACACCCGCGGCCGCCCCTCGCCGCTCGGGCGAGAGGCCGGCCAGTCACGACCGGTTCGCTCTGGGCGGACCGGCGTGACCCGCAGCGAGGCATGATCAGAGAAGAGATCAAAGCGGCGGGCTTCCAAGGGAGATCAAGATGACGGAAGCGACGTTGACGCGCTCGGTGCCAGACGTTCTCGCGCCGGGCCGTCTCTTTATCGGGGGAGAGTGGCAAGACGCCGCGAGCGGCAAGACGTTCGAGGTGATCGATCCGGCGCGCGCCGAGGTGGTCACGGAGGTCGCCGAGGCTGACGCGGCCGACATCGACCGGGCGGTACGGGCGGCGCGCGCGGCGTTCGAGGGCGACTGGCGCAAGATGACGCCCCGGCAGCGCGGCCGTCTGATGTGGAAGTTGGCCGAGCGTCTGGAGGAGCGGAAGGACGAGATCGCCCTCGTCGAGACCTTGAACAACGGAAAACCGCTGTTCGAGAGCGGGATCGACGTCGCGATGGCGATCCAGACCTACGAGTACTACGCGGGCTGGGCGACGAAGGTCGAGGGCGAAACGATACCCGTCTCCGTGCCGTTCCAGTTCAATTACACCCTCCGCGAGCCGATCGGAGTGGTGGGGGCGATCGTGCCCTGGAACTTCCCGCTCAACTTGGCTTCCTGGAAGGTGGCGCCCGCGCTTGCGGCCGGCTGCACGGTGATTCTCAAGCCGGCGAGCGAGACCCCGCTCACGGCCCTGCTTCTTGCCGACGCCGCCGCCGAGGTCGGCTTCCCGCCGGGCGTGCTGAACGTCGTTCCGGGACACGGTCGGACCGCCGGCGAGGCGCTGGTGGCGCACCCGGACGTCGACAAGATCGCCTTCACGGGCTCGACTGTCGTGGGGCAGCACATCGCAAAGGTCGCGGTCGATACCGTGAAGCGGGTCTCCCTCGAGCTGGGCGGCAAGAGCCCCAATATCGTCTTCGCGGACGCCGACCTCGCGGCCGCCGCCAAGGGGGCGCTAAACGGGATCTTCTACGGCAAGGGCGAGGTGTGCGCGGCCGGCAGCCGTCTTCTCGTGGAGGAGAGCGTGCACGAGCAGCTGGTCGAGATGGTGGCGGAAGGCGCCGACGCCATGAAGATCGGAGACCCCCTCGAGAAGGGCACGCGGATCGGTGCGGTCGTCTCGGAGCAGCAGATGGAGACGGTCCTGGGCTACATCCGGAAGGGCGTGGAAGAAGGGGCCCGTGTGGTGGCCGGCGGCGGTCGCGCCGACATCGAGCCTGGCTACTTCGTCCAACCCACCGTCTTCGACGACGTGACCCGCGACATGACGATCGCGCGCGAGGAGATCTTCGGGCCGGTGCTCGCGACCCTCACGTTCAACGGCGTCGAAGAGGCGATCGAGCGGGCGAACGACTCCATGTACGGGCTCGCTGCCGCCGTCTGGACAAGCGACGTGAAGAAGGCGCATACCGTGGCCTCGCGCCTCAAGGCCGGGACGGTCTGGATCAACACCTACAACCTCTACGACCCGGCCAGCCCGTTCGGCGGGTACAAGGAGAGCGGGTACGGGCGTGATCTGGGCCGCCACGCGCTGGAGGGATACACGCAGGTGAAGTCGGTATGGGTAAACCTCCGATGACGGCAGACCGCACCGACCTAGACCCCGTCATCATCGACGCCGTGCGCACGCCCGTCGGGCGTCACGGCGGCGCTCTGGCCAGCATGCGGCCGGACGACCTGCTGGCGATCGCCATCCGGGCGCTCGTCGAGCGCACCGGCGTGCCGACGGATCGCGTGGAGGACGTGATAGCCGGCTGCGCCAACGGAGCCGGTGAGGACAACCGCAACGTCGGCCGGATGGGCGGCCTGCTGGCGGGCCTTCCGATCGAGGTCGCGGGCCAGACGATCAACCGGCTCTGCGGCTCCGGCCTCCAGGCGATCGTCTCGGCCGGACACGCGATCCGCGCCGGCGAGGGCGATGTGTTCGTCGCGGGAGGCGTCGAGAGCATGTCACGCGCCCCGTGGGTGATGCTGAAGCCGGAGGCCGGCTACTCGCGATTTGCTCCTCCCACGGCCGATACGACCGTCGGATGGAGGTTCGTGAATCCGAAGATGCCCGACCGCTGGACGATATCGCTGGGCGAGACGGCCGAGCTGGTCGCGGACGAGTACGGGGTCTCCCGGGAGGAGCAGGACGCATTCGCCGTGGAGAGCCAGCGGCGGGCGGGGCGGGCCATCGAGGAGGGCCGGTTCGCCGATGAGATCGTTCCGGTCGAAGTGCCCCAGCGAAAGGGTGACCCGATAATGGTCGATCGGGATGAACACCCCCGGCCCGACGTCACGCTCGAGGGGCTCGCGAGGCTGCGGCCCGCGTTCCGTCGCGACGGCACCGTCACCGCCGGTTCCGCTTCCGGAATCAACGACGGCGCCGCGGCGGTCCTCGTGACCAGCCGGGCGGCCGCCCGCAAGCTCGGCCTCGAACCCATGGCGCGGCTCGGCGCCTCCGCAGTGGCCGGTGTGGATCCCTCGCGCATGGGGATCGGCCCGGTGCCCGCCACCCGGAAGGCGCTCGAGCGAGCCGCCCTCACGGTAGCGGACCTCGATCTCGTGGAGCTGAACGAGGCGTTCGCGACCCCGAGAAGGTCAACGTGAACGGAGGCGCGATCGCCCTCGGTCACCCGCTCGGCTGCACCGGGGCGAAGCTGTTCACCACGCTCGTGCACGAGATGAAGCGCCGGTCAGCTTCGACCGGCCTCGTCACGATGTGCATCGGCGTGGGTCAGGGAATCGCGACGATCGTCCACCGGGAGGAGCTGGAATGAGCGAGGCTCCAGAGTGAGCGAGGCTCCGGAGTGACCGACGAGCCCCGTATTCTCGTATCGGTGGAGGGTGCGGTGGGCACGCTCACCCTCAACCGGCCCGATAAGCTGAACTCCCTGGTGGGCACGATGCGGGATGAGCTCGCGGAGGGCCTCGAGATGCTTGGGATCGACGGTCGCGTCCGGGCCGTCGTCGTGACCGGTCGGGGACGGGCGTTTTGCACAGGGGCAGACGTCCGCTACCTGTCGGAGATGGTGGAAAACGGCCGACTCGAGGAGTTCCGGCAACTCGTCGAGGCAGGACGACGGGTCGTCTCCACCATCGTGGAGATGCCGAAGCCGGTGATCGCGGCGATCAACGGCCCGGCCGCGGGCGGAGGCGCCAACCTGGCGCTGGCCTGCGACCTCCGGTGGGCATCCGACCGAGCATCGATCGGACAGACGTTCAGCAACATCGGCCTCCACCCCGACTGGGGCGGTGCCTACTTCGTCCCTCGGCTGGTAGGCGAGGCCCGCGCCGCCGAGCTCTTCTTCTTCGGAGAGATGGTGGACGCGATGCGTGCGCTCGAGATCGGCCTCGTGAACCGGGTCGTTCCCCACAACGACCTGATGAACGAAGTCACGGGCGTGGCCGAACGCCTGGCCGCCCGTCCCGCCCTCGCTCTCCGGCTCGCCAAGGCAGCCGTCCGGAGGAGCCTGGCCGCCGGCATTGACGAGATGCTGGACTATGAGCTCGAGGCGCAGGCC
Source organism: Gemmatimonadales bacterium (assembly GCA_037385645.1). Taxonomy (GTDB): domain Bacteria; phylum Gemmatimonadota; class Gemmatimonadetes; order Palauibacterales; family Palauibacteraceae. The sequence goes on from JARRMU010000013.1 coordinate 36,582, forward strand.
GCCTGCTTCCTTTCCGCCGACGCTCACGAGGGCACACGGGCTTTTCTCGAGAAGCGGATCCCGAGCTTCGGCCGCGCTCCGACGGAGCACGAGGGATGAGCGAAGAGAGCCCACTGCGCGAGGCAACCGAGGGCGATCTCGACGAACTCGTCGCGCTCTGGGCACACTATGTTCGCGAGCACCGCCACAATCCGGCGTACAACCGGGTCGCGCGCACCGGATTCGTGAGCCGGCGAGCCGCCTTCGCGACCGACATTCGCGACGAGCACGCGAGCGTGTTCGTGCTCGCCCGAAGGGACGGCGGCCTGGACGGCATGATCTCCTGCCGGGTCACGACCAACCTCGCCTACTTCCAGCCTCACGTCTTTGGCCGCATCCAGACACCCTACGTCCGGCCCGATGCCCGCCGGAAGGGCAACCTCAAGAGGCTGCTCGCGGCCGCCTACCGCTGGGCACGGGAGCGGGAGCTCCTGGAGGTCCGTCTCTATGTGGGCGCCGACAACGTGGTGGCCAACGCGATTGCCGAGGAGCTCGGATTCGACGCCGTCGCGGTCGTGCGGCGCAAAGCGATCGACTGGAGCACGCCGCCGGAGCGGCAGCTTGCAGAACCGGAATGAAGACGGGAAGCATGCCAGAAACGACGCCAGGAATGATGCCATGACACACACGGAGGGAGGCTCCCGACCGGTGCTGGCCGTCCTCGGAGCCGGCACGATGGGACACGGGATCGCGCAGGTCGCGGCTCTTGCCGGCTACGACGTCCGTCTCACAGACGTGAGCGAGGAGGCTCTCGAGAGCGCGATGGGGCGGGTAAGGGCACAGCTCGACAAGGGCGTGGAGCTGGGAAAGGTGGAACCCGAAGTCCGCGACGCCGCGCTAGGCCGTCTGCGGGCCACGTCCGACGCCGCCGAGGCAGTGGCTGGGGCCGAGATCGTCGTCGAAGCGGTCCCGGAGGTGCTGAAACTGAAGCAGGAGATCCTCGCCAGCGCCGCCGAGATCGTGAAGCCGGACGCGCTGCTGGCCACGAACACGTCCTCTCTGTCGATCACCGCCATCGCGGAGGCGGTTCCCGGCCAAGAACGGGTCGTGGGCATGCACTTCTTCAACCCCGTCCACATCATGGCGCTCGTCGAGATCGTGCGGGGCGACCGTACCGCACCCGATGCGGTCGAGCGTGCCCGTGAGGCCGCCGAGCGCATGGGCAAGACGCCCATCGTGGTCGTAGACTCCCCGGGCTTCGCTTCCTCGCGCCTCGGGATCGCCCTCGGCCTCGAGGCGATCCGAATGGTCGAGGCGGGCGTCGCATCGGCCGAGGACATCGACCGCGCGATGGAGCTCGGATACCGGCACCCGATGGGCCCACTCCGCCTCACGGATCTCGTAGGCCTGGACGTGCGCCTCGAGATCGCACTTTATCTGCAGCGGGAGCTCGGCGATCGGTTCCGGCCCCCCGAGCTGCTGGAGCAGATGGTGGAGGAAGGTAAGCTGGGTAAGAAATCCGGTCGTGGCTTCTACTTCTGGTAGAACCGAACGAGAGCCTGACGAGAGCCGCGGGCCGTCGTCGATAAGGAGCGAGTGAGAGATGAGCGACGTGCTGCTGAAGGAGAAACTGGAAGGCCGGGTCGGTGTCCTCACCGTCAATCGCCCGGAGAAGATGAACGCCCTGAACGGGGAGGTCCGTTGCGCGCTCGTCGGAGCCCTGGAGGAGTTCCGCACCGATGACGAGGTCCGCGTCGTCGTGCTGACCGGCGCGGGCGAGAAGGCCTTCATCGCGGGGGCAGACATCGGCGAGTTCAAGGACGCGAAGCCGGCCCAACAGTACCAGAGTATGCAGAGCGGCAACATCTACTCGGCGATGGAAGCCTTCCCCAAGCCGATCATCGCCATGATCCACGGCTTCTGCCTGGGCGGCGGGTGCGAGCTGTCCATGGCGTGCGACATCCGGATCGCCTCCGATCAGGCGCGGATCGGGCAGCCCGAAATCAATCTGGGGCTCATCCCCGGCGGCGGCGGCACGCAGCGCCTGCCGCGTCTCGTCGGCGAGGGCCGGGCGATGAGGATGATCTACACGGGGAAGATGATCTCGGCCGAGGAAGCCGGCCGCATAGGCCTCGTCGACGAAGTCGTGCCTGCCGACGAGCTCCGCGCGCGGACTCTCGAGCTCGCCCGAACGATAGGATCCAAATCGCCGATCGCCCTCAAGGCGGCCAAGGAAAGCATCCTCGCGGCGAGGCGCATGCCGTTGGACCAGGGTCTGCAATTCGAGCGCGCGTGGTTCAGCCTACTGTTCTCGACCCACGACATGGATGAAGGGGTAAGCGCCTTCCTGGAGAAGCGCCCTGCCCAGTTCACCGGCGAGTAGGTACCGGTCGGGGGTGCCCGGCGGCGGCCGGCTCGCGCTGGGCTTTGTGCGCCAAGACGGCCGGCTCTAAACGGCCTGACTAACGGCCCGAACGACCGAGGCCCCGCTTTCGGCGGGGCCTCGGCTCTTGGCACGAAATCGCTCGCAATGGCTCCCTTTGAGGGAGCTCTAGATCACAGCTCGGCGAGAACGCTCACCGACTTCTTGCCGCCACGTGCCGTGGAGAACTGTACGAACCCGTCGGTGAGGGCGAACAGCGTATCGTCCTTTCCGCGGCCCACATTGCGTCCCGGATGGATCCGCGTGCCGCGCTGGCGGACGATGATGCTGCCCGCGCTCACGGCTTGCCCGCCGAACCTCTTCACGCCGAGGTACTTCGGGTTGCTGTCGCGGCCGTTGCGGCTGGATCCTACGCCTTTCTTGTGTGCCATTTCGATCAACCCTCGTCCGCTTGCGCCCGAATCGCCTTCTCGACGTCGCCCTTGAGGATACGACCTCCGGCCCCGGAGCCCTCCAACCCCGCGAGGTCGATTCCGTTCTCCTCGGCCAGCTTGCGGGCGGCATCCGTGATGTCGATCTCGGCAACGGCCTCAGCCTCCGGAGCGGCGGCCTCTGCCTCGGCAGCCTCCTCCACTGGAGCGGCAACCTCGGCCTCGACGACTGGTGCCTCTTCCACGACCGCCGCCTCTTCCACGACCGCCGCAGCCTCTTCCTTCTTCGACTCTTTCGCCTTGCGCGGCTTCGCCTTGCCGATGGCGATCTCGGTGACGCGGACCTCGGTGAAACCCTGGCGGTGACCCTGCTTCCTTCGGTATCCCTTCCGCCGTTTGCGCTTGAAGACGACGATCTTCTCGCCCTTGCCGTGTCGCACGACCTCGGCCGCGACGGACGCGCCCTCCAGAGAAGGGTGCCCGATCTGGACCTGGCCGTCCGTTTCGGCGAGCAGAACCTCGAACGTCACCGTGTCACCCGGCTCCGCGCGCAGGCGAGGGAGGCGAAGCGTCGAATCAGGCTCGGCCCGAAACTGCTTCCCGCTGGCTTCTATGATTGCGTACATGCAGGTGATCTCTTGCTTCTGGCAGTTTTACGATAGCCAACAAAGCTAATCCGCACATGCCACATGGGCAACGTCCGGCCGGACCGCAGCGAGCAAAAAAGCCGCAACCCGAGCGTATCTACAACGCCCGAGCGCGCTCGTTCCCTGGCCCGAAGCAAAGCGACGAGACTCCGAGGATAGGCGCCGGCTGCCGAGGCTGGGGAAACCTCGCTTCGGCGCCCGAGCCGGCCGTTACGCCACCGCGTACCGGCTCGTTACATCCTGATCCGAAGGCGCCGCCAGCAGCCGATACTCCGAGGCGTTGATCAGGGGATCGTCCCGGAAGTCCAGGTCGATCCGGCACTCCCGTTTCATGATCTTGATGAACGCCGGCTCCTTCTCGAGCAGATAGAGAGCCACGTCCGGGTGGATTCGCACCGTCAGCTTGCGGTTCTCCCCGGCCGAGGCGGCCCGCCGGATCGCCCGCTCCACCCGCCGCAGAACCGTCTCGGGCGAGAACACCCGGCCCGTTCCCTCGCAGTAGGAGCAGGGCTCGGACATGATCTGAAACAGGCTCGGTCTGACCCGTTGGCGGCTCATCTCCAGCAACCCGAGGTCCGAGATCCCGAACACCTTGGTGCGGGCCCGGTCCCGGCCAAGGTGCGACTTCATCGACTGATAGACGCGCTCCCGGAACTCCGGGTCATCCATGTCGATGAAGTCGACGACGATGATTCCGCCTATGTCCCGGAGCCGGAGCTGGCGTGAGACCTCGGCCGCGGCATCCAGGTTGGTCCGGAGGATCGTCTGTTCGGGGTCCTTCTTGCCCGTGTAGCGACCGGTATTCACGTCGATCGCCACGAGCGCCTCGGTAGCCTCGATCACGATATGCCCACCGGAGGCCAGGTCCACCTTGCGCCGGTAGGCACGGTGGATCTGCTCCTCGATCTCGTTCTCATCGAAGACCGGCGTCGCACCGCTGTAGAGCTTGACCCTGTCGACGAGCTCGGGGCTGACTTCGCCGAGGTAGGTCTTGATCTCGTGGGCCAGGTCGCGCGAATCTACGGTCAGCGCATCGATTCTGTCGCTAAACAGGTCGCGGATGATCCCGCTCGTGAGCTTCGCTTCTTCATGGATGAGCGCGGGCGCCTGCGCCTCCTTCACCGCTTCCTGGACCTTCTCCCATGTGGCGAGCAGAGCTGAGAGCTCGCGCTTGAACACCTTCTTGGTGAGCTCCTCGCCCACGGTCCGCACGATGACGCCCCCCGGCCTCTTGGCCAACAGGTCGCGGGCCATCTTCCGCAGCCGCGCTCGCTCGTCCCGGTCGTCGATCTTGCGACTGACGCCGATATGGTCGCTGGTGGGCATGTAGACGAGGAAGCGGCCCGGAAGGGAGACCTGAGTGGTGACACGAGGACCCTTGGTGCTGATCGGCTCCTTCGTGATCTGGACCAGCACTTCCTGGCCCCGCGACACGAGGTCCTGGATGGGGGGGTATCGACCGGCGCGCTTGCCGCCGTTCTTCTTCTCCTCGTCCTCGTCGTCGTCACGCTCCGCCGCGTCCGAGGCGTGGAGGAAGCCCGACTTCTCCGTGCCGATGTCTACGAAGGCGGCCTGGATACCGGGAAGCACGGCTTCGACGCGGCCGAGATAGATGTCGCCCACCATGCGTTGAGCATCTGCACGCTCGTGCATGAGCTCGACCAAACGGCCGTCTTCGAGGATCGCGACCCGCGTCTCCTGACCGGCCGCGTTAATGACGATCTCGCGCCGCATGTGATCGGCGCGCTAGCCCTGGAACTCTTTCAGAACCTCTCGCGCGATCACGATCTTCTGGATCTCGCTCGTCCCTTCCCCAATCTCTGTGATCTTTGCGTCTCTCATCATCCGCTCGACTGCGTATTCGCGTGAATAGCCGTAACCGCCGTGGAGCTGCACCGCCTTCGTCGTGACATCCATGGCCGCCTCGGAGGCGAACAGCTTGGCCATGGAGGCCTCTTTCTTGTGCGGCTTGCCCTCCATGCGAAGGCGGGCAGCATGGTAGGTCAGCAGGCGTGCCGCATGAATCCGCGTCGCCATCTCTGCCAGCATGAACTGCACGCCTTGGAATTCGTTGATCTGCTTTCCGAACTGTCGTCGCTCGCCCGTATACCGCGCCGCCAGCTCGAACGCTCCCTGGGCGATCCCGAGGGCGTGGGCCGCGATCCCGACCCTCCCCCCATCCAGCGTGTCCAGAAAGACAGGAAAGCCCTTGTCCTCTTCTCCCAGGAGATTCTCGACCGGGACCTCCACGTCCTCGAGGATCAGCTCGCGGGTGTCCGAGGCGTTCCACCCCAGCTTTCGCAGCTTCTGGCCGGCCGAGAATCCCGGCATCGGTTCGAGTTCGTCGCTGTGCCCGAAGCCGAGTTCGGTGGCGACGTCGAGATCGCACGTCTCTTTGGTGAGAATGAAGGCGCTGATCCCGTAGGCGCCCTTGTCGGGGGATGTCGAGGCCGCGACGACGAAGATCTCGCCTACGCCCCCGTGGGTGATCCAGGTCTTCTGCCCGTTCAGGACGTAGTGATCACCCTTTCGGACCGCCGTTGTCTCGGTTCCGCCGGCATCGGATCCGGCGTTCGGCTCCGTCAGCCCGAAGCCGCCCAGGACCTGACCGCTGGCCAGGGGCGCCAGGTACTTCGCCTTCTGCTCTTCGCTTCCCCAACGGTGGATCGGCGTGCAGGCCAACGAAATGTGCGCGCCGACCGTGATCGAGTGGCTGGCGTCGACCCTGGCAAGCTCTTCGCTCGCGATGACGCTGGCGAGCAGATCCATGTCGGCTCCGCCGTATCTGTCCTCGAACGGGATGCCGAACAGCCCGAGCTCCGCCATCTTGGCAGCGTTCTTCCAGGGAAACTCCTCGTGTTCGTCGTGATACTCCGCCACCGGAGCGATCTCCGCCTCGGCGAACTCGCGGACCATCTCACGCATCATGACGTGATGGTCCTCGAGGTAAAGGCTCAAATCGTCGGACATCTATGTTCCTCCCGACCCGCACGTCACCGACCTCGACCGGCACCCGCGGGCGTACTGATGATCGATCTCACACAAGCTGCTCCGACGGCCGAAACTTCCATCTCCCGATGATCAAGGCGACGGCGGCCAGAACGGAGGCCATCAATCTATGGCCGAAACGCCGAAAATAAAAACACACGGATCCGTTTGTGGCATAGGGGCCGCGCGGGTCAGTCGCAGCGGTCGCACCCGGTGCAGAGGGGCGTCCGTTCTCCGAAGTAGGTCGCGATCGAGGCACGCCGACAGCGCGCCGATCGAACGTATCTCTGCATCGCGGACAACCTCCAGAGCGCCCGGCGCGCGCCCCGACGCGAAACCTGAAAGTCGATGAGACGTCGCACACCCGACGGACCCCGGACAATCGAATCTCGTGCGCCGCAGCTACCCGGCGTCCGTCGCACGCAGCCGAACTCCTCGAGGAGCCGGAGGGCGCTCAAGAGCTCGGGCTCGCTCACGGCGGGAAGCGAGCTCGCCAAGACACGTACCGTCACCGGCCCGGAGGGGAGGGCGTCGAAGACGCGCACCAGACTTCCGGCGGATGGCCAGCTCTGCCCGATCAGGCTCCGCTGCACCGCCTCGTCCTCCCGGCCCACGATCAGCAGACAACTCGCTCGCTCACCATCCCGCCCCGCCCTGCCCGCCTGCTGCACGTAAGACTCGAGCGAGCCCGGCATCCCGACGTGACATACCAGACGCACGGATGGGTGATCGATCCCCATCCCGAAAGCGCTCGTCGCGCACACGACACGCAGCTCTCCGCTCAGGAAGCGCCTCTGGATCGCGTGCCTCGTCGTGGCCGGAAGCCCGGCATGGTACGGGGCCGCGCGGAGCCCGCGCCGGAGGAGGAGCTCGGTGACGCGGACGGAGCGCTCCCGAGCGGGCAGGTAGACGATCGAGGAGCCGGAGACGTTCCGGACGGCATCCAGGGCCAAACGCGCGGCGTGCCGAGACTCGCCAGCCCGGGCAACGCTCCACTGAAGGTTCGGCCGGTTGACGCCGGTGAGGACGCGGCGCGGAGACTTGAGCCGCAGAGCCTCGGCGATGTCGTCGCGCGTCTCGGGCGTGGCCGTCGCGGTGAGAGCGACGCAGGGCGGATTGCCCACGAGCTGGCGGAAGACTGCGATTCGACGGTAGGAGGGCCGGAAATCGTGGCCCCATTCTGAGATACAGTGCGCCTCGTCCACGGCGATTCGGGCGACACGTACCCCGGAGAGGAGAGCCCGAAAGCCCCGGGAATGGAGCCGCTCCGGTGACACGTAGAGCAGGCGCAGATGGCCGGCTCGGACCGCCTGGGCCGTCCGGCTCCGCTCGGCAAGCGAGGAAGCGCTTGTCAAGGCGGCTGCCGGTATCTGCCGCCGCACGGCAGCCGCCACCTGGTCCTGCATGAGGGAGATGAGGGGGGAGACCACGAGTGTGAGGCCCGGATCCAGAAGCGCCGGGACCTGGAAGCAGATCGACTTGCCGGCGCCGGTCGGGAGAACGGCCAGCACGTCCCCTCCCGCGAGAACGGCCCTCACGACTCGCTTCTGCGCCGGGCGGAAGCGCTGAAACCCATAGTGTCGCCGGAGAGCCGTCACGGCGGGCTGGAGGTCGAGGCTCGGCATTCCGCGCCTTGGCGCGTCCCGTCACACCTCCGTCAAGCAACCCTCCGTCAAGCGACCTTGGCTCAAAGGAAGGGGGCCACCCAGCGCTCGGTCGTGTCGACGAGCTCGTCGAAGACCTCATCCATGGACCGCCCCGAGCGCTTGAGGACCTGAAAGGAGTGATCCGCCCCATCCACGACGTGGAGCGTGGCCGCGAGGCCGAGTCTCTCGCACACCGGGCTGAGCAACTCGAGATCGGCCAGGCGGTCGCGGGTCCCCTGAAGGAAGAGCATGGGCCGGCCCACCTCCGCGAGGTGAGCGGCCCGATCCGTGGAGGGCCTGCCGGGCGGGTGGAGCGGGAACCCGAAGAACACGAGCCCCCGCACCCGCTCCAGCGGGGAGGCGGCGGCCGCCAGAGAGGTCATCCGCCCACCCATCGACTTGCCACCGGCAAAGGTCGGCAGCCCCGGTGCCTCGGCGACGGCGGCCGCAAGGGCGGAGCGCACCGTGGCGAGGAGAGTCGGCCGCGGATCCGGACGCCGGCGGCCCCGTTCCATGTAGGCAAACTGGTAGCGGAAGGTGGCGAGATGCCGCGCCGCCAACAAACGCGCCACCGTCTCCATGAACGTATGGCGCATCCCGGCTCCGGCGCCGTGGCCGAGCACGAACAGCGCCTTCGGGGCAGCCGGGAGGAGGAGGACGGCCGACGTGTCCCCCTCACCCGACGACACCCGAAAACGGACCTCCCGGACCTCGGGCCCGCTCACGGCACCGACCCGGCGATCTCTCGGTGCCGATAGCAGGAGAGCTCGTGGTCGTTCACCAGACCCGCGGCCTGCATGAAGGCGTAGCAGGTCGTCGGCCCGACGAAGCGGAACCCGCGCCGCCGCATGTCGCGGCTCATCGCTCGGGACTCGGGTGTCTCCGAAGGCAGCTCAGACAGCCCCGTCCAACGGTTCACGATCGGGGTCGAGCCGACGAAGCTCCACACGTACTCGGCGAAGCTGCCGGCCTCCGCCTGAATCTCGAGCACCCTGCGGGCGTTGTTGATCGTCGACTCGATCTTTCCCCTGTGCCGGACGATTCCTGCATCCTGAAGGAGCGACTCGACATCGCGCTCGTCGAAGCCGGCGACCCTAACCGGATCGAATCCTCGAAACGCCCGGCGGTAGTTCTCCCGCTTGTTCAGAATCGTGGACCAGCTGAGGCCGGCCTGAGCGCCTTCCAGCGTCACCAGCTCGAACAGCTGGCCGTCGCAGCGCGTCGGGACGCCCCACTCGCTGTCGTGGTACGCGATCATGAGGGGATCATCGCCCACCCAGGCGCATCGCCTCACGACCTCTCGTCCTCCACGTGCCTCACGATCCTTCGTCGCCGTGCTCCCTCGCGGCACGTCGGCCCAGGCGGAGAACGAGTGCCGCGATCAACAGACCGGCGCCGACCCCGGAGAAGAAGTCGCTCCCGGCGGCTGCGCCAGCCAGCCACACGAGCCCGCCAGCGAGGCCGAGGCCGAGTTGGAGACGCAGCCACCAGCCGACCGTTCCCGTCATCTCACGGTCCTCTCATCGACGTCGTTCACGGGTGTCACGCCAAGCGCGGGTGCGATCGTGCGGAATGAACGGGCGTACCGAATGCCCGTGTGACGTCTGAGACGGTACGCTAGCCGGTGGGCTGACCCAGGTAACGGCTCACCGGCGCCTGATCCGCGCGAGACCCCCAGGATACCGTGGCCGCACAGACAACGCCCCAAATTAGGGCGTAGAGGAGCACGGGCACCCAGGTGAGCGGGCCGACCGCCGACCCGAGCCAGCCCGCGCCGAGATCGAGAGGCAGGGTCTTCAGAAGCAGGTAGAGAGCGGAGAGGGCGCCGACGAATGCCCCCTTGGCCACGAACGTGGCACCCGGGATGAAGGGGTAGAGGACCCCGAGCCCGATGCCCCAGAAGAGCGCCGGTACGGGAAGCAAGGCAAGAAAGATGGCGACCTCCCAGCCGACCTGGATCCCGAGCAGCGAGAGCAGGCCGATCTCGGCCGTCAGCCAGACGACGAGCCTCGCTGCCACCGCCCCCAGCATCCCGCCGAGGAGTCCCAGACCCAGCCTGGCGCTCAGATCGAGCGGACCCTCGGCGTCGGGACCGTAAGCTCCCTGCGCGAGGGCGACGGCGGTGGATGCGAGAGCGGTCACCAGCAGCAGCACTCCCGCCGCGATCGAGTCCTTGCCCTCCCCGGCGACCAGCTGCAGGCCGGCACCGAGCGCGACCACGGCGATCAGGAGTGCGAGCCAGGAGGGGAACGCCTCTGACGATGTCTGCTCGGCGGTCGTGGCAGCCGTCGGATCGTGCATCCTACTCTCTCTTTCGACCTTCGATCAGCCCTCGAGGAAGCGCCGGATGCCTTCCTGGCAGTCCGGCGTGAGCCGCGCGATGGCGTTCACCTCCGCTCCGGTGCGGATCGCCGCTTCGAAGCTCATGCCGTCGATCTGATACAGCAGCTGTTTCGAGAGCGCCAGGGCCGACGCACTGCGCTCCGCGAGCCGGACCACGTACTCCTCCGCGTGGGCCTCGAATTCCTCCGCCGGAAACACCCGGCTCACGAGCCCGTATTCTCTCGCCGTCTCGGCGTCGATTCGGTCTCCGAGGACGATGAGCTCGAAGGCCCTCTTCTCGCCCACGGAGCGGCGCAGAATCGCCATGACCATCGCGGGCACGAAACCAAGGCGCACTTCCGGATAGCCGAACTGCGAGTCGGAGGCGGCCACCACCAGATCGCACGCCGTGGCGAGCCCGCAGCCGCCGGCGAGCGCTCGTCCATGAACGGCAGCCACGACCGGCTTCCGCAACTTTCTCAGAAGAAGGAAGAGCTCGCCCAGCGATTCGGCGTCGGCCAGGCTCTCCAGCACGCCGGCCTCGATGGAGTCCTGGACCTCACGAAGGTCGGCTCCGGCGCAGAAGTCAGGGCCCTCTCCGGTGAGCATGACGACGCGCACCCGCTCGTCGGCGTCGGCGAGCGCGAGCGCGACCTTGAGCTCGGCGACCAGCGCAGCGTTCAAGGCGTTCCGCTGGCGGGGGCGGTCAAGCGCGATGCGGTTCACCCCGGCATCATCGATTCGGGTCGTGACATGCTCGTACGTCACTCGGGTCGCTCCGACCAGCCGGAGACCTCATCCGCCTCGCGGACGAGCTGCTCCGGCACAACGACAGGCAGGCGCAGCAGCGCCGCGCTGAACGTC